>CAYGDK010000029.1:0-1354 GCA_964348645.1 uncultured Candidatus Saccharibacteria bacterium | reverse complement strand
AAACTACTGGCCGTGGTGGCGTTTAGCCAAACTTTCTAATTACTCCGCGGACTTTTCCTTGGATCGTAATCTTTTTAACCCTAATTGGTTGGTATTTCTTATTGGCCGGCTGCAAACGGATATGGTCTTTTTCGCGGTAGAAACGCTTTAGGGTAACGTCGTCCTTGTCGATCAAGGCAACGATAATATCGCCGTTCTTGGGGCTTTGGCACGGCTCAACGACCACGTAGTCGCCCTCTAGGATGCCGTCGTCGATCATCGAATCCCCTTTTACCTTCAGGGCAAAAGCGTTGCGGGCCATCATATCGCGTGGAATCTCCAGTGTTTCGCTGGTCTTAACGGCCTCGATCGGTTTACCGGCTTGAATGGCACCCAGGAGCGGAATTGTTAAGAATTCAAACGGATTTGAGCTTGATTCGACGTTGACCTCCTTAACTTGCAAAGAACGGTAGCCGGCTTCGCTGGAGAGATAGCCCTTGAGGCGAAGGTTCTCGATGTGTTCAGCGACCGTTGCCACTGACGAGAACGCGAAGTTTTCGGCAATCTCCCGATAGCTCGGTGAGTAGCCGTTGTCTTCGATAAACTTTTCGATGTAATCCAAAATTTGTTTTTGTTTTGGTGTAAGCATAAATCTATCGTAGCGAACAAAAACCGAACGTCAAGTGATTCTTTTAATAAACGGATTTATCTCGCTAATCTTCGGTAGGTAGATGCGTTTATTACGGCCGTCGGGCAGGTTGTGAATCCGGCGTTTGAGGGTGGCGAGCGAACTGCGGAAAACCGTAAACTCGCCGTAGCGATCGTTGAGTAGGTCGAGCGACCCGACTAGATCTTCATAACGCTGATCGTCACCAAAGAGGGGTTGAGTCACCTCGGTTTGTCCCGCTAGGTCGCTGACACTGATGGCAAGAAGCCGGATCGGCGGCGGTGAACCGATCCGAGTCAGAAGACGCATTCCTGCCTGGTAGATGTCGTAGCCGTCGTGGATGTATTCTTTCTGCGTTGCGCTCTGTCCCCAGCCGCGCCGATCATGAAACCGAACGTAGACCGAGATATTTCGACCGATCAAGCCCTTGCGGCGCAAGCGAACACCAACCCGTTCACTCAGGAGTAGGAGTGTTCGTTTGGCGTCTTCGAGGCTGTGGATATCGCGAGGCAACGTATAAGAGTGACCAACTGATTTTTCCTGGGGTAGCGAGCGAAACGAGCGCAGGATGTTATTGTCGCGACCGTTACCGATATCGTGGAGCCAGCTGCCAGTAAAGTCACCGAAAGTCGTTGTGAGTAGCTGCTTGGGCGCTTCGCCCAAATCTTGGATGGTGACGATGCCGAGTTGATTGAGCCGGGGCTGAAG
>CAYGDK010000028.1:0-8939 GCA_964348645.1 uncultured Candidatus Saccharibacteria bacterium | reverse complement strand
GCGGTGGCCGACCACTTGTCGGTGAAGTGTCATTGCGCGGCGCCAAAAATACCGTCCCCAAGAATATGGTGGCGGCGCTTCTAACCGATGAGCCTTGTATTATCCGTGACGTGCCCAAAATTGAAGATGTAGAAATTATGACGACGCTCTTCCGTCGTCTTGGAGTTGACGTCCAGGAGATTAGGCCAGGTACACTCCAAATTACCGCCCAAGGGATGCGCCCGTTGAAGGAAAAAGATCTGGAGGGCGTGACAGGCCGAAGCCGTATCCCAATTCTAATGTGTGGTCCGTTGCTGACGAGGTTCCGCGAGGCACTCGTTGCAAAGGTTGGTGGGTGCGACATCGGACCCCGACCAGTTAACTTTCATATCAAAGCGCTGGCTGAGCTAGGTGCGGTGTACGAGGAGAAGAATGATCGGGCGATGTTCCGTGCCAAGAAGCTCAAGGGAGCGATTATTACGCTGGAGTACCCAAGTGTCGGTGCAACCGAACAAGTGTTGCTGGCGAGCGTCCTGGCCGAGGGAACGACCGAGTTACATAACGCGGCCGTTGAGCCAGAAATTATGGACCTGATCTGCTTTTTGCAAAAAATGGGCGCAGTAATCTCTGTTGATACTGATCGGACAATCACTATTGAAGGTGTTCGTCGACTAAACGGCGCCACCCACACCGGCATGATTGACCGCAACGAAACGGCATCCTGGGCATGCGCGGCGCTAGGCACCAACGGACGAATATTTGTCCGAAACGCCAACCAGCTCGATATGATGACGTTCTTGAATAAGTTCCACCAAGTCGGTGGCGGTTTTCAGGTGACACGCGACGGCATTACATTCTTCCGGGAGCGTCAGAAGCTGGACCCAATTACGATCGAAACAGACGTTCACCCTGGCTTTATGACTGACTGGCAACAGCCGTTTGTGGTTGCCCTCACCCAGGCTCACGGAGTTTCGGTGGTTCGCGAGACAGTTTACGAAAGTCGGTTTGGTTACACAGATGCGCTCAATCAAATGGGCGCCAAAATTGAAGTGATTCAAGAACCGATCGAGGCGATCCGCTCAAAGTTTGGTAAAAGAAACTATCGTCAGAGCGCCCGGATAACCGGACCAACTGCTCTCAAGGGCACGACTATCACCGTACCCGACCTACGGGCAGGGTTCTCTTACGTTATTGCGGCTTTGATCGCTGAAGGGGAGAGCCGTATCGAAAACTTTAGCGTCCTTTCCCGTGGCTACGAACACCTGACCGCTAAGCTACAAACGCTCGGCGCCGAAATTGTTGAAGTAAAACTCGACTAATAACGTGATTACTGGTTAAACGGGTCACTCTTACCGAAAGTACCCTCGGTCTTAACATCGGGAACGGTCGTATACGGAGTCAGGCTGTCGAACAGCTTGGTCGCGTTAGCCAGGAACGATTGACTGCCCGTGAACGGTTTTGGTGCTGTATTTTTGGAATAAGATTCACCGCTGAGCGTAACAGTTGTAGCACTCTCCGATTGAACCAGATCAAGGCTAGTTAACTTATTCCACCGGCTTAAGCCACGGAGGCTTGTGATCAATTCTTTTGCTTGAGCAAAGCTCATTTTTCCAGTTAGCGTAAACTTGGTCACAACCATGCCAGCCGGCGCATTTTTACTTGCAGTTGTGGCGGTGAGAGGCACCTCGATGGCAACCTTATCTAGATTGAGAGATTTTAGGAGTCCGTCGAGCTGCAGAATTAATATCTCAGGCTGCGGTTCTTTCGGAAGCGAGAGTTGGGCTTTACTGTTCAGGACGTCGAGTGTGTCCGACTGTTTCTCGATGCCTTGCAGGGTTGTTAGAAACTGTTCATTCTCGGAGATTTGACTGTCAAGACTGGCGATCTTATCGTTGTTTTCCTTGAACTGTTTCAACAGAGGCGGCAGGAACCACAGCGATGCCCCACCGACAACTAGGACTAGGCAAATAGTTGCAACCCAAAAATAAATATTCTTGATTAGTAGTTTCATGGATTCTTTTGTTCCTTTGGTACGGTATATAGCGCGCTTAGGGCGAAGCTAAATAGCTTTCGGCCTTCAGCCTCTTCCTCGGCAAGAGTTAGGATTGTAGACTTTGTAATTGCCTCAACGCCTTCTAGCTTGTCTCTGAATAGCACAATGGAACGGCGGTCAGTTGTTTTACCGCTGATAGAGATATCGACTGACTGAGCGTTTGTGGTGTTACCGACGCGAATACCGCTCAGTTTAGTGTCGCTCGGTGTGGCGGTCGCGATTTCGTTTAGTATCTCCTCCCATTTCCTTTTTTCTATTAGTGAACTGGATGCTAGTAATCGGTCTTCGACAAAACTTGCTTTAGCGATAATATCTTCTTTGGACTTTCGTTGGTTAGCCAGTTGCTGAATCGTTGATTCCCGGTTGCCAATCTCGCTCTGCTGAACAAAGCCCCAGGTGGCAAATCCGGCGATGCCCAACCCAACCACGACGGCGATGAAGACGTAGGTGAGTGCGCTGCTATATAGTAGCGACTTTACTCGTCGCTGTTCTTTAAGTTCTGGCGGCAGAAGGTTGAGCATTATTCTCCCCTCATAGCTAAACCGACAGCGTCGGCAAATGTGTGCGAGAAACGGGTCGAGACTGGGTAGTGATGCGTCTCAACCAAGCCGAACGGAGCGCCGATTCTGGCCTTGAGGCCAGTTTGTTGCTGGAAGACTTCAACAACTCCGGCGATGTTCGTACCGGATCCGGAAAGGATAATCTCCTCGATTCGGATACCCGGACAAACGCGATTTTCAAAGAACTTAGTGATGTGAACCAGTTCGTCGAAAACAGAGCTAAATTCTTTTTGGAGTTCCTCTGGAGTCAACTGTTTGTCGAGTAACGCCTTCACACCCCAGGGAACGGTGGAGGTAACGCGAATACTTTGTCCCTCGACGATTGATGCGCCGGTACTTCCTGCGCCAAGGTCAAGTATAGCCCGGGCGTGTTGGTCGCCTTTACTGATAACAGAGCGGGCAATAGCGCCTGGTTTAATATCGATACCGGCTAACTCAAGTTTTGCCTGTTCCAACAATTCGATCACTGACTGGATTAGTGTTTTTTTGGCAGCAACGGCAAATACTGTCAGTCCATCTTGATTAAGCGGTTTAGCTTCCTCTTTTTTGTCTTTCTCGTCCGCTTTTGTTATCTTAGGATCCTTTACCTCCTCGGCTGGCAGAGACTTGGGGTCGAGTGGCTTGCATTTGGTGGTGACGACTTCGTAGTCAAAATAAAAGTCCTCAAGATTGATCGAGAGCTTCTCGGCTAATTCGAACGGTATCGCTTCAGCTAGTTCAGATTCGCTGAGAAGCGGCATCGAGAATGTACCTGAAAAAATGACCGACTCAGGTAGGGCGATCATTGCCCGCTTGCCGGTGATTGCTCCAGGCTTGGCGAGGCGGAGGGCGTCGATAATTGTTTGAGCGATAGCCTCTTGATTGGCTAGTACTTCAGTCTGCCATGAGCTTACAGGTATTGGGGCGATATTCATGCCCTTTAGTCGCCAGCGTTTACCAGCCTTTTCGAGACCGATTACCTTGACGGTTTCATACCCAATGTCGATACCGATAGTTGTACTCAAGTTCCCTCCATATTTACGATACAGCAATTTCGCAGGGACCCCAAAGGCTAATTCAGCTCTCGCCAAGTTCCTCTAGTTACGGACCAACCGCCGCCAGGTCCTCCGGTGAATGTGGAGTTTGCTAGCCCAGAGTCATAGGTGATCGAAGAGTTGTTGCTTAAGTTTATACCCCAAGCGGTTGCCTCCTTCGCCGTAGCATTGTTGGCGAACTGGATGCGTGATTTTGCCGCGTAGTAAATGACGCCAACGGAATTATTATCTACGGTAATTGAAACACCATTTTTGTCGTCTCTGGTTGTGACGATCATGATAAAACTGTTGGTGCCGGCCCCGACGAAGGTTGCGTTATTTGAGATGAGCATCGTATTGTCGCTCACTAGCATCCCCGAGTTTTGTCCGTAACCCGGGTCTAGGCGAAGTGTCGAGCCATTTGAGACTGTGACAGTTCCGGTAACCCAGATTGTACCTGTCATAGTCAGGATGGCGTTATTGTCTAGTACGAGGTTACCGTTTATTTTTTTGGGCCCAAGAGATCCAACGGCGCCGTTGGTTAGTAGGTAGTCTCCGTTTATTTCCCCACCGGCCAATGCCACGTTCTTCCAATCACTTATGACTCCGTCTGAGAGCGGTAGCGGCTCCTGTGACGGGTTACTGACGATACAGTAGGGGTTCGGGCAAGGACTATTGCGGATAACTGTATTAACAAACTGATTCGCCCGGCCGCTGCCGATTAGGTTACTGCCGATTGTAACGTTTTCGATGCGATTAGCCACGCCACCCAGCCAGGCACGGAACATTAAGTCACCGCCGACGTCGCTCCAAGAAGGGTTTCCGGTGCAGCAGTTGCTCGAATATTTGCCGCTATTATTGACGTAGTTGTTGCCGGTATCTTTTCTCCAGTTCCAATAGTTGGAGGCAGAGTGACCATTTGTATCGAGCACGATCCAATACTTCTCGCCCGACAACAGAGTTGCCGGATTGGTGAATGTGACGTCGATCCAGGAGGGGGTTAAACCAACTGAGGAATAAGAAATGACGCCATTAGCCAGACTGGTTTTGACCGGCGAGTTGCTTGAGTTTTCAGCAATTCGAACGGAAATGTTGGTCGTCGGGTTGCCGGTCTTGCCAATGAAGACAGAAATCTTTGAGAGTGGTTCTGCGGCGGTTGCAGTAAACGACTGGGCGATATCTTCGTTGGTTGAGTCGGTGGCAAACTGATGATCGGCGTCCTGGATTTCCGAAGAAATAGTGGCCGTGTCGGTCAATCCTCCGGCAACAATCGTATCGCCGCTGATTGCCGCGCCTTCGCTGCCAATAATATTACCGTTGCTGTAGACATTGCCGTTAATCACGGCGTTGTTGCCCATTTGGATGCCGCCAGCATCGACCTGGACCCCGTAAAAGAACTCAACATTTTCAGAGTTAAGGCTGGCATCAACGATAATTATCCGTTTTGATTTCGGGTTTGTGCTATTTGGAACAAACCCGGTTGACTCAATCGTCCTGGTGGCACCGCTGCCGGTGATGTTCAAGCTAAACGATCCGTTGCCCAAGCTTCGATCAGACTCGCCGGCGTAGTTGGAGTTTAGGTTGAGCTGGCGGATGGCGTGCTCAACGCCCGCCTCGGCGATGTTGAGTGCCTCGCGGTTGGAGTGGGAGAGGTTAACTGAGCCGCCTTCGTAGTGAACTAGCTGTAGCGAAACCGTAGTCAGAGTGAACAGAATGCTCATCAAGACCAAGGCGAAGATTAGGATGTGTCCAGACTCAGTTCTGGCTCTGGCTTTGATTTTGATCATTTACCCAAACTCCTCCTGTTTTGTTTCTTAATATAGTTGTTGACTCGAGCTGTCGGTTAAATGTGCGGTCGGCAACGGTCCGCGTCGAAGTAAGGCTGATTTTGATAGTTCGCGCGCTGGTTAAATTGTTTGTCCCGGGAATCAATTCAACGCCCGCCACATCATAATAACGGATAACTATCTCGCCAACGTTAGGATTTAGAGTTAGGGGTGTGTGCTGCGAGGCTCGGACGCTGCTAGCCAGAGGGCTGATCAGTCGCTCATGCCGAGTTTCGTTTTTCTCAAAAACGAGGTAATCGTCTCCGATAAGGATGGTGTTGTTAGTATCGAGAGGTGGTAGGCGGAGGATAATGGTGTCTTGGTCGCTGGTGTATGCCTGGCCGCCAATTGTGATCGCACTTACAACGCTGGTGGCATTACGAATTTGGCGACCCATTTCATCAAGAGAAACTCGACTGGAGCGCTGAAGCTCGCTGTAGGTCTCCTGATTAAGTTGCGCTCTCCAGCCGTCGTAGAAGGTCTGAGAGATAACGATGCCGACAGTAATCGAAATCGACATTGCCACAAGTGTTTCAATAAGAGTGAAGCTGCGTCTGATTGCGAGATTAGCCACTTATCCCTCCTTGGCCGATCAGGGTAACGACTTCTATAGCTCGGCTCTCGGGACGATTATCCCAGTAGACGGCAATAGTCACTTGTTTAATGCGGTCATTGCCTTCGTAATATGCGACATACGTTTTTATCTGACCATTCGGTAGCAGCGTAGTCGGTACCGGTGACGGATTACTATTAAGCGGGACGCTATCGTAGCCGCCGAGTCGAAGTTGTTCGACTTGTTGTTGCGCGATGTTGCTGGCCACCGACATCTCCCTAGACAGTTGGGTGTAGCGGAATACTACCGAGAAAACACCGAAAAGCGACATAATCGCTAACGTAAAAACAGTGACCGCCATCAGGGTTTCGATGACCGTTACGCCCCGCCGTTTCATTACTGAAAATCGCTAACCAGCTTGTAGATTGGTCCAAGCACCGATGCCACAACAAATGCGACGGCCAAGCCCATAACAATCAACATGATCGGCTCGATGAGTGAGGCCAGATTCTTTGTTAGGTTCTCGACCTCAGTGTCATAGAAGCGTGTTATTTCGTTTAAGACGGAATCGAGATTGCCAGATTCTTCACCGAGTGTTGTAAGTTGACTTACCATTGGCGGGAAAAGCGGTTCTTTGGCAATTGCTGCCGAAAGTGGTTTGCCGCTCTCGACAAGCTTAATGATACGGTTGAACGCCGCTTCGTAATGTTTGTTGTCGATTGTTTTCTGAACGATACGAAGGGCTTCAATTATCGGTAGGCTGGCCTTGATTAACATGCTCATAGTTCGCGAAAAGGTTGCCATATAAACCTTAGTTGTCAGCATGCCGAAGACTGGAATTTTTATTTTCAATTTATCGTAGACGAGCCTTCCGCCGGGTCGGCTAAACCATAGTTTTACCAAGTAGCCAGCGACGACAAAGAGCGGGAAGACTATGTAGAAATATTTGCGAAACATGTCGCTAATAGCAAAGAGGGCCTTGGTTTGTATCGGTAGCTCAGCCCCAAAGTCGCTAAAAACTGTCTTAAGGCTTGGTAGGACGAAGAAAATGATCAGAAAGACCACGCCAATCAGGGCGATGAAGATTATTGCCGGATACATCATGGCCCCGCGAACTTTCGAAATTAAGTCGGCCTGCTTTTCCTGTTGATCTGCGAGATTAAAAAGAACCTCAGACAGCTGCCCAGTTTGCTCGCCGGCGCGAACGACAGCGGTATAAACCTCAGGGAAGACTCTGGGGTACTTCTCCATCGTTGTCGAAAGCGGCTGCCCGCCCTTTACTTGCTGAATCAGGTCGGTAATTACTTTCTTAAAGGACTGGTTATTAGTTTGTTTATGTAGTGCTTCAAGGGCTTTGACTGCCGGTAGGCCGGCCTTCATCATAACCGCGAGTTGGCGAGTGAAGATTATCCGTTCTTTTAGAGGGACCTTTTTCCGACCACCAAGCAGGCCTCCAGCTTTGGATTGAGTAATCTTAACTGGCAACAATTTCTGTTCGCGAAGAAGTTTTCCGGCTTGGCTAATATTTTCAGCCTCGATCTGACCGTCTTGATTCTTGTTAGTCGATAGTTCTTTGGCTTGGTAGTTGAAGAGTGGCATGTTAGTCCTTGGTGACGCGCCAGATTTCTTCGATGGTTGTTAAGCCATCCAGCGCTTTGAGTATACCGTCTTGCTTCAAAGTAATTAGACCATCCTTTCGAGCCTGGATCATGATCTCGGAACTCGAAGCGCGCTTAATTGTTAACATTCTGATAGGCTCCGTCACGTCTAATATCTCGAAAATTCCGATCCGACCCTTATATCCTGAATTACCACAAGCTGGGCAACCTGCTCCGATGTATAGCTTTTTCTTTGCCTTAGCCTCGGTTTTCTCTGGATCTGGAAGCAGCTCGATTTCAGCATTGATTACCTCAAGATGCTCGGGCTTAGGATCAACTTCCTGCCGGCACTTCTCACAAACCTTGCGGCACAGCCGCTGGGCGACAATGGCATTGGTACTCGAGGTAATCAAGAATGGCTCGATGCCCATATCGAGTAAACGGGGAAGCGCGCCAGCTGAATCATTAGTGTGTAGTGAGCTCAAGACAACGTGGCCAGTTAGAGCGGCGTTAATCGCGATATCAGCGGTCTCTTTGTCGCGAATTTCACCAACCATCACTACATCGGGATCTTGTCGCAGGATCGACCTCAAGCCGCTGGCAAAAGTGAAGTTAATTTTGGAATTGACCTGGCTTTGGTTGACGCCCGGCATCCGGTACTCAACCGGATCTTCCATCGTAATAATGTTGATCGCTTCGTCTTTGATCTTGTGGATCATAGCGTAGAGCGTCGTCGATTTTCCCGAACCAGTCGGTCCAGTTATCAGGGTCATTCCGTGAGCCTTGGTTAGGTTGTCTTCAAGTACCTTTAACGCACGGCCACGAACACCCAGGTCGGTTAAATTAAGGACGCCACCGGAGTGATCAAGAACGCGAGCGACGATTTTCTCGCCGTTAACAGTTGGTAACGTCGAGATACGAAAGTCGATCTTGTTCCCATCGAGCAGTATTTGGATGCGGCCGTCTTGAGGAAGGCGAGTCTCGTCGATCTTAAGATTGGATAGAATCTTCACCCGGCTTGTTACGGCGGGCTGAATCTCTTTGGGTAGCGTTAGTACTTTTCTCAATACACCGTCAATACGGAACCGAACCGATACATCTTCTTCTGATGGTTCAATGTGAATATCGGACGCCTTCTCGCGTACCGAGCGCTTTAGTAGGGAAGTGACTATTTTAGCGGCCGGAGATGTCTCGGTGATATCTTTGTCTAAGACCTTCTCGGGCTCTTCGTCCTCTTCCGAGACTTCCACGAGTTCGTTCAACTCTGATTGCATCCCAGAGTACTGATCTAATATGTGATTGACGTCGTCAGCGGTTGTAATAAAGGATTTGACGATCTTGCCGCTGGTTTTGCGAA
>CAYGDK010000027.1:6180-9394 GCA_964348645.1 uncultured Candidatus Saccharibacteria bacterium | reverse complement strand
GTCATCCGGCCGCTGCAGTTTGGGCAAACATCGTTAGTTAGTGGCGAGGTAAAACCACAGTCTTCACAGGCAAATTCTTGATCGTTTGGTAAATTGTTTTCCATTGTTCTCGCTTATAGTATCGAAAAATATTCGAGTGCAACAGTTATTAAAACTACTTAGCCCCAAACGACTGTCGGCCCTCAAGCGCACGACTTAGCGTCAACTCGTCGGCGTATTCGAGATCGCCACCAACTGGCAGCCCCCGAGCTAGGCGCGTCACAATAATATCAGCCGAAATTGTGCCGGCTTTTTGGGCTTGGCTAATTTGTTCATCTATATAGAGTGCCGTCGCTTCACCTTCCAGTGACGGATCGGTCGCTAGTATCACTTCGCTTACTGTCTTTTCTGCTAGCCGAGTAACTAACGCCTCAATCGTCAACTGGTCAGGGCCAACGTTATTAATTGGGGAAATCTGTCCCCCCAGTACGTGGTATCGTCCAGAGAAGCGTGCTTTTTCGAGGGCCAATACGTCCAGCGACTCTTCTACAACCGCTAGTTTTTCGCTCTCGCGGGTTGTGTCCAAGCAAATGGGACACGGATCGGCTTCGGCGATAATGTGGCACGTTGAGCACGTAACGACGTTTTCTTTCAGTTCCGAGAAGGCGCTACCAAAGTCCTTAAGCTCCTCATCCTTGCGACCAAGAAGGTAGAACGTTAAGCGATTAGCCGTCTTTGGGCCAATCCCTGGCAGACTTGCTAGGGCATTGGATAGTTTTTCAACCGCTTGAGGAAGGACACTTTTCATTCAAAGTAATACTACGGAAATCCGCTAGATTAGCTAGCGCTCGCCGCTTCTTCAGGAATGCCATCCTTCGTATACTCGCACTGGCTGCAGGAGATGCCAGCTTTTTTCTTAACGAGCAGGTTACTACATTCTGGACACTTTTCATTAATAGGTTCGTCCCAAAAAGCGGTTTTGCATTTCGGGTAGCCAGAGCAACCCCAAAACGGCTTACCGCGACGTGTCATCTTGCGCACTAGGTCTTTGCCACAATTAGGACAAGGCACATCGGACGAAACAACAATTGCCTTCGTATGTTTACACTTTGGATAATTTGAGCAGCCAAAGAACGTACCGAACCTGCCCTGCTTTAGCACTAAATCGCCGTCCTTACACTCCGGACACTTCTCCCCGCTTTGCTCTTTAACGGCCTCCTGGGACTCCGCGTCCATGTTCTCTGTGATTGGCGCTGTGTATTTACAGTCAGGGTAGCCCGAGCACGCGTAAAACTTACCGAAACGGCCAAGTTTTATCACAAGCGGCTTGGAACATTCTGGGCACTTTTTGTCCGTTTTTTCCTCAACAACTGCTTTTTTATCGACTGACTTCTCGCCTTTCGTTAAGAGATCAGCAAACGGCTTATAGAAATCATCAAGTGCCTTCGTTAGATCCTTTTTGCCCTCAGCGACGTCATCAAGCGTATCTTCCATTTCGGCAGTAAAGTTGTAATCAGCAACAGTTGGGAAATGCTCCACCAGTAGATCGGTCACCACTTCCGCTACTGATTCCGGCACAAATCGTCCTGTCTGCTTGGTGACATAACCGCGATCAACGATCGTCGACATTATTGGAGCGTAGGTGGAAGGTCGGCCAATCCCCCGCTTTTCCAATTCCTTAACTAAGCTTGCTTCAGAATATCTAGCCGGTGGTTGTGTGAAGTGTTGGGTAGGGTCGAGTTTCTTGAAGGCAACGGTTTCGGCTTCTTCTAGCTCTGGTAGGGCCTCAAATCGCTCCTCGGCATCGGCAAAGACTTTTAAATATCCGTCAAAAGTTAATTTGCGCCCCCTACCAATCAGTCGAGTTTTATCCCCAGATTCGATCGTGGCCGTCGTTGTCTCGACTTTAGCCGGTGACATTTGGGAGGCAATGGCCGAGCGCCAAATTAATTCATAGAGTCGGAAGTGATCTTTAGAAAGCTTTTCCTTGAGCATCGTCGGCGACAGGGCGAAGTTAGTTGGACGGATTGCTTCGTGCGCTTCCTGTGCTCCGCGGACCTTTTTTGTATAAATATTTGGTTTACTTGGAAGATACTTGGCGCCGAAATCGGAAACGATTACCGAAGCCGCCTGCTTTTTGGCTTGATCGGCTAGATTGTAGGAATCGGTACGCATATAAGTAATGAGCGCAACCGTGCCCATACCGTGAATATCGACACCCTCATAAAGATCCTGTGCGACCTTCATTGTCTTCTTGGCGCTGAAGTGGCAGTGCTGTGCCGCCCGCTGCTGAAGTGTTGAAGTAATGAGCGGCGCCTGGGGATTCGTCTGGGAATGGGCAATTTCTATCTCCGTAACTTTCAGTGTTGCGTTTTTGAGCGTGCCAGCAAGCTTCTGGATGTCAGCTTCACTTGCCACCTCTAATGGCTTGGTCGAATTCTTTTCGGCAACGTACGCCTCAAATTCGCCGTGCTTACTTTTTAGGATCGCGTCCAACGTCCAATACTCACGCGAATCAAAGGCCTTTATCTCTCGTTCGCGATCAACAATGAGCCGGACAGCAACAGACTGAACTCGACCCGCCGATAAACCGCGGTACACTTTCTTCCACAAGAATGGCGACAACTTATAGCCGACTAGTCGGTCTAAAATTCGTCGTGCCTGCTGTGCGTCAACGAGATCGGCATCAATTTCGCGTGGATTATCTACGGCGTGCTGAATTGCAGATTTAGTGATTTCGTGAAAAGTAATGCGCTTTGCTACTGATTTTGGTTTAAGTATTTCGGACAAATGCCACGCAATTGCCTCCCCTTCACGGTCAAAGTCCGTCGCTAGGTAAAGCTCGTCGGCATTTTTTAAAGCAGCCTTTAGGTCACTGACAACTTTTTTGCTACGAGCAATAGTTTGGTAGTCAACGGCATAGTCATGTTCAACATCAATTCCAAGTTTACTCTTTGGCAAATCTCTAACATGACCGTAGGAGGCACGGACAATATAGTCCGCGCCTAAATACTGACCGATTGTCTTGGCTTTGGCGGGGCTTTCTACGATTACGAGTTTTTTAGCCATGAAGTTTAGTGGAATATCGACCCGCACTATCCTGGAATATACTGCCAGAAAGTTCTAGCCGTGTAACTAATCCTAAAATGTTTTCGATTGTCATGCCAGTCTTAGCGACGAGCTGATCGAGATCGTAGGACGCGTCAGTCAGTAAGTGTAAGAGTTGACCCTCGGC
>CAYGDK010000027.1:0-6080 GCA_964348645.1 uncultured Candidatus Saccharibacteria bacterium | reverse complement strand
GTTCCTAATTGGAAATCGGTATGGTTGAGGGCGAACGAACGGCGGATATTCCGACAAGATTAGCCCGCCCCGTCTAACTATTTCGTCGGCCAGTTGCGTGTGAGTGGTTGGGTAAACTTTATCTAAACCGCCGGCCAAGACGGCGATCGTCCGGCCACCACTATCAAGCGAGCGTCGATGAACACTGGCATCAACTCCGTAGGCTAATCCGGAAACCGTGACGATATTCGCCAGTAGCCATTCCGGTGTTAACTGTTCGATAGCGGCGACGGCGTACGGAGACGGTTTACGAGTGCCGACGATCGACAAGAGCTTAGCGTCACAATTAGATAATTCGCCGCGGTAAAAGAGCCAGAGCGGTGGATCATCTAGCTCTAATAGTTGGCTGGGATAACTCTTATCGCTGATCGTAACTAGCCTAATATCGTACCGCTTCATTTCTGCCAAAGCAGCAAAGACGTCCCGATTTCGGCTTACTAGCGATTGGGCTTGATGGGCAGTTAGTCCGACGGACTGTAGCTGCCGTGCGTCAGCAGCATCAAGCACCTGATAATTAGTAAATCCTTGGCGTACCGCCCGCCAATCGATTGGATTGAGTTGCTCTACGGCAGACAGCGCCACAACATCACTCTCATTCGCACCAATAAACCATCGCTTAGTCGTTGACATTGTTTTTTCATTATGCTAAATTCTTCAAGCACTTAAAAAGTAGGCAGCGAGCGTGAGTTGTTAAAGACACCTTCGCTTTCTGCGTTACGCCACCCGCGTCTAAGTAAATTCGGCGCGAATAATTCCTTTGTGAGGTTGGTAAGAATGTAGGGAGATTTCGGAAAAGCCACTGCTGCAAAGTAGTGGCTTTTCCTTATTTTCATAGTCCAGCCAGAACTTCTGCTTCTTTCAGCATCTTCTCAACCGAACCAATCCCCTCCTGCCAGAACTCATTATCACCAATATTTATACCTAGCTTAGCGAAGATCTGTGCTGGTTCTGCGGATGTTCCGGTCGACAAAAATTCTTTAACCAAATTAATAAAGGAAGGGTCACGACGTGTTTTTTCTTGCAATGATTTAGATATCAATAATCCGCTGGCGTATGAATAGACATAAAATGGTCGGCGGAAGTGGTGCCAACCAATCCACCAATTGCGCGCTTGGTCATTGAAATCGATTGACTCACCCAGGTAAGCTGACATATGTTTTTGGAATAACTCACCAATATCCTCTTTTGAAAGATAGCCTCTTAGACGATATTCTCGGTGCAACTCGAACTCAAAGTTGAAGGCCGCCACCTGTCGGAAAATGGTGGCAATATCATCGTTTAATTTAGAGACCAAAAGGCTTAAGCGCGCTTCGCCACTCAACTCACCGGCGGCTTCGGCAAGAGCAAAATCTTCCATGAACGTGCTAGCCACTTCAGCAGTTGATAACGGTGTACTCGCGTAGAGTGCGGTTTGTGTTTTCTTGATTAGCTCATCATTAATCCCGTGCCCAACCTCGTGGGCTAGCGTCGTTAAGTCACGAAGATTATTTGTGTGATTGAGAAGTATGTAAGTCGGCAGATCGATCCGATTATAAGCGCAGAAAGCGCCGCTTCGCTTGCCGGACCGTGGGAATACATCAATTTGCCCATTCTTAATAAAGCCACTAAATATCGCCGAGAAGTCTGAGTCTAACTCAGTCAAAGATCGCTGCACGATCTCACAAGCTGACTGAAAGGTGTAATTATTCGGCAATGTTCCAAAAGTAACATTCCTTTCACCGTAGGTCAGTGTGGGCAGCTTCAAAAGGTGGGCTTTTAACCGGTAAAACCTGGCCGATATATCAAACTTATTAGTAACGGCCGCAACCATTGCCCCGACAACTGAGCTATCAATCATATCGCTAAGAAGCCGCTCATCCTCTGGCTGTTGATAACCACGCAAATAGTCACTGGCCTTTTTAGTTTCAAGAATTGCGTTAAGCTCGTTCTCAGCTGCGGCAGCATGACTCGAAAGTATTTCATCGACAGCACGAACGGCCGACTGCCTAGTCAGCTGATTAGCGCTTGTTAGATATTGGTCAAGATCACTGTATCCGCAGCGAACAACCTGTCCCTCATCGTTTGTAACATCGGCCTCTTCTTTACCAAGAAAACCTTCGATCATTTCCGTCCACTTATCGTAGGCCGGATCAATAAGATAGCTAAACACTCGCTCCTCACCTTCGGTGAGATTATGAGCAGACTCGTCGAACAATCGCCTCAAGTATGGGCGGAAGTGTACCAGTTCCTGACTAGCTAATAAGGACTTTTGTTGACCAGGAGTTGCCTGGCTAATTAAAAGAGGAAAGAATCGGGTAGCATCTGCATTTACTTTGGCGGTATTGGCCACAAGGGTAAGGCGCGCTCGAATTTTGGGACTTGTTACGTCCTGTGAACTACGCAGACTAAAATAGTAACCTGGCTTGCCGTCAAAACCGTGCTCACTTGCTAGTCCCTCCCACTCCTCAAGGGCGATTCGTAATTGCTTCTCATCAAGAAGCGCCGTTTCCTTTTGCCATTTGTCGGCAAAAGCCCGATAGGCTTGCGTACTGCTCAGTAAATCCTGCTCAATCCTCGGGTCATCATCCGATGTGTAAAGTGGCGATAAATCCCAAGTCAGTTCTCTGTCTGTCATCGGTGCTATCGTAGCACGGAATAGACAAAAAATGCCCACCTGACGGTGGGCATTTTTACGAGCGAATGAATCGCTTTACTTCTCTACTTCAATTCCCATCGAACGAGCCGTACCTTCGATGATTTTCTCTGCCTGTTCGATCGTACGAGCATTAAGATCCTGCATCTTGCTTTCGGCGATTGTGCGAATCTGAGCACGGGTGACTTTGCCGACTTTTTCCTTTTTCGGAGTCTGTGATCCCTTCTGGAGACCTGCAGCCTTAAGTAGCTGGTTGGCGGCTGGCGGAGTTTTAGTAATAAAGGTGAACGAACGATCCTCAAAGATCGAAATCTCAACCGGAACAACCGTGTCACCCATTGGGCGAGTTAACTCGTTGAACGCGTTAACAAACTCCATAAGGTTAACACCGTGCGGTCCGAGAGCGGTACCAACCGGCGGTGCCGGCGTTGCGCGACCGGCGGGAACTTGCATCTTAACAATTGTCTTTAGTTTTTTAGCCATGGTTTATATTTTCTTTACCTGTAAAAAGTCGAGCGTAACCGGAGTCTCTCGACCAAACATATTAACTGATACTTTAACGCGACCTTTATTAGGATCAACTTCGGTAATCTTACCCTCGTAACCTTTAAGTGGGCCGTCATTAATACGAACAAGGTCATCATTTCGAAGATCGACGGTGTGCTCCGGCTCGACTTGTGCCATCTTGACCTTGATTGATGTGATTTCCGATTCAGGGATCGGTGTTGGTCGAACACCGGAACCAAGGAAACCGGTCACGCTTGGAGTGTTGCGAACAACGTACCATGATTCGTCAGTGACGATCATATTAACGAATACGTAACCTGGAAAGCTGCGCTTCTCGACAACTTTTCGCTTGCCGTTCTTGATCTCAATCTGCTTTTCTTTCGGCACAATTACTTCAAAAATGAAGTCTTGGAGTTTGAGTGTTGCTGCGCGCTGACCGATGTTCTCAGCAACTTGGTCTTCGTAGCCGGCGTAAGTATGGATTACATACCAACCCGCTTGACCGCTCTGTCGACTGACAGCCTTGCTATCGTCAGCTTCTTCTCCGGCTAAATTAAAATCTTGAGTTTCGTTTTCCATTTTATTGAATTGAAAGAATGACGAGCTTCTGCAGGCCGTAATCGACACCGGCAAAAATGAGAGTAGCAACGGCAACCGAAACGATCACCATAACCGTGTGGCGCATGACTAGTTCGCGGGTTGGCCAAATAACTTTACGACCTTCTTCGACCGCCGTACGAACAAAACTAATCGGTGCGAATTTGGCCATCTTACTTGGCTGCCTTCTTGGTTGCAGCTGGGGCCTTTTTAGCCTTGGCTTCAACAGGCTTGCTCTCGGCTTTTTTTGCACCGCCGACTTCGAAAACAGTTTGACCCTGGCGGTGACCGTAACGTTTCAAGTAACGAACTTTGTTTTTGAATTTTAGACCGTTGATTTTGGGACCGAATGTGTGAGCAGCTACAGTGAGCTGAACCTTGGAACCGTTAAGAATATTGACCGCATCAAGCGTCGCCCCAACCTCGAGCGGTGAGCGATTAGCTGTGACGCGAGCACCGGCAGTCACTAAGTGCTGCTTGCCACCGACTTCAATAATCATCCAGTTACTATCGGTCATAACAGATGTTATTGTACCCAACTTTCGCTTATCGGTCTAGACCAAAACAGGTGAACTAGCGGACAAAGAGCGTCTTTTTATGTCGGATATAAATACTCTGTAGTACACCAATTGTTGCAAAATCGATAATTAACGAGGTTCCGCCATACGACATAAATGGTAACGGGATACCAGTAACAGGTAAAATTCCAAGGTTCATGCCGATATGAACAGTTGTTTGAAAGAACATTTTGGCGCCAATACCTACCGCCAATAACCGCCCGAACGGATCGGTGGAAATGCGGGCAATCGAAATGATGCGCTGCAAAAGAATCAGATATAACCCAACCATAACTGCCGATCCGACAAAACCCGTCGCTTCGGCGTAACCAGCAAAAATAAAGTCAGCGTGAGCGACTGGCAGGAAGTTCAGTACTGTCTGCGACCCTTGGCCAAATCCCCTACCCATTAATCCGCCGCTTCCGACAGCAATTAGCGCCTGACGAACGTTATAGCCCTCGCCTTGCGGGTCAAGATTTGGGTTGAGGAATGTTTCAACACGATTACGCTGATAGGGCTGTAGGCTTAGCCATAAGATTAGAATACCGACAGCAAGGAGCAAAACGGCCCCGACGATGGTTCTCTTCGAGGGCTGTGCGGCCAAAAAGATTCCCAGGAAAACTGCAAAGATAACAGAAGTTGTTCCTAGATCGGGTTGAACAAGAACTAACCCAACCGGCAAGCCAAGCAATATTAAATAGCCGACGAGTTTTTTCCACTTTAAATTTCCAATTGCCGGTGCCAAAAAGGCAGCTCCAGCTATAGCCGCGATAAGCTTGAACACCTCCGCTGGTTGCAGTTGAAAGAAACCAAAATCCAACCAACGGTACGCGCCAAAGATCTTCAGTACAAACGGCAGCTTAGGAGCCAGGAATGGTAAGAGTGGGATAAGTAGAACTAACCCAAACAGATACAACAGCCGACTACCATGATTGAGCCAGCGATAGTCGGAAAACATCGCAAACAGCATTGCCGCTAGTCCCAGGGCAAAAAATACCGCCTGGTCAACGGCTAGCGTAGCCTGGTGGTGATTAAGAGTAATCGTGTAAATCGTCACGATGCCAACAACAGTCAGTAGAACGGGGATGCTAAGAAGCACCCAATCAATCGGAAGTTGAAGGAATCGTTTCATGGTCAAACGATAGCACTTTTCGAGGTAATGAGGTTAGGAGTCAAGTGCCTGGTTGGCAAGCGCGTCGGCGCGTTTATTGAATTCGCGCCTAACCGCCAGTAATTCAATGCTGTTTCCCTGGCTCGTCAATTTGTTAAGGATCCGTGAGATTTCCTCAAATAGCGGTCGGATATTCTGATCCTTAACCTTGTACTCACCTCGAAGCTGTTTAATCATTAGTTCTGAATCAGAGTGGCACGTAATAACAGCCTCACTCGGAGCGATACGCTGTAGCTCTCGAGATGCAGCCAGCATGGCGCGGTATTCGGCCTGGTTATTTGTTGTTTCGCCAATGGCTTCGCAGAATTCTGCCACCTGTTCGTCTACTTTAATTACATAAGCAATCGAAGCTGGTCCCGGATTGCCACGCGCAGCACCGTCAGTGTAAACGAGTATCCTCTGCATTTAGCGACTATTCACACTTAGCGGAGTTGAGGAACGCTGGGTCAGTACCGATACAAGTTTCGCCGGAATAAAGATTGAAGTCATAGATGCTGATCAATCTACCAGACTTCCGGTCAACTGTCGCCTCAAGTGTGCGCTTGGCCTGACCGAAGTAGCCTGTCGAGACGATCTT
>CAYGDK010000026.1:0-10424 GCA_964348645.1 uncultured Candidatus Saccharibacteria bacterium | reverse complement strand
AACTATAACCGCGCCGGTGTGCCGCTACTGGAGATCGTGACCGAGCCAGATTTTCACAGCGCCGAATCGGTTAAGCGTTTCTGCCAAGAGCTGCAGCGCATTATGCGCTCGCTCAAAATTTCCTCGGCCGATATGGAAAAAGGTTTTATGCGCTGTGAGGCGAATATCTCTGTTTCCGAGAGCGATACGCTTGGCACTAAGGTTGAAGTAAAAAACATCAACTCGTTCCGGGCTGTCGAAAAAGCGATTCAGTATGAGTTTGAGCGCCAAACTAAAGCGCTCGAGTCAGGGGAGCAGTTAGTGCCAGAAACAAGAACTTGGAACGACGCCGAAAGCAAAACCGTCTCGATGCGCTCCAAGGAAACCAGCGCCGACTACCGCTACTTCCCAGAGCCGGATCTTCCGATTGTTCGCATCGAAGCGGGCGAAGCCAGTGGTCATTTACTACCCGAAGACCAGCGACGCGAGTTGGCGGAACTTGGCCTTAACCCAGAGCTGGTTCAGCCTCTAATTGATAAAGGCTATTTTGATCTCATTAAAACAGTCCAGTCAGCCGACGATTCGCTGACCCATGAAGCAGCTAAGGCGCTGATTGCCTACGGTGGTCCGACTGAAAGCGCTGAACTCATTCTCTTCCTTCGCCTGAAGGCCGAGAACGGCTGGACTAACGATACTGCCAAAGCTGTAATCCTGGCTGCCGATAGCATTGGGGTGGCTGAAGCTGCGAAACAGTTTAGCCATGATCTGGACCTTGCTGTGGTTGCTCGAGAAGTGATTTCCGAGAATCCCAAGCCGGTTGCCGACTACAAATCAGGTAAGACGGCCGCCTTCCAAGCTTTAGTCGGCCAGGTGATGGCCAAGACTAAAGGCCGGGCCAACATCCAAAAAGTTCGCGAAGAACTCGAGCGACAACTTCAGGATTAAGTCGGCCGCCTGTGCTACAGTTTAACTATGGGTATTACTTCTTTTGGTGATCGTATTGTGGAGATTTTTGGTCACGCTTGGGAGCGGTTACCGCAGCTGCTGCTAACATTTATTCTTGGATATTTTCTAATGAAGGTCGTGCTGATGGTTGTTGGTGGCCTAATCCGAGTCTCGCACGCCAAGCGGGCTCTCAAGGATATTCTGATGTCGATCTTCAGCATGGCGCTCTGGCTATTACTGATAGCGGCGATGCTACAACAGGTCGGTCTGACGCAAATTGCTTTTGCCTTGTCAGGTTTCGTGGCGATTGCTGGATTAGCTGTTACGGCGGGCGCTTCGGCTTTGTTCCAAGATCTAATTTCGGGAGTATTTTTAGCACAAGATCCAGATTTTAACGTTGGAGACGAGCTAAAAGTTGGTGAAGTGGAAGGTATAATCGAAAAGATGGATGCGCGCAAAATTCGATTGCGCGACAAAAAAGGGCTACTGCACGTGCTGCCTAACTCGATGCTCGACAAGGCCTCGTGGGTTGTCCTAAATAAACGAAAATAGGAGGAATAGTAATGGTAACGATTGAAGTTATTAACACGCTCGCGGCCGTTGTACTGACCGGTTTTATTATTGCGCTGGTATACCTAATCGTCTTGCTTCACCGGGCAAATCGGATGATGGCTAGACTCGAGAACTTGTCCGGTACTTTTAGAAGTTTTGTGGCTGACATTGTTCCAGCAATTGTTAATATGGGTACGATCGCCACGGCGCTCGAGTCAGTTTTGCGCGGCCTGCACGGACGTGAGAGCGCCAGCGGATCTAAAAAAACAAAGAAATAGAAAAGGAGCTAGTGTTAGACGATGAAGCCAGATATAAAACAGCGCCCGTTTTTAGTGCTCGTTGCCTGTCTTAGCGTTCTAGTCTCAATTTTTGCGGTCATCGGTTCGCTCTACTTTCTGTCAGTTACGCCGACCGGGGAGCGGATTCGCACGCGTTTAGGTTTGGGTGAGCTAAAAGTCTTTGACATTAATACCACCAAGTCGAGCAAAATTATTATCGAAGAATCGTCTGCCATCATCGATGCCAGTAAGAAGGTAGATCCGGCGGTTGTGAGCGTTACCAGTATTGGTAGCGCTACCCGCGATGTCTTTGGTTTGGGCACGATCGAGGCGCCTCAAACTTCTGGTACGGGATTCATTATTACTTCCGATGGTTTAATCGCGACCAATAAACACGTGGTCACTGGTGGCGAGAAGTTTACGATCACTTCCTCCAACGGCAAGACCTACGACGGCAAAGTTGTAGCGCAAGATCCCGGCAACGACATAGCTTTCATTAAGATTGAGGCAACCGGTCTATCAGTTGCTGATTTAGGCGACTCCGATAAGGTTGAGGTCGGTCAGTGGGTGATTGCCATCGGCAATGCGCTCGGCGAGCTACAGAACTCTGTGACGGTTGGCGTAGTTTCAGCTAAAGAGCGGGCCGCGACCCCTTCAGACGGCCGCGGCGGTACCGAGTCGCTTTATGGCTTGCTCCAAACGGATGCTGCCATCAATCCTGGTAACTCCGGTGGTCCGCTGCTGACGCTGGGCGGCCAGGTGATTGGCATTAATACCGCTATTGCCGGTGACGCGGAAGGCATTGGTTTTGCTATTCCAGTTAATGAGCTCAAGAAGGATCTAGAGAGTTACAAAAAACACGGTAAAATCATCCAGCCATACATCGGTGTTCGTTTCCAAGGGATCACCAAAGCGATCGCTAAGTCGCTTAACTTGACCGTCGAAAAAGGGGCGTTGATCACTGGCAACCGGACGACGCCGGCTATTGCCGCCGGTGGACCCGCTGAAAAAGCTGGCATCAAGCAAGGCGACATTATTCAGAAGGTAAATAGCGACGAAATAACGGAAACTAATCCGTTAACACGCCTAATCCGCAAATACGCGCCTGGCGATAAAATCACTCTGACGATTCTGCGTGATAAGGAAACATTGAGCGTAGAAGTAACGCTCGGTTCGCTCGACTAGAGTTCGATTAGCGCAAACCGGTCGAATCCGGCCAAGTCTTGTTTGACCTCGATGGTTGAGTCGGGGAAGAGGGACGTGATTTGCGCTTCGACAATCGGACCGTGGGTGTGCCACATCTCAAGGGCGATAATTGTACCAGGGTGAGTATAGGGCTTGATCGTATCGAGAAAACGTCGGATATAATCGTATCCGTCTTCGCTGGCCTCAACAGCTACCATCGGTTCCCAGTCAAGAATCTCCTCCGAAACAAACGCTAAGCGTTCCTGCGGGACGTACGGCAAATTAGCAACAATGAGGTCGTATGGCTTAGCGGGGACGCTAACTAACAGGTCGCTATGAAGGAATTCAATGTCAGTGCCAAGTAGTCTGGCGTTGTCTTCGGCTAATTCTAGCGCTTCTTCAGAAACATCAGTGGCGGTGATCGTCGAAGAGGGGAAGAACTTCTTCAAGCTAACGGCGATCGGGCCGGCACCGGTACCGACTTCAAGGAAGGTTCCGTTTTGCAGCTTATGTGAGCGAATCTCTTTGGAGACAAATTCGACCAATTGTTCTGTTTCGGGACGGGGGATAAGTGCCCGCTCGTCACAATTAAACTGAAAGCCGAAAAACTGCTGAGTACCGACGATATAAGCCAGTGGCCGGCCCTTGATCCGTTCAGTGGTCGCTTTCTGCATTTGTCGAATAATCTGCTCGTCGGCCTCGTCTTCGCCGCTAGTAAAAAGTTTAGTAGTGTCGAGGCCGGTCAGGTGGCCAAGTATAATTTCTGCCTCTCGCTGACCGTGGGTGTAGCCAGCTTCTTGAAGCGAATGACTCGATTCGCGCAGGAGCTCGTTAATCTTCATCAGTTAGCCCAAGGTCGGCGGCGATTAAGTCGCTGGTGATCGTCTCTAGGTTGCCGTCCATGATCGACTCGATGTTGTGCCAGCTAGTATTGATTCGATGATCGGTGATCCGACTTTGGGGGAAGTTATAGGTTCGAATCTTATCAGAGCGGTCTCCGGTCTTAATCATTGATCGTCTAGCTGCGCCGGTTTCGGCGTTCTGCTTGGCCGATTCAGATTCCCAAAGTCGTGCGCGCAGTACGCCCATCGCCTTTTCCTTGTTTTTCAGCTGGCTGCGTTCATCCTGACAAGTTACAACGATGCCGGTCGGGATATGGGTAATTCGGACGGCTGAGTCGGTGGTGTTAACGCCCTGACCGCCGTGACCGCCGGCACGATAGACATCAACTCGAATCTGCTCTGGTCGAATTTGCACATCGACATCACGGGCTTCTGGTAAGACTACGACTGATGCGGCGGAAGTATGAATGCGGCCGGATTTTTCGGTTTTTGGAACGCGCTGTACGCGATGGACGCCGCCTTCAAAACGGAGACGGGAATAAACGTTCTGGCCTCGAATCGACAAAACGGCGCTCTTAACCCCGCCTAAGTCGCTGCGATTAAGTTCAACCAGGTCGGCGCGCCAGCCCTGGCGTTCGGCGAAACGGCTGTACATTCGGAGTAGCTCCCCCGCAAACAGCTCGGCCTCATCACCGCCAGCGCCGGAGCGAACTTCAACGATCGCGTTACGCTGGTTGATCGGGTCGTCTTGATAGAGCTGCTCGCGCAGACGTTTGATTTCGGCCTTGGCTAGATCCTTAATCGCCGCATCCGTGTCCGGATCGGCTAGCAGCGCTTCGGCGTCGTTTAATTGTTCGGTAATTTCTTGACTCATTTGATATATATGAGCGTTGGAAAGTTTTTCCGGCTCATTAGGGTAATTTTAGCTAATTTCAGGTTAAATATCGAGTAGGTGGGGAGCGAGTCTTTACGCGATCTAACAGGTTTGCTACAATTCTTCCGTTACATGCGAAAAGAAATTCATCCAGAATATTTCGAAAAAGCCAAAGTCGTCTGCTCGTGCGGCAACACTTTTGAACTCGGCGCCACTGTGTCGGAGTTTCGTGTTGATATTTGCTCAAACTGCCACCCGCTTTACACCGGCAAGAAGAAGCTTGTAGATACTGCTGGTCGCGTTGAGCGCTTCCAGAACCGATTAGAGCGCGTTAAGGCTGTTCAAAAGGAGAAAAAGAGCTAAATGGCGACTATGCCAACCCTAGTTGAACTGGCCGAAGCTGGTGCTCATTACGGCCATCATCGATCGCTAACCTTCCCTAAAGCGAAGGGCTTTGTCTTTATGACAAAAAATAACGTTTCCCTGATTAATCTTGAAGAAACGCTCAAGGGTCTCGAGGCTGCACACGCACTACTTAATGAGTACCGGGCTAAAAATAAGCCAATTCTTTTTGTTGGCTCAAAGCGTTCGATCCGAGATATTGTTAAGCAAGCTGCCGAAGCGATTGATGCTCACTACGTGGTCGAGCGTTGGTATGGCGGATTTCTAACTAACTTCTCCAATTTTGCGACCCAAATTAAAAAAATCGGTGAGATGGAAGAGTTTTTGAAGAGTGAGAAGGCGAGCCGACTCGAGAAGAAAGAGCGCGCCCGTCACCAAAAGCGTTACGATCACGCCATGCGATTCCTCGGCGGCGTGGCTAACCTTAAAGGAATGCCAGAACTGATTGTGATAGGTAGCGCGACTGAAGACAAAATTGCTATCAGCGAAGCGCAGCGAATGAATATTCCAATTATCGCTATTACCGATACTGACGTTAACCCATCCAAGATCGATTATCCGATTCCAGCCAACGACGACGCGCCACGCGCTGTTGAGATGGTTTTGCAGGCACTAGTTGGCGCACCGGCTAAGGTCTCCAAGAGGGAAGCCGAGTCAACCGATGAACCGACTGAAAAGCCAGCAGTCAAAAAAGTCACCAAGAAAACAACCAAAAAAGCAGAAAAGTAAGGAGGCAGCGATGAGTATTTCCGTTGAGCAGATCAAAAGCTTACGTGTCAAAACCGGTCTCGGTATTCACGACGTCAAGCAAGCACTAGAGCACGCCGAAGGCGACGAAGCTAAGGCAATCGCCTGGCTCAAAGAAAAAGGTTTAGCGACCGCCGCAAAAAAGTCTGATCGGGCAACCGGCCAAGGACTGATCGAAACGTACGTTCACGGCGGCGGCCGAATCGGTGCAATGGTTGAGGTTAACTGCGAAACAGATTTTGTTGCCCGCAACGACGACTTCAAGAAATTCGTCAAAGAAGTAGCGCTCCAAGTTGCTTCAATGAATCCTGAAAACGTTGACGAACTGATGAAGCAGGATTACTTCCGCGATCCATCAGTCACTATCGAGCAGCTTTTGAACGACACAATCGCCAAAATTGGTGAGAACATGAAGATTGCTCGCATCGTTCGTTTTGAGCTTGGCTACGAATAAAGCCACTTCTATTAATCACGGTCTTTTCTTGGTAGATTAGGAGCATCATGCAATCTCCAGCTCAAGTAAAGACAGCTATGCAAAAAACTCTTTCAGTCCTGGAAGAGGATTTGCGTACGCTCAGGCCTGGACGCGCCTCAGCTGATCTGGTCGGCACTTTGCCAGTCGCCGCCTACGGCGGGACGATGCCACTCAATCAAGTTGCGGCTATTTCGGCCAATGACCAAGGTCAATTGCTGATTCAGCCGTGGGACAAGGCAGTCATGGGCGCAACCGAGACGGCGATTCGCAATAGCCAGCTTGGGTTTTCCGTTATCAATGAAGGCCCCCAGCTACGCTTGAGCGTGCCACCGCTCAGCCTGGAGCGTCGCCAAGAGTTTGTTAAGCTGGCTGGTCAAAAAGGCGAAGCAGCCCGCATTCAGCTGCGTCAGGTACGTGCCGATGCTCTGCAGGAAGCCACCCGCGAAAAAACCGCCGGAACTGTTCGCGAGGACGATCTGAACCGTCTAACGAAAGATCTGAATGAACTGATTGACGACTTCAACCGACAAGTCAAAACCGTCGTTGACGCTAAGGAGAAAGAGTTACTGACGGCGTAATGCTTACTACTTTGCTCGTCTTCTTGCTGGTTCTAAGTGTTTTAGTTTACGTTCACGAATTTGGTCATTACTTTGCAGCGCGGCGCAACGGCGTTCGCGTCCACGAATTCGCCTTTGGTTTTCGCCCACGACTCTTTGCTCGCAAAGTTGGCCACACAGAATTTGCCGTCAACGCGATTCCGCTTGGTGGCTACGTGCGCTTGCACGGTGAGCAGCCAACCGAAACTGGAGCAGACTCTTTTCGTTCTAAATCGATTTTTCAGCGGTTCCAAATACTCGTTGCTGGTGCGCTGATGAATCTAATTCTGGCCTGGGTTGTCCTGAGTGGGCTATTTATGACTGGGTTTGACCCGTTGATGCCCGGCATCGCCAGCAACCCGTTCATTTCATCGACCCAGCAGGTGAGCGTTGTCAGAAGCCTACCTAACTCACCGGCCGCCGGGGCGGATTTAATCGAAGGCGACCAGATCAAGCAGGTTAATGGTCAAGCGGTTGCCACCGATCAGGAATTTGTTGCCTTGGTTTCGAAAGAAAAAGGCAAGGTCGTTCGTCTACTGATCGAGCGAGATGGAGTTGAGCGAACAGTTGAGCTACTTGCCCGTGCCAATCCGCCTACTGGCGAGGGAGCACTTGGGGTGGCGATTCGTTCAAGCGGTGAAGTGCGTTCAACCATTGTTGCGGCGCCAGCGGCAGCGCTATACGAAACTGGCCGTATCATTGGCTTATCAGCCAAGGGCGTCGTCGATTTTGGCAAGAACCTGATTATGCGCGGTAAAGTTTCCGAGGACGTAACGGGCCTGATCGGCATCGGCGCCCTGACGGGCGTAACTCGGCGACTGGGACTGGAGTACTTGCTTCAACTGGTGGCGGTTGTCTCGATTGGACTTGGTGTCATTAACCTCTTCCCGATTTTACCGCTCGACGGTGGTCATATCGCCGCCCTTTTGTACGAAAAAGTTCGTGGCCGCCCGCTGACGGAACGACAACTCGGTGGCTTTGCCACTGTTGGCTTGGCGCTCGTTTTTGCGCTGTTTATTATTGTTACCTATAAGGACTTGGTTAGATTCCAGGTGTTTGAAAGGCTGTTCTGATGCGCCGAAGCCAATTTTATATCCCAACTCGTCGCGATGTGGCCAAGCAAGACAGCATCAACGCCTACCTTTTAACGAAGGCCGGTTACATTAGCCAAATCGCCGCTGGTGCCTACGCCCTTTTGCCGCTTGCTGTCCGGTCACTTCACAAGATCGAACAAATAATTAGAGAAGAGATGGACGCCATTGGTGGTTCTGAAGTTGTTTTTACGGCTCTCCAGCCGCAGGAAACCTGGGAGAAGTCCGGTCGGTGGGATGATCCAAATTTCCGTCAAATCGTTTATCGCGACGAAGATGCCGGTATGACATTTGGCGCGACTCATGAGGAGCCGATGGCGATCGTAGTTAAAGAAAAGGTCCAATCCTATCGAGAACTGCCGGTTGTTCTCTACCAGTTCCAGACCAAATTTCGCAAAGAGCTGCGTGCCAAATCCGGACTGCTCCGTGGTCGTGAGTTCCGGATGAAAGATCTCTACAGTTTTCACGCAACCGAAAAAGACCATAACGCTTTCTACGAAGAATGCGCCAAAGCTTATACGCGGGTTTTTGATCGCCTCGGTCTGCTATCCTACCGAGTTAAGGCCAGCGGCGGTGTTTTTAGCCAAGAATTTTCTGACGAATTTCAGGTTGAATGCCCAACCGGTGAGGACGAAGTCTGGCTCGACCGCCATGATCGAACTGGTTTTAATCAGGAAGTCGAGCAGTCAATGACAGCCGACCAAAAAAAGAGTTTCGAGCGAGTGAAGGCGGTCGAGGTTGGAAATATTTTCCACCTTGGTACAAAATATCCCGACGCATTTGATTTTAAGTATTTGGCCGCCGATGGCTCGCGCCAATCGATCTATATGGGAAGTTACGGCATCGGCATTACCCGCCTGCTGGGCGTGCTGGCGGAGCTACGAAATGATGAACACGGCCTAATCTTCAACCCAGAGTTCGCCCCATTTGACTGTGTTCTGATCGACCTGACGCATGACAGTAAAGTTGGAGATAAGCTATTTCAGGAACTCGAAAAGGCTGGGATCGAGGTTTTATTCGATGATCGTGACGAGCCGGCAGGCAGTAAACTGGTTGAAGCAGATCTGATCGGGGTACCGTATCGTATCGTCTACAGTCAAAAAACGGCCCAAGAAGGCAAGGTCGAGATCAAGGATCGACGTACCGGCGAAGTAAGGCTCGTGCCGGTCGAAGACCTAGCGAAAATCATTACCGTTACACTCGGGCGTTAGACAGAATTTGGTTGGAATAACAAGTCTTGACCTACCAAGAGCTAACCTGTTAGGCTTGGTTTAAGACAAGCGCAGGTTTTCCTGCTTAGTTTATATAGGAGGTCTTTCATGGAAGAGACACCAACGACCGAAGAGACACCAGTAGTTGAGCCAGTTGTTGAGGGCGAAGAGATGCCAAAGACTGACGAAATGCCAGTAGAAGGCGCTGAGACACCAGTTGAAGAAACACCAGCCGCCTAAGAGACTCCGTCTCTTTCTGAAAGAAGTCCTGCCATCGGTAGGGCTTTTTTCTTTACCTGAAAATCGCTACGCTAGTACTACATTAAAGGAGGGTAAGATAGCGCGACGACCGCTCGTAGTTGGTAACTGGAAAATGTACCCCACACTAAGCGATAGCTTGGTGCTTGCGTCGTCTCTCAAGGCTAAACTCGAGACCCTCAAGGGCGTAGAAGTGGTTCTGCTGCCACCGATTGCGTGGTTGGCGCCTATCATAGAGGGTTGGAAGCACCGGTCGGAGCATATTCAACTCGGCGTTCAGAACATCTGGGCCGAGGATCAGGGCGCGTACACCGGCGAAGTATCGGCTTACATGGTTAAGGATTTGGCGAAATATGCCTTAATCGGTCACTCCGAGCGCCGCCGCAATCAACACGAGGACGACGACATCGTCAGGGAGAAGCTGCTGGCCTGTTTGCGCTGGCGGTTAACACCGATTCTCTGTGTCGGGGAAACTAAACGGGTATTGGACGCCTCAGGCCGAGTTGACGCTTATCAATGGCAGCGAATCACGGCTCAGCTCATGGAGGCCTTGCATGGTATTAAGCCAGATGACTTACACCGGATTATTTTTGCCTACGAACCAGTTTGGGCGATCGGTAACGGTCGAACCGCCACCCCCAAGTATGCTGGCGAGGTGATCCGACGATTAAAAGAGCGTTTAAGCGAAAAATACGCCAAGCACGTAGTGGACAACGTTCGATTCCTCTACGGCGGCAGCGTCGAGCCGCATAACACCCACGAGCTACTTGCTCATCCGGACATTGATGGTCTATTGGTTGGCACCAATTCAGTTAAGGCCAAAGAATTTCTTAAAATTTGTGAAATTGCCGCCAGGAGTTAGCAATGGAGAAGGTTAATATTATCGGCGGCGCGCTCGTTGATCTTAACTTTGGTTTACCGAAACAGTTTATTCATCGATACCAGCAAGCGGCCAAAATCGAGCTACCGTTTGGCGAAAAGCTTATAAC
>CAYGDK010000025.1:1184-10527 GCA_964348645.1 uncultured Candidatus Saccharibacteria bacterium | reverse complement strand
TGTTGGTAGTTACAGAGTTAATGTTCTCTGCGAATGAACTCTCGGCGCTGAACCGGAGCTCTTGAACGCGGAATGAAGTGGCCATGCTATGTGTGAGCTCCCTTAGTAGCTAGAGGTCCAGATCTTCCACGACGTGGTCGTCATAGTGGCCGAGCCAGCGGTCTGCGTGAGTCGGAATGATGTGATCGCGGGGTACGTTGAGCTCCATTGCAGGTAGGTCACCGCCCCGAAGGGAACTGTGTTAGGGGCCGCACCAGCGCCGTTGACGTTCCACACCATACCTACCCGATTGGTGGGGTCGATGAGCAGCTCGATAAACATGTATGTGTTGTTGGTCGCATTGTTCGCGATCAGCGCCTTGGCAGAGTCGGAGCCGAACGCCCCGGCCGCTGTCATCCTTGCCCAGCTGCTGTCGCCGTCCGCGGCAGCGTCGTCCGGTTCGAATTCGAGCCCGGTGCCCGTCGCTCCGGTCTGTGTGAACCCCACTCGGACCAGGCTGCGTCGCGTGGCGTGCAGGCCAGTGAAAAGCACCGACGCTGACGGGCCGGCGTCAGAGCCCGCGGTGTCATACTCCCAAAGTTGGTTTGCCTCGAGTGCCGTGACCCGCGCAGCGAGTGCCGTGTCGTCATACGAGGACCCAGACCCACCACCTCCGAACGCCACTGAAGGGCGCACTAGCTCTGATCTCCCGACGGCTTCATGATGTAGAGATTGGCAGTCCCGGAGGCAGTGATACCGGCCAGACCACCATTGTCAGCGCTCGTAACCTGCCAGAGGAGGTAGGTCTTCGACCAGAGCGGGTTGCTTGTCGCAGCGACCGCTACCACGCCAGCCTGAGTACCGCTTCGGATGAAGCAGTCGGCGCTGGCCGTGATGAGGTACAGGCCGGGTGGGTACACCGCCGCAGTCTTTGCCGTGGTCGTGCTGAGCGCGACCGTTTCCGCGACAAGGTCCCACTGTGCGTGGTTAAAGTTGTCGGCGCTAAATGCTTTGCCGTCGTCGTTGCTGGCCATTGTGCATCCTCTCTAGAGCGTCTGGGCTTCGTAAAAGGTGATGGTGAAATCGAACACGGACAGCCACACTTCCCCGTCCTCTGAGAAGGACGCCACCGGCGGCTCCATCAGGCACACGCCGCTCAGGTAGTTCGAGGGCTTGAAGACAGTGTCGCGGATGACTCTCGCGTCTTCTCGTTGAGTATCGCGGAGGGAATCGAGGTCATCCGTCCCGGCCAAGCCAGTGAGCCTGGGATACAAAACCGCAATGGAAAACGGCTCGGATCTCATGACTTGTGTAGGGTGGATATGTTCCAACTCAACGCCCGTCGACAGTTGGAAGATGTCGAAGCTGCGCATCTTGCCGCTGTTCTTCGTGGTCCACTCGGCGAGAGGAACGCGCTTCTCGGCACGGCGAAACTTGAAGTTAGTCAGGCGCGTCGGAGTGGCCGCCTCGAGTACAGAGATGAGCTGCGCCCGTATCAGTGGGATCGTGGTGACACTCATCTGCGGAACGTGAGCTGCTGAGCTCCCTTTTGCGTGGCCCCGCCACTACCGCCCTTGTCGAGCAAGGCCCTCTTGGCCAGGTCGTTCAGGTCGTTCCAGTAGCGCGTACGGCTCTCCGTGACGAAGGTCTCTTGGTCACGCCCCGGGGGGTGCCAGCCAGACTCAGCGAGGAGGGAGCGCATCCCAGACAGCAAGACCTCGTTCCATTCGTCCGTTCGCATCGCATCCAAGCTGAACCCGAACCGCTGCACGTCGAACCGGAGGCGCTTGGCTGCGCGAGTCTTGATGTGCTCCCAGTCGGTGCCGCGGAGGTCGGCGTGCTGCTCGTGCCGCAGGTCCGGGAATAGCTCATAGAGTTCGGCGCCAGTAATGCTCGGGGCGGCCACTGCACGGACGACATCGAGGTAGGTCCAGTGCCGATACGCGACCGAGTTGATCGTGTAGGACCAGCGCACCTTCCAGTCAGGCGCAATCTTCGACTCATCCGCAATGAACGTGGCATCAATCGTAAAGTACTGGCGCGTAGACAGGAACGTGTCCGAGGTCGTGTAGTCATACCCGAGCGGACCACTGCAGGAGACGTAGTCTGCCGAGGCAATCGCATCCACCTTGACGAGCTCGCGCTGCCCGATGGCGTTCGTGATGAGGTAGTACCGACCGACGGCCGTGTTAGTGGTCGCTGCGATGTAGCAACGGTCGCGATTGCTCGTGTTCGAGTATCCGCTCGCCTGGTCAAACGTGGTCGACACCGAGTCAGCGGTGGCCGTTCCGGTGAACTCAGCCGTCCCGTCGAGGTCAGCGCCCGGACCCCATACGGAGTAGGTCGCGGCAGAGCTCGGTGCACCATAGAGCCACTCCGGGGGGTAAAACTCGACCACCTGCCCCGTGACTCCGTAGATCAGCTGTGTTCTCTGATTCAGCATTTAGTCATCCCACGATGATCTTGCCGGGTTCACACGGGCTCCAGGGGTTCACAGGGATCAGCTTCTTCGCCCGGGCGAGCACCTCGTGCAGCTTGCGCTCGACGACCTTTGCAGGCCCCCCAGCCGCAGCGACTGCCACGAACTCCTGCCAGAGCGCCGGGTGATTCGCCTTGAGGTACTTGATGAACAGCTTGCGTCGGACTTCCTCGGGACGACGGCCACGCAGGCCAGCGAGCGTCTGGAGGTCCTTGTCGATAGTGGTCCTGCCGTCGCTATGGAAGGTCGCCACCCCGACATCAACTTCCTCCACCCAGGTCTCACCAGCTTTGAGCTTGGCCCGCGGGTCGAAGTCTTGATACTCGTCCACCAATGTTGCACGTGGAACGTGGGCAGCAGCCTGCGCCTCGCGGATCTTGTCGGCCTCTTCCAGAATGGGCGTTAAGAACGCGTCAATCGCCGGGGCAGTAACAACAGTCCCGAGTTTCTCCGCATCAGCCGCAACGGCCTTTGCAATCTCATCGCGAGACTTGCGGAGAACATCGTTCTTACTCATCGGCCGACCCTGCCAGGGCACCACGGGCGCCGCGTTCCTTCTTCACCGTCCTGGCGAAGAGCTGAGCTACCTCCGCGTTGCTCTGAAGAATGCGCTGCACGTCAGTCTGAGACTTCTCGGCGCGCTCGTTCTCCGTGTCCAGTGCGGCCTGGCGACGCTTGTTCGCCTCTTCGATAAGAGCAGGCCAGAGTTTGCGCTTCTCCTCCATGGAGGGAGCTCGCTCGTTGCCTTCGTCGTCAAGGAACAACCGGGGCGGCCGGTCGACCATCAACCAGCCAGCTTTGCGCTTCGCTTCGATGGTGTCGCGCTTGAACGAGCTCCGGTCCGCACCCTTCTTCACCATCTTAGCGTCGTAGGGGTTGAGTGAGTTCGTGCGCACGACCAGGTTGATCAGGTTGCCGGCGGGCGAGATGGCGAGCTCATATTCCTGTCGCGGGAGGCCAGCGTAGATCTGCCCCTTATGCCGGATAACCTTTTGCCCAGAGCCCATCTGGTCCGCGTCATCCATTGGCGGACTTGGCGTCCAACGCGGGGCATTCTCAAGAGTCTCTAGGGTCAGTGGCGTTACGTCGTTTTTCACAAAGGTCCTCTGTGTTGAGTTAGTGACGGGCCCAGGGGTCGAACCTGGATCTCAGCCCTGCTAGGGTTTCCCCCGCTTCAGGCGCGGCGATGCCGTTTACGCCCACCCCGTCGTGTGGCCCGAAGGCCGTGCTACTAAAAACAACCCGATTAGTAATCAGGCGTCGGTGATGATGCCGATGGCCGAGGCGTCGCGGATTTCCGCAGTGCCAGCACACATCGTGATGCCGAACACGTCGCTCGATCCGGGGGCGTCCGAGGTCACGCGAACCTTGGGGAGCCACTTCATGGCAATGCCGTAGGCCGCAAACTTCGGGTTGCCGCCATTGGCAGAGTTGCCGTTCACAAACATGGCGCCGACGCGGTCCGCTGCAGCGTTGGCAGTGTCACAGAGCGAGCTCTGGTAGATGGGCACCCCGAGGAGCGCTCCCATCTGGCCGTCCTGGCCACTCTGGCCATTGAGCAGACGGTTGTCCGTGGTGGGATTCGACCACACGGTGGAAGTCGCGGCGATCAGAGCATCCACCAAGTCAGCGACCTGGATAGGCGCCATGACGCACACTTTCTGGCCCTGCACCAGGTTAGCGTTGAGGGCGTGGTAGGCGCCGACAAACTGCGCGATGGTCAGGTTGACCGTGGTCGTTCCGACGGTGCCGGAGGCATTGGCGAACTCAGCGACCACAAGGTCCTCGAGCTTCTCCATGCACAACCTGGACGCCTCGGCAATGACTTCCGGGACCAGGCTAGAACCGAGGATCGTGGTGTTGCTGACCAGGTCAGTCACCTCGCGGAGCACACCGAAAAGACCAGCAGTAACGCTGACCTGCGTGGTTTCAAGGTCGTCGAGGTTCATGTCGGAACCTTCGTTGACGGCCACGGCGACGTCCTTCACCCAGATGGGGAAGGAGGCCACGAGGGTGGCTCCGCCGGAGATATCGCTGATGCGGCAGAACGCGGAGGCGTTCATGGCATCGAAGGCGTAATCCATGATGAGAGACTCGATAGCCTCAGAGTTAACAAGTTCGGTGAGGGTGGTAAGTGTCGTCGCTGCAGCTGCCATGTTTGGTTACCTCTGTCACCCCTTCTTTTGGGGGATCTTGAAAAATTGTTGAACGGGTGTTGCTACGAGCCGGTCCTTCCAAGCCTTCGCCTGGTCCTCTCGACTCATCGCGCGCCATACGTCCGGCCTGAGCCTTGCGAGCTCGAGCGGGTCACTCGGTAGCGCACCGTCCGGTGCTCGCCCTGGGGCTGCTTGCCCTGGAGCGTTTGCCTGACCTGCAGCCGGGGTCCCCCGAGCGGGCAAGTCTGCCATGGCAGATGTAAACCAGGCCTCCGGGTCGGAAGGCTTCTCGGCGTCGTATAGACGCTTCAGGAGCTTCTTATCCGCAGGGTCTAACGTGGCACTGTCCAGTGCATCTCTAAACGCCATCGAGCGCTTGAACTGCCCAAGCTCGTCTAGTGCTTTCTGTGCGAGTCCGTCTGCAGGGGCCGGCGTCGGGGCGGGCTCTTGAGAGAACATCTTTGTGATCTTGGCTAGGCTTGCCTCTATCGAGTCGACCTTCACCGCGAGCTCGCGCTGTCCCTTCAATGCCCTCTGAATCTCCGCCACGTTGCGGTAGGGCTCAGGGGGTGCACCGTCCGGTGCGGGGGTTGCTGCAGGTGCAGCGGGCGCAGGAACACCAATCGAGGCCCCGTCCGGGGTCCCGTTCTCAATCGACATCAGATCTCCTAGTTCATTTCGTCAGGAGCGCAGAACACAACGCAGTCGGCGTGTGCTGGTCTCGAGACGTGGTCCATGTACGTGTGTGGCGACCCGTCGATCACAGCCTCCCCGCAGGATTCGCAAAGACCCAGCACGGCACCGATCTGCGGAGCTTGTTTGACGGGGGGCGGTGTAGGGACGAGGCCCTTGAGTGCGAACTGCAGCATCCGGTTAGCGATGACGAGCAGAGCGGCGTGTAGCGCAAGGCGGAGGGTCTTCATTGCGGCACCATGAGAGGGTCTGCCATCTGGTCCACCCCGTCCGGGGCTTTCCGCATGGCGCCATTCTGCTGAGGGGTTTGTCCGACGCTGCCATCTGACGGGGCATTGAGCTCGCGACGCATACCGATCCACTGAGCCCAGGACTCCAGGTTGCGCGAGACCTCGGCTTTTGCTTCCTCGGAGGTAGAGATCTCAGGGTTCATGCTGATGACCATGTCCTCGACAGACTTCAGCCCCATCGAGAGCTGCGTCTCCCAGAGAGAAAGCTGGTCGGCCATCGAGACGCGGGCTTCTATCTCGCGGAAGTCCACCACAAGCTTATCCGCCTCAGGAATCTCACGACCGGGTAGCCCTCTAAACACGAGCTTGCACACGTCAAATAGGCGCTGCTCGGCCGTGGCCCATGTCTGCAGGAGTTCGGAGCGTCGCTCAAAGAGGGCTGTGTCGGAGCCGATGTTTGCCCCACCAAAGCCCGAGCCGGATGCCGCGAGACGTTCTTTGCTGATTCCATAGTTCGCCGCCACACGCTGGATGATGCTGTCGATGGTCGCGTTGTAGTGGTTCGCGTCAGAGCGCAGATCGAGGGTGGTGATCGTGATGCCTTCGCCAGTCACCAGGGCCCCTTCGCCATCGAGGGTCTGATTCTGGATCGTGCTCGCCGTGTCGCCCTGTACGACGATCTGTTTCTCGCCCTGAGACTTGTGCAGCTTGAGCACGAGAGCCGTCAGGAGGTTCACGGCACGTTGCCCGGCGATAAGATCCTTGCCCGAGGTCGTGTCCCAGTACGTTCCCCAGCGCTCCTTACGGTGCACCCCTACGATAGGGATTCGCCCATAGGGATTCGGGCGCTCGAGGAGACCGCCGACGTTCACTAGGTTGCCCTGCGGGTTGAGTCGGAAGATGACCTCGTCGTCCCATACTTCGATATCCGGCTTCGCCTGGCCGTGCACGTAGACGTCAATCGCTACAGCGAGCTCGGTGGTCGGGTCGTCGGGGTGGCTGATCACACTGACCATGTCCGGCGTCAGAATATCCAACACTGCCCGGCCCAAAGATGGCACCCAGCGCGGGAACAGGAACACGGCGTTCGTGGCCTCGAGCAGACGGGCTGCCTGGTCGAGACGCTGGTCTAGCCTGGCCTCGCGAACGAACTCCGCATATGCCCGTGCCCCAGGGTCAGACGACACACGCCGTGCGGGGAATGGGTTGTAGACCTGCTTCGCCGTCTCGTCGACGATCCGCCTGAACACAGACGTGGCACAGGCCATGTCAATGAACGGGGTCAGGCGTTGACGCACCTCCGGGGCGTTGAAGACGGAGTTAATCTGCGCGAGAAGGTCGGCTTCGCAGGAGTCTTGATACAGGGCAATGCGCTTCGAGGCGTCGAGTCGGCGGACCTGTTCTGTCTGGTTTCTGACGACGTTTTTGACGACATCCACCGGGTTCAGGCCCAGTACCGATTTGAGCGACATTAGATGACGATGGCCTTTATCGCGTCCGAAGCTTTCGCCCGGAGACGTTCAAACTTCCAAAGCCCATACCCCACCGCGCTCGGGTAGTGGCTCCAGTCGTCTGCTAGGTTTTTGCGTCCTTCGGTACGCCCGTCCGGGGTCCGTGTTTCCGTCAGGAAGGCCTGCACCAGCTTTGGTGCAACCGCCTCCCCGTGCTTGTCCACATCCACATGTAGCCGCACCACGCCATCAGCATCACAGAGCAGGGCATTCATCATGCTGACCCGTGCCTCGATAGCGATCTTCCCCTCACGCGCCCTGACGATGTCCAAGCCCTCGTTCCTGAAAGCGGCGTAATCGCTCTTGTCCGCGTCTGATGTGTTCAGGTGCGGGTCTGCGATGATGAGGATGGCGTCCGAGGGGTACTTCCGAAGGATCTTGCGTGCGTGCGATTGAGCAATCTCCCGGACCGATGCAATCTCATCGACCACCCACCAGCGCGGCTCTTTCGTCTCAGGGTCTTCGTAGGCCTTGAGAATCTCCGTCGCATTGACGAGCACACCAAAGTCTTGCGCACCGATATATGGATAAGCCCGGCCGACGATCTGTTTTGTCAATCGTTTGGTGATATCGACGCCGTGAGCCATACGCGGACGAACGTTGTTGGTGTAGCTAAACTGATGGTAGACAAGGCTTTCTAAGGGGACGTCCTTGCCTTCAATCAGCGCCTCATAGTCCCTGGCCGAGTAGCGGGAGCGCAGCCCCTCATAAAACTCAGGGTCAACGAACGGATTCTCTTTGCCGGGGACTCTATGGATCCGGTGATTCTGATTCAGCTTGAAGCGCTCGAGCTCGACCCGGAACTCGGCCAGGTGCGTCTGATTCGTTGCCGAGCTGCAGACCCGGTACTTTTTCCCAGCCCGCCTGCCTCGAGCGTCTATCTCTTGATGCGACTCTTTACCAATGCTCTGATGCTCGTCGACCAGGGCCCCGGACCAGTCCCTGCCTTGAATCGGGGAGCCGGTTTGCTTGCTCGGGGCGGCCGCTGCGATGACTTGGACGATCGTTCCGTTGTAGAGACGAATCTCCTTTTGCTTCTCCGGGCACTCTTCGACCCAACCGAACGGGCTGAATAGGGAGAGAAACCGATTCCACAGAATCATGCGCCGGTCGTTCGTGGCCCCGACTGCCCCCCATGTAGAGTTCGGACGCTCGAGAAACCACCTGGCTCCCAGAGCTCCTAACGCGAACGTCTTGCCGGCGCCAGGGGCGCCTAAGAGCATCTCGCGGATAATGCCTTCGTCAGTGCTGGTGCAGAATTCGACTTGCGCCCGGGTGACTGGGATCTCCCGAACGTTAACAGGGGGCGCCACATACCTCGCCCGGAGCCGGTCATAGACCCCGCCGTACACCCGGGGGAGCAACTCCGCAGCCTCGGGGCCCTTCGCCCCACGCACCCAAACCCGGAAGCGGAAGCCCATGTCAAAATAGCGGCCCTCAACCAGGAGTGACTTTCTTGCCTTCTCCGATACGTTCTGCGTCTCCGTTCGCATCGTTAGTCCAGACCTCTTTGCCCTTCACCGTATCGACGCGCCAACGCCCAAGGAGCGGGTCCTCGCGGTGCTGCCTGCATGCCTCTGCATAGGAAATCCCCTCCGCCGCAAGAGCCTCGGCCCTTCGCAGAATCTCCCAAAGGTCGTCGACCTTCTGACGCTCAGCCTTTTGCCGGATAGCTGACAGCTTCGTGCGTGCGAGGTCTTTGAGCGTGTCCGCGACACGAGGGTCTAGCCCGCCGGTAGCGACTCCGTGAGCGACTGCGTTGACGTACAACCCGACTGCTTCTTCCGTGTCCCCAATCTCGATAGGGATCTCTGCCGTAGTTTCAGCAAGCGTCCGCTTGCCCGACCACTCCGAGCCCATAGCTACCCCGCGCTCGCAAACTCCTGCGAGAATGAACGCTGCAGCCGCACAAGAGACTCGGCCGTACGCACGAGCTCCTTGCCGAACCGTCTCGCCTGCCGCGCAAAGATCATCCGAGTCGCACGCTTCATAACCGGGGCAAGCTCCCCCGCAAACGCAGCAGCAGAGATGCGCATCTCAGGGCGAGAGAACACACGAGACGCCGCACTCTGACCGTCCTTACCGATGATCGCCCGGTTGTTCGAAAAGAAGATGACGTACTTCCCGGACGCGCGATCCTTGCCGAACGCCACGCTCCGAGCCATCAAACCCGACTCCAAACCGAACACTCCCGTGGGAGAACCGGCCCCGAGTTGATGCCAGCCGCCCTTCCCGCCTCTGACTCTTCCGTTGTACAAACGGCGCCTTAGCTGGTATTCTGCCTTTGGGAAGTCT
>CAYGDK010000025.1:0-1084 GCA_964348645.1 uncultured Candidatus Saccharibacteria bacterium | reverse complement strand
CGATTGCCCCCGAACGGCGAGGATCGACCACCACCAGTGCGAGTCTTCATCAGACCAGCGGTGATGTCGATGGACGCCATGATGAACTAGCTCTGACGGACGAGCCCGAGGTTCTGGAGCGCCGTGATGATGGCGTCGGCATTCGAACCTGTGGCGAGGACCGCCTGGACGATAGGGGTCGTGTTGAAAAATCCCAGCTTGCCGGTCGCGCCAGCGCCCTGGATTTGAACAGCGCCCACCGTGCCGCCGGCTGCAGAGCCAGAGCTGATGGTCACCGTTCCAGCCGTACCGCTGGCGCCGCCGGAAGCACCCGACGTGATGGTGACGCCACCGCCCGTGCCGGTTCCGGTCGCCAACCCGCCGACAACACTGGCCAATCCGCCGGTGCCATTCGTGCTAGCTGCCGCGCCGCCGGTGACACTGCAAGCCCCTCCGGTACCAGTCGCACCAGAACCAGAAGCGCCGCCGACCACCGATGCCACGCCACCATTCGACGTCGCCTGACCAGCGCCTGCGACCACACTTGCCGCGCCTCCCACCCCACTGGTCGCTCCGCCTACACCGCCGGTCATGGTGGCCGCGCCTCCCACCCCAGTAGCGCCACCAGCTCCGCCCGTGCCCGAAGAGGCGCCACCAGCCCCAGAGCCCTGACCTGCGCCACCCGTACGGCTGCACGCGCCACCCACGGCATTACCGGCAGTACCAGCTCCGCCCACGATGGTGACCGCGCCACCCGTCCCAGAGGTCGCCCCTCCGATACCACCAGCAAGGGCTACAGCACCACCAGCCGACGTCACCGTGGCAGGCGCAGCGCCGGTAATCCCGAGCGAGGAGTCCTGGCTTAGGATGGAGGTGAACTCAGCCTGACCTGACGCAAGGACCTGCGCCTTAGTGGTGCCGGCTTGCTTGATAAGGATGCAAACGTCTGTGGCGTCGTCGCCGTCGAGAATGAGACTACCAGCATCGTCCTGCGTCGAAGTCGTAATGGGCATTTTGGTCGGGTCTCCTAAGTATTGATTACGGTTGAAATGCGAAAACCCGCCGGCACCGTGTAAGTGGGCGGAAACTGGATAAAGGTTTTTTG
>CAYGDK010000024.1:6467-10749 GCA_964348645.1 uncultured Candidatus Saccharibacteria bacterium | reverse complement strand
GGCGGTAAGCTGCGAGACATCTGCCACTTCACGCCCGGTGTCTCAATGACGCGTGTTGGCAGATGGTATAGGCTCGACAATTCTTCGGCGTTCAAAATCATCCGCGGCGCGTTGGCGAAGATACGCAGCAAGTAGTCCCGCGCCAAACGATTGATCGGAATGTTTTTGTATTTAAATGAATTCAGAGCAGGGGCGTGGAATTGCGAAAAGGCCGCAATAATAACTCGTAAGTTATCATCAGCCCGGGACTGATCTGGTGCGGTAGTCACGATCCGGATAATTGCCTCAAAGCCAACTTTGGCACTCTTCTCCTGAAGAGCTTTAATCAGCTCTTCTTGTTGCGAAGAAAGGTGGATACGTTCTTTAGTGTCGCCTGATGACTGTGCGCTACTGGATAACATCCCCACTGTCCGGCCAAGCTTACCGCGGTTAACCAAATGAGCCCGGTTATTCAGGACATCGTGGCTGGCCATTTGGGTATGCTGACGCCAACGCTCGCTCGTCGGACGAATAATCATCTGAATACTCGCCGTTTCATGCTGCTGCAATTTTGTCAGCGCATTTGTAATAGACGATAACGGATCCGTTTCTAAGTACTGGTAGGTGCGTATCGGTAAAACAAAGCTTTTAGCCTGTTCAAGTACTGTCCCTGCGACGGCCTTACCTTCCTGGCGAAAGATTTTCGTCGGTTTTGTCAGTGCGATTTCAGCGTGAGGAAAATAACTATGTACCTGCCGCTCAACTATGTCTTTTATTCGGCGCGGACAAACGACGAAAAAGTTGATTACACCGTCGGCGGCAGTAATTTCAAAAGAAACATGAGCCGGGGTACTAAATAGCCAATCAACAAAATTTCGCTGGTGAATAATCGTCGTCAGTGACGAATAAAGCTGCTCCATTGGACCAACCAGCTCTTTGAAGTTTTTGGGAGCGTCGCCGCTTTTCGACTCAGCTTCACGAGGTACGGATATGCTCATGCAAACCATGGAGTTGATATCGGCGATAGTTTCCTGACGCTGCGAACGAGACAAGAAGAACATTAACCCAATCGGCAGTGCCAAAAGAACACCGCCGAGAATATAGATCAACGACTGGCTCAACCAATCCATCGCTATTGCTCCATACCAGCTAAGATTTTATCTTCGAAGCCATCCAGTTCATCAGGCGGAACATCGCGGCTAAGATCGTCAGCGGAAAATCGGGCCGGAGCTGCCTCTGCTTCATCTGGGGACTTAACCGGGTTCTCAACTTTTCGCTCAACGGCCGGTACTGGAGTGACGATCCCCTCTTGTTTAATCGGAGCGAAACTTGTTTCCACAGCTGGTTCAACAACATGACCCTCGGTTTGCCGAGGTGACTCTGATGCATTACCAAATTCTTGTCGCTCTCCCCCACCCCGTTCCATTAGGTTTAATATACCAGAAAACGGGCAAGGCTAGGGCTTGAGTATTGCGGCGAAGTCGTCTCTGAACGTGCCTGCTACAATACTTGCCCTAATTCGTTCCATCAACCGAAGAGTTACCGAGAGATTGTGATACGTCAGTGCCCGACCAGCTAGAGTCTCGCCAGTTGAGTAGAGATGTCGCAGATACTCCCTGGTGAAAGTCTGGCAGATACGACAGCCACATCTTGGGTCAAGCGGTGTTGCGTCAACTCGATACTTAGCCGACATAATATTGTGCTGACCGAGTTCGGTCGTCCAAAATACCCCGTGACGGGCAAGGCGAGTTGGCAAAACACAGTCGAACATATCAAACCCCTGGGCAACCATCCTAATAATGTCGTCAGGATAACCAACGCCCATGAGATAGTGTGGACGCGCAGGGTCTAATCCGGCCGCCACGTACTCTACCGCTTTGTTAATTTTTTCCTTACCCTCGCTTGCGATCGCCACCCCGCCAACAGCGATACCATCAAAAGGCAGCTTCTGAATATCGTCGAGCGACTGTTGTCTTAAGTCCTCAAACAACCCGCCCTGAACAATGCCGAATAGCCCCGCTCCGAGTTGACCAAGATTCTGTTCTTGCCAATATTTTACTGTTCGCTCCGCCCAATCCCTTGTTCGAATTACAGCCGATTCGACGCGCTTGTGTGTGGCCTCGATCGGTGGACAGTCGTCGAGCGGCATGACGACGTCAGACCCAAGTTTGGCTTGAATATCTAAAACTCCTTCGGGAGTAAATTCGTGTTTTGAGCCATCGATGTGCGAGTAAAAGCGAACACCGTCGTTGGTGGTTTTTGCTGATTTGGCACGCGTGGCGCCAAGTGAGTAGGCCTGGTAGCCACCAGAATCAGTCAGGATCGGACCGTTCCACTGAGTCCACCGACTATATCCGCCGCGTTTGGCGATTAATTCCTCACCGGGCCGAAGATGCAAGTGATATGTGTTACCGAGAATAATTTCGGCGCCGAGCTCTTGAACCTCCCAAGGCGCCAATGTTTTAATCGCTCCGGCAGTTGCTACCGGCATAAACACCGGTGTCTGAATGACCCCGTGCGGGGTTTCAAGCGTTCCGACTCGAGCACGGGTATGCGGATCGTTATGCTTTACGTGAAACTTCATGTGCCGGTCGAGCCTTTTGACATTCGGCTAAAACAGGGCCAGCAAAGACCAAGCGGTACAGCTCACCCATCTCACACGGAAAATCTTTTTCGGGTTCAGTCAGCTGAAATGCGTCCAGTCCACCTTGGATGACATCTTGATGTGAAACACAAACAATCTGCTCACCAGCGTGTTTCGCTACTAGTTGGGCGAAGAATCGTGGGATGCGGTGCTCAAGTGTTCGGTAATCATCGTTCGAGTAGATTTCAAGCAACTCAGCGCGAATCTCGATTGGTGGCTTGGGATCGATCGCGGCAGCAATCAGCTCCGAACTCTCAACTGTTCGTTGACGTGAACTTGTGTAGATAACGGTCGGAACGAACTGGGCCAGATACTTCCCTATTTTGCGCAACTGGGCTCGACCTGGTTTAGAAAGAACCCGTAAATCATCAGTGGTTGGATCAGGCGAGTAGGCGCGATCAGTTAGCCCGTGTCGCACCAAAAATATTACTGTCTGCTGCGGCGTATTCATTGAATCCATTTTACAGGAGTACGCCCGGATTTGATAGCGAAAGACGCTATACTGACTGCGATCGTCGCGCACTTTTCAGTCGTGGGATCAAGGAGATCGTATGAAACTGCTTCGCCTTGGACAGCCGCTGCTCTCGTTTCTGAGGGCGCTTGTGCTGTACCGGTCAATCAAGAAGGTCGATTTCTCATTTGGATGGTTCAGCCTCTTTGTTGGCCTCCAAGTCGGATTGTTCTTCTCGATCGGCTACTTAGTTCTCGCCAACTTCGCCCCTCATCTGCTCGCCGTGCAATCGGGAGCTAGATGGTGGCACTACGCCTTCTGTTTCGGGAGCATTCACCTGACGCTGGCCTTCTTTGAGTTCTTCTTCCATCGGTATGTGTTGCACAGTGTTTTCTGGCGCCTCTTGCATGGGCTAGCCCGTAAACACCGCAAGCATCACGGACTGACGCACGTGGTTGAACTCAAAACAACACCAACACCGTCGGATAAGGTCAGTGTTCGAAATTGCTACCCGATCGTCGAGCCTGCCCAGATCGAGTCGTCAGCTTTCCCGGCTTACGCTCTTGTGACATTCTGGGGAGTCTTTACGCCACTTATCGTCACCGTCCAGCTCATCAGTCCAGATTTGCCCTGGCTTGTCTGTGGCTACTCGGCCGTCGCCTGGTCACTCTGGCTCTACGAAACGATGCACGCAATCGAGCATCTCGATTACGAACGGTTCTGGCGCCCGAAGATCGAGCGTCGCGACTTGCTCGGTCGAACTGCCCGGAAGGCCTACGGCTTTCACCTAATGCATCACTCCAAAGACAGGGTCAATCAGGCTATCAGTGGCTTCTTTGGCCTTCCGATACCTGATTGGGTGTTCGGTACGTTCTTTGTTCCTAAAGAACTGCCGCTCCCCAACACCGAGGTTAATCCGGCTACCCAGATTCCCCCTCGGCCGCTCTTCATCATCCGCTGGCTCGACACTGTCATCGAAGCTTGCGAACGTCGCATCAAGGAAGCGGATAAGCTACGCGCGCGGCAACGTCTGCAAAGCTGACCGTCTCTCTCAAAACCGCCCCGGCAATCGCCGGGGCTACTTTGTGCAAAAAATGTATACTATATGTAGTCCTTAAGGGGGCGAAGCAAGTCGACGATTCTGGCATCTGAGGCCAGAGCTGACCGAGACATATTCTTGGGTCACGCGTCCGCTTGTTGGTTACGGA
>CAYGDK010000024.1:0-6367 GCA_964348645.1 uncultured Candidatus Saccharibacteria bacterium | reverse complement strand
TGCTCGTTGATTGCAGTTTGTGTTAGGAGTTTGTGTCCGGAAAGGTTCGAAGTGTTAGGGCTAGTGTTTGCGTCCGTGACTGAGATAGGAAAAGTGTTACGGTTCGTGTTCGTCGTCTAGCTACTTGTTCGTCGAAAGTCAGTGCACCTCGCAACAATAAGAAACCTTTTTACAGTTCGAGTTGTACCTTTGAGATTGTTGCCCGACAGAGCTATGTGTCTGTCGCCATCGATGATGCAGCATTTGCGTGACTGCCCTGTAGGGCCTGACAATTGCAGGCCGTACTTGATCGATCTAGGTGCTAGTTAGAAGCCTCGGCGCGCAAACGTCCGAGGCTTCTTCTTTAGTTATAGTCGAGACCCGCCACTTGGGCGGGTCGTTGTTTGAATCGGACAGCGGCTAAGCAGCAAGTGGCTTCGGTGCCAGCTCGAAACCTACACCCAAAAGGATCGAAGACTCAACCAAGATCTGGCCGCCCTCGTCGCTCAGGAGATGAGTTCCATTCTCTATCGCAACGATCGTCGATTCCGTCATACCAGTTACGGCTGCGCAATCAGCAACCGACCAGCCAAACTCTTCTCGGCGAGCCCTTAGCTTTGCTCCTAACCTCCTCGATCGCCATACAGCCATGGCCGAAAGCATCGGCCAACTTACGTCTAAAATCTCTTCCATAACCTACTCCTATTAACATTGGTATTTTACCTCAATAGGCGACCCGGCTAAATGCCCAGTTAAGGCATAAACGACCGGTAGACGACACCGTCATCACCATTGACGTCATCTATCTTCCACCCAGCTTCCCTTGCCCAGTCCCCCATTACTTCATTTCGCCCGTCTGCGGAAGTGCATAAAGCGCATTCCTTTCGACATCGGTCATAACTCGACCAAAACAAGCAAGGTGTAAATCATCAAAACTATACTGGCAGGCTGGTCCTCTCATTGAGTCGACCATAACAAAAAAGAGCCAGATAGGCTCTTTTTTGTTTCCAAACTTGGAATTAGTTACTTAAGTTCGACGGTTGCGCCGGCTTCTTCGAGACGCTTCTTAGCGGCTTCGGCGTCGTCTTTCTTCATGACACCGAGATCTTTTGGCGCACCATCAACGAGGTCTTTGGCTTCTTTGAGGCCGAGATCAGGCTTGATCTCGCGAACAGCCTTAATGACGGCAATTTTCTGCTCGCCACCGCTGGCCAAGACAACCGTATACTCGGACTTCTCTTCAGCTTCGGCAGCACCGGCAGCGGCACCAGCAGCTGGAGCAGCACCGGCAGCCATCACTGGCATAGCGCTAACACCAAATTTTTCTTCAACGGCCTTAACCAACTCGGACAGTTCCATTACCGATAATTCGGCAATTTGATCGATCAACTTATCAGTTTTATCACTCATTTAATTCTCCTTATCTTCTTCTTTTACTTCTTTGCTTGTAGCCGACTCCCCTGCTTCGTCTTGCGACGCTTCAGCGGTCGTTTCGGTTTCTGAATCGGTCGACTCCCCTGCCTCTTCAGGCTTTGCTTCTTCGGCAGCAGGAGCTTCTTCTACCTTCGCAGTCACATCTGCCGGCTGGGCCGACTTCACAGCCTCAACGACATAAGCAAACTTCTGCATTGGGTAGTTAAGCGAATACGCTAACGAGCCAATAATTCCGCTCAAGCGGCCAACCAGCTGTGCTTGTAGCGTTTCTTTGCTTGGCAGACTGGAAAGTGTCTTAACGGCGCTCATATCGAAGAACGTGCCGTCAATCCAACCACCAATCACTTCTAGCGATTCGGTTTCCTTACCGAAGGCAACAAGTGTTTTAGCTGCCTCAACCTCATCCGCAAAACCGTAGGCGATCGCCAGTGTCTTCTGCGGCATTTCCATTTCCCGACCTAAATTTTTAAGCAAGAGTGTTAGCAAGGTATTGCTAATCATCTTGATCTTGGCGCCTTGGTCAAACGCTTTGGTGCGCAACTCGTCGTTGGCCTTCATGTGCAGACGCGTGTAGGCGACGATTAGTGCAACGCGAGACTCGCCGACTTCTTTGGTCAGCTTTTCAATCAACACTTCTTTCTGCGCTCGTACTAATGGCATATGTTATTCCTTTTCTAAAAAATTGCCTCCACGAAGAGAGGAGACTGTTAACGTCTTGCCCTCGGTAGGACTTACGACTTACGCGCACCTGCGCGGGTCACCTACTGTCTTCGTAGCGACAGTAATTGTCTCAAAAAGTTAGTTGATGGTCAATAAAGCGTTCAACTGCTCAGCGCTAGGACGACCAGGAAAGAAGACGCGAAAAATGCCGTTCCGAATATAGTATGTTGCCGGCGTTGTGCCGGACCACGCATTGAACGCTGTTCCGTCAGTATCATAGTACGTTTCGATAGCCAGCCCCCATTCCTTCAAGGCCGCCTCAGCCTGTTCGCGTGTATTTTGGTGGTTAATATATATGGGCTTTATTTCTGGGTGCGCGGCAACGAAAGAAACAATCAGCGGCAAACCCGTGCGACACTCGGCACAGGTGGCGTCCCAGAATGTAACCAGCGACTTGTCTGCCATCGACGCATCCAACGTCACCTTTTGGTCGTTCTTATCACGCACAACAACAGGCTTAACAGCTTCAGTAACTAAGTAATCTTTTATCGAAGTACTATCCGACTCATTTTCCGGCTCGCCAAGTGCGAATGCACCAAAAACTGCAGCGACAGCAATAATTGCAATAATAATGCCAACAGCGGGAGCCAGCCTCCCCATCGGATTAGAGCGAATTTAGGTCAACAACAACCGAAGGGCTGATACTGGCCGATAGGTGTACGGTTTCAAGCCGCGACTTTGGAAAGGCAGCCAAAACTGTACGGATGTTTTCGAGTAGCTTGGAGCTGTCCCACGAAACCTTGCCAACCATTTGGTGGATTTGATTTTGAGAGTCGATACGATATTCAACCTTGCCGGAATTTATATCATCGATTGCCTTCTTAGGATCGTTGGTAACAGTGCCGGACTTTGGATCTGGCATCTTACCTTTTGGTCCAAGAATTTTGGCAATTTTTCCAACCTTCGGCATTAGCTCCGGCGAAGCAATCGCAACATCAAAATCAATTTTTTTGGTTTTGGCGATTTCTTCAATTTTTGCTTCGTCGAGAATAATAATCTTTTTTTCCTTACCGGAACCGTGTGGTAGGTGAAATAGGCCTTTTGGCGATTCTGACGCACCTTTGTTTTTCTTTTTGATGAGCTTAACGTGAACCTCGACAGAACCGTCAAACTTTGAAAGCGAAACCATTTTTACGAGTTCGACTGCTTCATCGATAGGATATAACTTACCGGCTTCGATCTGAGCTTTGGCAGCGTGGTAGCCCTTCGAACGAACTTTGGACTTTTTGGGAGCGGCCTTAGCAACCTTCTTCTCCGCCTTATCGTTAACAGCCTGAGCAGATTCGTTGTCGGTGTGCATGGCAGATAGTTCGGCAGGTGTGGCGTTATCAGCGTCGGCACCCTCTTCAACCATCAAAGCCTTCTCAGCTTCTTCGTCGGGGTTTGAAGCGACTTCGTCAATTGACGACTCGCTGTGATGGGCGGTCATTGATTCGGATTCTTTTTGCGCGTCGAGTTCGACGTCGACAGGATTTTCAGACTTTGTTGTTTTGGTGTTTTTCTTTGGCATGAATTGTTATTGCGGTTAGACTTTGTTCGTCAATTGATTGTATCAGGTGTGAAACCGCTCGGTCAATGATATTTGGCAGCTCTTGCTCCTCTTCGGCAGTGAACGGCGCAAGGACGTAGTCGGCCAAATTTTCGGCCGTAGCTTTACCGCGCCCGACTCCAATACGAACGCGCCAATAATCAACACCGATCACTTCATCCAAAGACTTAATGCCGTTATGCCCGCCGCTGGTACCACCCTGTTTGATACGGATTTCGCCGAACGGAATCTCGACATCGTCGTGAATAACCCAAAGATGCTCTGCGGTCGCTGGCGAATACTTTAACCACTGACCGATTACTTCACCAGTTTCGTTAACATATGCCTTTGGCTTGATGAGTAAGAAGTGGTGCTCAAGGTATGACGCAAATTCAATGCCGCGATCATCTTGCCAAGGATGACTACCAAGCGCCACGCGGAGCGCGTCAATCACTCGAAAACCGATATTGTGACGGGTGTTCGAGTACTTACTGCCAGGATTGCCGATCCCAATAATGGCCCTAATCATTCTTTTCGTCCCCTCCAGCGAATAATATTAACGCCCCAATAACGACTACCCCACCAACGAGGAAGGTCGTCAGCATCTTACATGCCAGGGAAATTGAAGTCTTTAAGTATTGGTTGCAATCGCGCGGCGCTTTCGCCCTGTGCCTTAGCCATCGCTTGGCCGATCGTGTCTTTGAGGGCGGTTTGCAGCGCTGACTTCTTGGCCGGATCCATCATCTCGTCACTGATTTGAATTTCAACAATCTTCATCTCGCCGTTTACGACTGCGGCAACAAAGCCGTCGGTCGAACGCGCTTCAATCTCAAGGTTTTTGAGCTGCTTCTGCACATCTTTGGCTTTTTTCTGCAGCTGGTACATATCTTTCATCTGTCCGAAACTTGGTAAAGCCATTCGTCTCCTTCTTACTTAGATTCTTTGTAGTTTATTTTACCTGTTGCGATGTGTTTGCGCCATTCGGTTAAGAGTGTTTCGATCTCGCCATCAAGCACGTCCTGGACCGCCGAAGTTTCGTAACCGGAGCGCAAATCCTTAACCAGCTGATACGGCTGAAGGACGTAGGAACGAATTTGGTTGCCCCATGAGGCCAGCAGCGGTTCGCCTTTATGCTTTTGTTCTTCGGCACGAAACTTTTCGTCCTCTAGTAGCTGTAACTTACCAAGCAGAATTTTCATTGCCTGCGCCTTGTTTTGCATCTGGCTCCGTTCGTTTTGGCAGGTCACGATAATGCTGGTCGGAAGGTGAGTTAGCCTTACGGCTGAATCGGTTGTATTAACGCCCTGACCGCCATGACCACCGGAGCGATAAACGTCGATCCGTAGCTCGTCTGGCTTAATTACTAGTTCACTCTTTTCAACCTCCGGCACAACCTCCACCAACGCAAATGAAGTATGTCGGGATTTGTCGGCGTCGTAAGGGCTAATACGAACCAAACGATGGGTTCCATTTTCGCCCTTAAGTTTGCCGTAAGCGCGAAAACCCCGCAGATATAGGGTCGCGCTTTTGATTCCCGCTTCTTCGCCATCGACACGATCGAGCAATTCGACCTTAAAGTCCGCTCGCTCAGCGTAACGCATATACATTCGGAGCAACATTTCCGCCCAGTCCTGGGCTTCGGTGCCGCCCGAACCGGCGTGAACGGACAGAAACGCTGCCGCGTCATCATGAGCGCCGGTAAAAGTCGCTTCGTTCTCGAGTTCGTTTAGCTCTTCCTCAGTTTCTGATAACTCAAATTGTACGATGATGTTGTCTAAGTGTTTTAGCTCCTGAGCAGCCTTGGCGGCGTGGGCGTGGTTCTCCCAAAACTTGGGATCGGCCATTTCCTGCTGAATCGCCTTAATTCGTTCGGCCTTAGCCGGAATGCCGAGGATGTTGGCCAGTTCTTCTTTACGCTGAGTCAGTGACATTACCTGTATTCTACCCTTGTTCAGGGGTAACAAAAAACACCCCTTTCGGGGTGTCTTTTGTCTTCGAGCCAATGTTAGGCAAGAAGAGCGGCTTCCTTCTTCGCAAGCATAAGCTTACGAAAACCGGCAGCCATGACGGTCGCAAAGCCTGGGATCAAGTACATTTCTGCACCGGTCTTTGGCAAAGAGGTCGTCACTTCACGAACAACTGTTCCACACTTAGCACCAGCAGCTGCAGCTGAAGCGGCAGCGGCACCAGCGCTTGAAGCGCTAGCGGCTGAAGCAGCCGAAGCAGTCGGGACACAAACGGTAGTAGTACCGTTGCCGCCCGTGCTACCAGTTCCAACGTTGATCACGTTGCTGTTAGCATTGCTGTTGCTGTTAGCATTGGAGTTGCTGTTGTTATTGTTGTTGTTATTGGAAACGTTAATGTTTGTTCCACTACCGTTACCACCACAACTATTACCACAGCCATTGTTGTTCGAAGAATAATTATTATTTGCAGCTGAGACTTTGGCGTCTGTTGCAAACATGCCCGCAGCGAAAACCGCTGACAAAGCCATAATTACAAGTACTTTATTCATTCTTTCTCCTTTTTAATTTACTTTAGCCCTCGACTAAGGCTGTGGCTTCTGGCCACAAATCACTCTACTACTGTCAATAAAGTAATTTGTAATCCGAAGCAATATGCTGTTTCACCTACACTTCTGCGAATTAATTCGTAGAAGTGATTGGTTGCCCGAGTCGAAGTGGGTTGCACTTCTTCTCGGGCAGG
>CAYGDK010000023.1:5381-11878 GCA_964348645.1 uncultured Candidatus Saccharibacteria bacterium | reverse complement strand
GCTGATCGTCCGGGGAGCATATGGCGATGGTCTCTATGGGGAGCCAATCTCGTGCCGAAGCGATGATGTTAATGAACTCTTTCGCCAACTCGGCAAAGGGGACGGATATGTCATCATTGGAATGCGATCCTAATTGGCTGGTCAGGCACTCCCTGACCAGCCATACCCAAAATGCAAAACAACATACATACATTCCACTCTGACATACCAGGGCCATCAGTCGCTGTGTTTTGCGGTGTTCATGGAAATGAAAAAGCGGGAATTATTGCGGTCCGGAAATATATCGAAGATTTTATGCCGAAGAGAGGGACAGTGCATTTCGTATTTGCCAATCCCAAAGCGATTGAATTAGGGGTACGCTTCATAGAAAAAAACCTAAACAGATGCTTCACGCTTCAACAGACCGCCAAGGCACACTATGAAGAGCAGCTGGCCGAAGGGTTGAAATTACTCCTGGATGATTGTGACGCACTACTTGATCTACATGGTTATAACAGTGAAGAGGACCGACCGTTTGCTATATGCGAAAGTAATTCATTCGATGTCGTAAAAGAATTGGGCACCGATACGGTCATCACCAACCTTTCCGAGATTTCAACGGGTTCGACAGATGTCTACATGCACCAGAATGGCAAGATAGGTATTTGTCTTGAATGTGGCTCTAATCATTCACCCGAAAAGTACGTCCCATTTGCTATGGAAGCCATTAGTAATTTTCTCGCCTATTTTGGAATAACAGAAAAAGTAACCACTTCGCCACCACTACCACAGTTGCGCCTTAAGGCCATTGTGGTTGCCAAAAAGGAAACAAATAATTTTCATTTCGATAAGAAGTATATGAATTTCGACAAGCTCGATCCCGGAACAGTTTTCGCCAAGGACGGAAACAAGGAATATATAGCCCCCGCTAACTCATGCATAATTTTCCCAAGACCAGAACAAATCATTGGGCACGAGGCTTTTATCCTCGCAGAAGAATTAGAGCAGAGTGCTTGATTATTGCTCTGAAAGTATCTACAATACAGCCAATTCGTTGCCTTAACATGTAGGTAACGGAGACCATCCTTGTTTGCGCCCTCGTAGCCTAGTGGTTAAGGCGACGGTCTCCAAAACCGTTGACGCGGGTTCGAATCCTGTCGAGGGCGCAAACAACTTCCCGAATCGTGAGGTAAATAACTATGCCACTTTCACCGACCCAGTCGGTCCAATTTTGGTGCGAATCGTGCCAGTGGTCGACTGGCGGTCTCATCGAAAATGGATCTCGAGTCTGCCCAAAGTGCCACGGCTCTGTCGTTGGCATCAACTATTGTCGTAACTGCAATATCGGCACTGCGGTCAACCCGTGTGTCATTTGCAAAGGACCAGTCAAAGTACGAGGTGAATCATGAACGCCCTAGACGGCGCCCGGGTGCTATCAGGCATCCGGCCCACATCTGGCCAGCTGCACGTCGGAAATTATTTCGGCGCGCTCAGGCCCTTCGTCACTCTGCAGGATCAGTTCCCCGGGGAATGCTTTTATTTCGTCGCAGATCTTCATACGATCGGTGACGTGCGAGAGCCCTCCAAATTGCGAGCAAATTCGCTCGAGGTCGCCATCGAAATGCTGGCGATCGGACTCGATCCTACTAAGTCGACTGTCTACATTCAGTCGGACGTTCCAGAGCTAAGTCATCTGACCTGGCTTCTGACGTCCGTCACGAACGACACCGACCTCCTGAACCTGCCGCACTATCGCGAAAAACGAGACAAGTACGCCGCCAAGGAACGCGTCGAAGGCGCTCCGGCCACGTATCTCGCCTATCCGATTCTGCAAGCAGCCGACATTCTCTTCACCGCCGAACCCGGACAAAAGATCCTGGTTCCCGTCGGCGAAGATCAGCGGCCCCATATCGAGTTCACTCGGGACGTCGCGAGACGCTTCAATGCAGGCTATCGGCCAGCATTTGGCGATCCAACACTTCCTGAGGACATCGGCGTTTACGTCGACCCCGAAGAACGCGGCAGTATCCGCATCAAGGGTCTCGATGGTAACGGCAAGATGGGCAAAAGCGAGGGCAATGCGGTCTACCTAGACTCAAGCCCAGAAGAGATCGGCGCCCTTGTCAGAAAGGGAACCACCGACCCAAAACGCATCTCAGCCACCACGCCCGGCAATCCGGACGACTGCATCGGTATCTATCCGCTGCACGAGTTCGTCACCAGCAAGGCGGAGCGAGAAGCGACAATCATTCCGGGCTGTCTGGGCGGAACACTGCGCTGTACAGATTGCAAGACGATCCTGTCAAGCAACCTAGTCACTCTTTTCGCTTCCTTCCGGGAACGAAAGGCGCACCTTACCGCTCACCCCGAAGAAGTTGAGGCAATCCTTGCCGCTGGTGCCACTCGCGTTCGCGCGATGGTCCGAAGCAAGATCGCCCTTCTTCATGACGCAATGGGCTTACGCCCCTACGACCAGGCAAACATTCAAAGGTGAATGCAATGGAAAGCGACTGGAAATGGCCGGGAACGGCCCCTGACATCGTCACTCAACAGGTACGAATAGCGCTTGACGAGTGTCGCTGCCCGCCTTGGGAATCGGCCTCATTTGGCTACCCTGGCACAGCGCCACTCCAGTGCGCCGTTCAAGCAATGAACGCCGCCATCGCTGTCAACTCCAACAATATCGGCGACCACTCGCTCGCCTTCCGCACGGATGGCCACGAGCAAACCGAGCACGGATTTGACGGTACTCAACGAATGGAACAAGAGGCGATCAGCCGGCTCGTTCGTCTCGCTGGCGGTGAGCCAACTCAGATCGGCGGCTACCTCACCGAAGGGGGAACCGCTGCCAATACGGCGGGTATGTGGATGGGCAGGAACTTCCTTCGGAGCCTTGATGGCGATGAACGGATTCTGATCATTACGACCCGTCTAGCGCACTACAGCATCTTGAAGGCCGCCGACCTACTCGGCTTCTCTTCAAGCGACATCATCTACGCCCCGTGTAACAAGCAGGGCGAAATGGACATCGAAGCACTGCCAGAGCTGCTCGACGAACTCCAGAACAACGGATGCACCAAGTTCTTGTTTGTCTGCACAACAGGCTCAACAATGCTTGGTAGCGTCGACGACATCAAGACAATCAACCGCATGCGCTCTGATCGCAAGATTCTGAGCGAAGGCACGGCGAGCTACCTGCACGTCGATGCCGCATTCGGCGGATTCGTTCTCCCCTTCCTTGCCGATCCCGTCGAGTTCGGATTCGACTGCGGTGCCGATTCGGTGACGCTCGATCCGCACAAGATGGGCGGAACGCCGTTTGGCTGCGGAGCCATTCTGTACCGAAAAGAGTTCGCTCAATTCGTAACAGTCAAAGCCCCGTACCTGAACAGCGAAGAAGACTGGACCATCAACGGCTCCCGGAGCGGCGCCAATGCCGCTGCCCTCTGGGCAGTGCTACAAGCCAAGGGCTACGAACAGCTTGCGGCACGGGTGCAACGGTGCATCCAGCTACGAGACTACGCAGCCGAGCAAATCGCGACGAAAGTCGCCTTTCTGCGGCCGCATCTTGGGCAGACTAACCAACTCTGCCTGGAGATTATCGACCACGGTGCCATCGACTGCCTTAAAAAAGTCGTCGAAGGACATCCCCACTACATGCACGTTGCGCCGTTCCCGAAACGGTTCGACGACCCCACTTGCCAGGCTGGACGCGCCCTCAAGATGATCTTGATGCCGCACCATACTCATGGAATGGTGGATCGGTTTGTGGAGAAAATACGACAATGACAGCGGAAATCACGGGTAACCCCCTACCTCAGCTGGAATGGACGCCGGAAATGATCGAGGAGCTTCGTACGAAGGCCTGGGACACTGTTCGCAACCGCGAACGGAATACCCTAACCATCGAACACCTCATCGTTCAAATCGAGGACGTTCTCGAGCGCAAGCTCGTCAGCGGTAATCAGGTGTTGGTTTGGCACGAACGCGTGTCTGAACTACATCAACTCAAATCAGACGTTGCCGGCGGTCGCTGGCTCGTCTAAGACCCTCACCGGACACCGGTGGCAGGCGGAAGAGAAATCTTCCGCCTTTTTGTTAGTACTCGTGCTGGTAGTACAGATCGCCGATGCGTTCCATGATCAGCTGAGTCGCTCGGTAGGTGTTGTCGTCACTCAGATCAGGAAATTCGACGTTGTTTAGGAAGAATGGTTCGCCGATACGAATCACAACTCGCGGGCGACCGAAAGCAAACGGAATAATCGGAATCATGTCGTGAGGCGTATGAACAGAGACAGGCAGCAGCGTTGCGCCTGTCATTAGGGCAAGCATGGCCGCTCCACGACGGCCCTCCCCAAGCTTTGGCCGCTGCTTAATCACCCGACCCTCGGGAAACATAATGACTGCCCCACCGCTCTTCAAGATAGCAAGAGGGGTATTGAGCGACCGCTCAATACCCCTCTTTTTATGCGCCCGGAATGCGCCCATCAACCACATTAGGAGGTTGATCCCCGGCAGATAAAATAGCTCGTTCTTAGCCATATACCGCAGCGGGAACAGTCCTGGCCGAGCCAGGAGCGCCACCCCAACCAGCTGCGGGTCAAGGTGGCTTTCATGGTTGGCGACGGCAATGAATGGCCTAGTTAGCTCGTTTAGATGCTCTCGGCCATGTATTTCGAGCCGAGTGAACACTTTTAAAAAAAGAAGCGATAAGAGTCCTCCGAAATATTGGAAGATGGCAAAGCCCATCGGCTGTATTGTATCGGGTAAAAAGTTGGACTAACAGGCCTAGAAATTGACGAGGCCCGCGTCGACTCACCGAAGTGAAATGACGCGGGCCAGGTTTGCATGATTTCGGCTGTTACCGTTGCCTAGGGCTGCCGCCCTACTTTTTCGCCGGCGCGATGTATCGCGCCATTGAGCTCAACCCAGAAGGGTTAAGTTTGGGTTTGTTCGCCGGGGCTGTCCCCGGCACCATCAGGTGAAATTGCTTCTTCCCATCCTACCCCCATACACAGGGACTCGAGGGCCCTCACGAGCCATGACGCTACGGGTCTTTCCCGGTTACTAGAACAGCGAACTATCTCCTATACTTCCCTCCATATCTCACGCCAGACCGGCGATCGATTGCCTCAAAAGTTTATGCCCGCCAGACTTGACTCGTCAAGACGTAAAATGAAATTCAACCGTCAGCTCGGTTTGACCCGAGTCGTGTTCAAGCGCGGAGAACCCAGCGACTTCCATAATTTGAGCCTTATTTGCTTCGACAACTTCCGCCCATTCAGGGCTACTAACCGCGTAAGAGGCGGAAACGATCTGACCGATCGACAAGCCCGCGCCCTTGCGCGCATCCTGAGCCGAACGAATAAATTCGCGCACTAACCTTTCCGCTTCCAATTCAGGTGTCAGCTTAATATCCAGGCGCACGTCACCTTCCACCAAGTTCATGACCGGCCAGGACTCAACATCAACCGCGTTAAACAAAACAGCTCGTACGTTCGTCTCTTCCTGTAAAACAGCAGTAAATTCAGGTGTGTTAGCCAGATCGGTAAACCCGGTTAAGGCAACGGCCGAGAGCGGCTGACGCAAACTATGGCCAGCATCCGCACGCAGTTTATGCACGGCCGAAGCGATTGATCGAACCTGATCCATCATCGTCAGCATTGAAGCCGATTCAGCAATGAGCGGTTCGTTAACCCGGGGGAAATCCGCCAGGTGAACTGAGTCTTCGCTGGTTAGAGTTTTGTAAACAAGTTCGCTCGTAAACGGCAAAATAGGCGCGACCGCCAGTGAAAAACCAAGCAATACATCATGGAGCGTCTGGAGCGCTTCAGTGTCACCGGCCACAAATCGATCGCGAGAGCGACGGATATACCAGGTCGAAAGGTCTTCAATGAATGGTCGAATTGCTCTGGTTGCGCTACTTAAATCAAAGCTATCAAGTCCCTTTTGAATCTGATCGGTCAGCTCGTGGAGACGAACAACGATCCACTGATCCATGACGTTGGTGCCAGTGGCGCCAGTTGGTTGCCAGTTATGCAGCTCGGCGTAGGTTAGAAAATAGCGGAATGAGTTATGAAACACGTTCAGGACGCGCGAATAGTCACGGATATCCCCTTCTTTAACGGCGACTTCGTCGCCACGCATGACCGGGCTCGACATGAAGAATAGACGAATCGCTTCGGCGCCGTACTTTTCGATCGTCGCTTTCGGGTCAGGGTAGTTACCGTAGCTTTTGCTCATCTTGCGGCCGTCGTTACCAAGCACAACCCCGTGAACGAGGACATTTTTGAACGCGATCGAATCCTTAAGCGCGTTGCCTAGAACGTGCAGGTAATAGAACCAGCCGCGGAGCTGCCCGGTGTATTCAACGATAAAATCTGCCGGAAAATGTTCAGTAAACTCTTTCTCTTTCTCAAACGGAAAATGATCCTGCGCGTATGGCATCGCACCCGACTCAAACCAGCAATCGAGCACTTCTTTTACCCGCTTTGCCTTCTTGCCGTTTGGTAGCGTCA
>CAYGDK010000023.1:0-5281 GCA_964348645.1 uncultured Candidatus Saccharibacteria bacterium | reverse complement strand
CAGCAATCGAGCACTTCTTTTACCCGCTTTGCCTTCTTGCCGTTTGGTAGCGTCAACTCAACTTCATCGATAAACGGACGGTGCAGGTCGGTAATCTTCTGCCCACTAAGCTGTTCGAGCTCTTCAAGCGAACCGGCCACGAACAGCTCGCCGTCCTCTGTCTCCCAAACAGGGATCGGCGAACCCCAATACCTGGTTCGGCTGAGCGACCAATCCGGCGCAGTTTCGAGGTTGTACTTAAAACGACCCTTACCGAGGTGATCGGGCAGCCAGTTGATAGTTTCGTTAGTAGCAAGCAACATCGCTCGGAGCGGCTCGATCGACAGATACCAGGCAACTTGCGATTTGTAGATGAGCGGCGTCGCACAACGGTAGCAATGCGGGTAGGAGTGAACAATCGGCGCGTTTTTAATCAGCTGGCCGCGTTTCTGTAAATCTTCGGTAATGAGCGGATCGGCTTTTTTGTAATATAGACCCGCCCAATCGCCCAGCTCGGGCTTAAAATGGCCCTCGTCCGTCAATGTTTCAAATAACGATAGTCCGCTCGCCTCGCCGAGTTTAGTGTCGTCCTCGCCGAATCCTGGCGCTATGTGGACGATGCCCGTACCGTCTTCCATCGTGACGAAGTCGGCAGCCAAGACCCGAAAGTCCGTTTCCGGTTTTGACGTAGTAAACGTGTAGAGCGGCTCATACTGCCACCCAACCATCGTTTCACCTTTAAAAGTTTCTAAAATTTCAAAATCGAGATCCCGATAACGCTCTAAGGCCTGGTGGGCTAAAACGTAAGTTGCCTTGCCATCTGTAACTTTGACGTATTCGGCTGTCGGATCGATGGCCAGCGCAAAGTTGGCCGGCAACGTCCAAGGCGTGGTCGTCCAGGCGAGCAGGCTAATGTCGTCGTTATTAAGGCGAAACGCGACCGTCACACCCGGGTCAGTCACGTCCTTATAGCTTCCTTCATCCATCGTCACCTCAAACTTCGAGAGCGGGGTCGCGCATCGCGGGCAGTAAAGCGAAGTTCGGCGGCCGCGGTAGATTAAGCCTTTGTCGTAAAGCTGCTTAAACGCCCACATAACGGATTCCATATATTTCAAGTCGTCCGTTCGGTAGGCCGTCTCCATATCTGTCCAGCGACCGATGTGGTCGATGTACCACTTCCAAGCTTCAGATGTTTCACCAACATATTCTCGACAGGCGGCGATAAATTTTTCTACCCCAAGCGTCTCGATATCTTTTTTTGTTTTTAGACCCAGCTTCTTTTCCACCTGATTTTCAGCTGGTAGGCCGTGAACATCCCAGCCCCAAATCCGACGCACGCGACGACCACGCATAGTCTGGTACCGCGGAATGATGTCTTTAACAATCGAGGGTAGGAGCGTGGCGTAGTGCGGGATACCGGTAATAAACGGCGGACCATCGTAGAAAGAAAACACTTCGCCGTCGGGGTTTTTGGCGAGCGACTTTTGGTACGTTTGCCCCTTTTCCCAACGCTCAAGGATCGACTCTTCCATGGCAAATAACGACCCAAATTGCGGTGCGGTGAATTTAGCCATCAGACATCACTCCGCTTGACCGTCTCCTGCTCGCCACTGCTCAAATCCTTGACGACGACTTGCCCCTTCTTCCATTCGTCCCCGAACGGTAGGTGCACTGATGCGTAGCCTTTTTTGTCAGCGTACTTAATCTGAGCCCCCATTGAGGCGGTAGAATCTGGGTATATCTCGACGTTGCGACCGCTGGCTCGTAGCGATCTAGCCCATTCACGAACCGTTTCTTCGGTTTCCGGTAATGCCACGACGAACAATTCTCCCTCCCGGATGAATTCCGTTGTTGCGTCAACAATCCGATCAACACCAAAAGAAATTCCGACGGCCGGGATCTTTTTACCAACTAGGTCTTCGACCAAATTATCGTATCGGCCACCAGCCAGAACAGACCCAGAGTACTCTTCTTCGTCTTGAAAAGTGCCCTCAAAAATTGGGCCGGTGTAGTAATCGAGACCGCGCACCATGCTAGGTTCATAGACCAGTTCGACGTCAATAGACCGGGCGTATTCGAGCAGGGCACGAACATCAGCCACCAGCTCAGCACCGACGAGGCGCTCAGCGTCCTCTAGGGTTGTATTGTCAGCCAGGAAGAGCGACTGAATTTGTTTGAGCTGACTCGGGGTAACACCGAGCTCTAATAGCTGGTCGGCCAGTTCAGAAGCTGAAATCTTGAGCTTCTTATCGATCACCTGCAACACACGCTTGGTTTGGTCAGCAGGAATCTTGAGCTCATTCAAAATCGCCGTCACAATCCGTCGATCATTAATTTGAATCGTAAAATTACCAAGCGCTTCCTGGGCAGCGGCTACAATCTCCAGGATCTCTTTCTCGGCGCTAACCGATTCGACACCGACAACGTCGATATCAGCCTGGGTAAATTGACGATACCTGCCCTTTTGGGGCTTCTCTGCTCGCCAGACCGGGCCAATTTCGTAACGTTTAAACGGCAGATTAAGACTACCCAGGTTGCCAGCCACGAAACGCGCTAGGGGTAAGGTAAGGTCGTAACGCAAACCGATTTTGCGCTTGCCGTTGTCTTCAAAGAGGTACAGCTGCTTTTGCGCCTCCTCGCCAAAGTTGGCGTTAAGGAGCTCTTGCCGCTCAAGCGCCGGTGTTTCGAGGTTGGTGAATCCGAACGACTCAAATATTTCCCGGAGTCTGGCAACAACTTCGTACTTTGGCGAGCCAACAAGATCTCGGAACCCGCCGAGCGGGCCAAGCTGATCCTTATTCATCTTAGGGGTATTTTACCCGGGAACGCGCAAAACCTGTAGAGCTACAACGTGCGGCGAATAGGAATCGGTAACTGACGGTCGGACGAAAGCGTGCTGAGCATCCGGCAATCGCGACGCAGCTCAAAATAACGGGCCACGGCGTGGCGCTTTGCTTGATCGGCTGAACCAATAACAGAACTGGATTGCCACAGCTGCTCTTCCTCGAGTGGCGTCTCAACGGGTCGGCGCGGGATTCCGGCAAACTGACTACTGCCCCGCAACTTGGCTACGACCGCGTGTAAGAATTCGACCGGCAGGAAACTCAATAACTTCATGCGACTGGAGTCAATTTGCTGCAGTTGGTTTAGTAGAGACTGGTCGTACACTGGTTCGAACAGTATAAGACCGAGCCAGGTGTGCTTATCTGGTTCATAGACGCGACTGTGAAAGTAACGGGCGCCAAAAGCGACGGCCAAATAACCATGCTCACCAGCACGGGCGGCAGTCAAACGATATTCGGCCCGATCACTCTCGGTTAGCAGGATGCGACCATCGCTCCGATATCGGCAGCCACCGAGAATCCTATCAACGTCACCAGCAAGTATGGAAATAGTACGACCCGTCCGCTGGAGAACTCGCTGCTCCGACCAGGCGCCAAGTAACTCACGGTGTATGAGCGGGGTTGGTTCGCTGGGACGAGGTGATTCATCACTTGAAACAATGCAATCCAGCGGCGCATCATCGCCCAGCCGCGTTTGCTCAGTCCAGGCTAGCGCTTGCCGGAGTTGATTGACGTCACCGATCATTCGAACAGCGCGCCAGCACGGGATCAGCGTTCCGAGCGGTTCGACGAGAAGCAATTTGCGACGGCGGGGGTCACGGGCGTGATTGGTAACGATTAAGGTAAAAACAATCAAAAGGATGACTGGTACCAACCAAAAAATTAGTCCCTCCACCGATGTCATATATCTAGTATATCCCGAGCGTGAATAAAAGAGTTATCGGTCAACTTTCGGCGTAACCAGCAGGAGGCGGTCGTCGTCGGGTTGCGGATCGGCCCGACCGTCACGGTTACTGGTCGTTACATAAAACGCCCCGTCGCCACGAGCTAAGACACCGCGCAAGCGGCCATAAGTTCCGTCGATCAGCGTTTGCTGGGAGGCTACTTTACCGTCAACGATCTCAATCTTCTGAAGCTTTTTGCTGCGCAAACCGGCAAACACCGCCGTATTGCGCAAATCCCAGTTGGACACACCGGCAAAATCGATGCCGGACGGCGCCCAAGTTTCGTCACCACTACCTAAGAGCGGAGCAGTAAACCCGGCGTGGTCAGTCGCACCGCGCTTAACAGTCGGCCAACCGTAATTTGCCCCAGGTAATATCGCGTTCACTTCATCATTGGCCGTATCGCCGTGCTCGGTGGCGAACAGTTCTTCGGTCAGCGGATGCCAGGTGAGGCCTTGCGGATTACGATGTCCGAGCGTGTATACGAGCGAGCCAGCGGTTGGATTGTCCGACGGAACAGTGCCGTCGTCGTTGAGTCGCAAAATCTTGCCTTCTAACCGTTTTGGGTCTTGGGCATACGCCGGGCGGGCGGCATCACCCGTTAAAACGTATAGTTTTTCGTCTGGTCCAAACCGCAATCGCCCACCGTTATGAATCTGGCCGCCAGCCAGACCCTGAAGGATTGTTTTGTCCTCAACGAAACCGGTGTCGTCGTAACGATAGCGCACGACTTTATTCTTCAGCTCACCACTCGTTCGGTAGGTGTAGTACAAATAAAGCAGCCTGTTTTGCTCAAATTTTGGGTGAAGAGCGATACCGGTGAGGCCGGACTCGGAGACCACCGCAACAGGAATCGTCGCCACAACCGTCGCAACTTTTCCGTTAAAACGCTTAACCTTACCTGTTCGCTCGGTTATTAACAAATCCCCGCCAGGCAGAAGCGCCAGATCCCACGGAATTTCAAGATTGGTTGCCAGAACTGTTGTTTCCCAGCTATAGGTTCGGTCCTTGTACGATTGGCTCGTTGTTGTGATCGAATGAAGATCGCTCGCTCGCTTGATCGTCGGAGTCAGCTGCGTTGCTGCAACCAGAATTGCACCAACAATAACAATCCAAAGTAATGGATGAGTACCCTTCATCTGCAGAGCTAGTATACACCGGAAAATTCACGACAAAAGAAAGCGGCCCCTTTCGGGGCCGCAGGTTTCTTGGAGGCGATAAGCTACGGTTCGGTTGGGGTCGCCGGAACGTTAACCCAAGCTTCCCGTTTGGCGGCGATGCGCTCGAAGCGTTCTAAGTCTTCGTTACTCACCTCTCGCTCGAATGAGCGATAGCCGGCAAGCTTGAAGCCATGCAGAAACGCTAACCGAGCCATCTCGAGCGCCATGTCGGTCGTAACGACTTTACCGACCGTGTAGGCCTGATAGTCGCCCTGATTGAGCATACCTTCGGCAGCCAAGATCATCGTCTCGCACATACAGGCGTAGGCGTTGCCAGGCCCAAAGCCAAAGTCCA
>CAYGDK010000022.1:9666-12180 GCA_964348645.1 uncultured Candidatus Saccharibacteria bacterium | reverse complement strand
CTTTTCTTTTCGGCTTCAGCGCGCTCGAGAACAGCTTTTGTCGTACGCGTAATTCGTTCTTCAACGATTTCAAACATCTCCTCGGGTGTCTTGCCCTCGTGTTCACACCAGGACGAAATAACACCACCGGCGTTAGCCACAAAGTCCGGCACAACCAGGATGCCGCGATCGATTAGCTCGCGTTCGATCTCTTCGGTCATCGGAATGTTCGAGCCCTGAACGATTATCTTAGCTTTGACGTCGTCTTTATTGCCGGCATTTATCACATCGGTTACGGCGGCGGTGATGAGGATGTCAACCTCGAGCGTCAGTAATTCTGCCGTTTCCATTTCTTTTGCGCCTTCCGTAAAACGAACAGAGCCGTGATCATTCTTAGCGGCCCAGACTTTTTGCTCATCCAGACCTTTTTCGTCATAAGCTGTACCCTTAGAGTCCGATACTGCAACGATACGAGCACCCATTTCCGTTAGGTATTTCATGGCAAAAGTGCCGACGTTGCCGAATCCTTCAATCGCAATCGACAGCTCTTTAAGATCTTTCTTGAGGTGTTTAACAGTTTCAACGGTGGCATGAACAACACCAAACCCAGTTGAGCCTAGTTCGTGAGGCAACCCGCAATGGCCATCCCGGCAATAATCCTTTGGTTTTCCGGTAGCTGCCTGAAAATTACCGGCCGCTTCGGCGATCCATTTCATTTCATTTTCGCCGCTTGAAACATCTGGTCCAGCGATATAGCGCTCAACGAGCAGCGGCTTTAATGCACGGGCGTAGGCTTGAACCATCGCTTTCTTAGAATCTTGGTCACCACCGGACCAAACGATACCGCCTTTGGCGCCTCCGAAAGGTAGGTCAACTAGCGCGTTCTTCCAGGTCATCGTTCGAGCCAAACGGAAAACTTCCTCGGGACTAACAGTCGGTGTCATGCGGATGCCGCCCTTACCTGGACCCATAGCAGTGTTGTCGATAACGACGAAGCCAACCATACCGGTATGGGCGTCGCTTACTTCAATTACGTATTCCGGACCAAAATTATCTTTAGGGATCATCGGGCTATGCCCTCAGTCAAATCGCAATAATTCTGCTTGTTCGTTGCCATCATTCGCCTCCATGAATTTGTTAGCTGTTTCTTCTGTTGTAGCAATCGAGGCAACTTAGTTCAACTCAGCGGGATACAGATATTGTTGTTCCGTTACTATCAGTTTCCGGATCGTGATTTAATGTTGAATTATAAGCGATAGTTGGGTGTAAAGCCTTAATAATTGTGTACTTTATCGATGAGATATTATTTTTCTGCCAAGCAGTGGTGTAACTACAGGCGCCTGTCGAAGCTGTAATACAGCTTGATGAGATTGTTGAACCGCCGCTTGATCCGGTCATTTCTACTTTGAATGTGACGGTGGTATTTGCGACAGGCTTGTGATTGGCATCTTCAACCCTAACAGTGTAGGTAGTTCTCCACCGCTGTCCTGATTGGTGAATGGTTTTCTTTGCGTCGATATCTCCGATGTGGGCAATAGTAGGCTCTGGGTCAGGATCTGGTGTTGGGCTGGGATCTGGATCTGGAGTAGTAGTGGTGGGCAGGATTTTAACTATTCGGATACTATCCGGAACAGATATGCTGAGAGATGTCGTATTAATCTTTGTGTCCAATTCTGTCATCGACTCAACGCCGAATACATTGAAATCCATAGCCTGGCCGAATGTTAGAGTAACTGGTGTGGTTACATCCGTGTCTGTGCCGCTGAGAACATCGTTATATATAACTAGCCAATAGCTACCGTCACGTTTCTGGAAAAGGTTGTGCTTAACTCGAGCAGATACGTCTGTCGGCGTAACAGTATACGAAAGAGAGCCTGGAGAAAAATCTGCTCCCGGATCCTGCAGGTGAGCAATCATGTTCTTCAGCCAAGTGTATGAGACTTTTGGCGTACCGTTGTCTTTTATGATGCCGAAGTATTTTTCTGCGTCACTAGACTGCTCGATCCTGTCGCGAATCGTAAATGCGTAGCTCCGAACAATTCCAGTATCGAAGTTGGTTAAGTACCCTCGGGTAAGATACTTTGCCTGAACTTTTTCGGTCACTGTGGCGTTGGCCATCGTCCAGCCAAATTCGGTCATCCAAAGTGGTAAGCTCCCAAAATAAGTTTGCTCGTGAGATAAGCTTGAAGGGATGCAATATGATTGAGCGCGATTACAGTACTGGTGAATGTTGCCATAATTTGCGTACTGGAGTGAATCCTTAAGCGACGCAACGGCAGTAGGAATATCTCTATAAACCGGTTGGCCGTTAGCATCAAGTTTATTCACAAATTTCTTGGCAGTTTCATCGTAATTTTGAACTATCGCCTTACTGTATTCAGCGACATGGACAGGAGAATATGACAACGTAGGTATATCTTTCGTTAACGTATCCGAAGCTAACTTTTCTTTTCCGATTCTGGCCGTATCAAGTGTTTCCTGAAGCCAGGTCGGTCGCACTGCCGTTTGACGATCGTACCATGTTGAATCATCGAG
>CAYGDK010000022.1:7073-9566 GCA_964348645.1 uncultured Candidatus Saccharibacteria bacterium | reverse complement strand
GTGGACCGTAGCGGGATCGAACCGCTGACCTCATCCATGCCATGGATGCGCTCTACCAGCTGAGCTAACGGCCCAAAATATTCTACCGCCAGCACATCTTGCCTTTGGCATCGTGTGAGCTAACGGCCTAAGTTACCTACGCATTATATCGACAAACTTACCCATATTAAATGGTTGGGCACTTGCAAAAGAATTCGGTTCAATGCAGAGTTAACTCATAAAATGATGTCGAGGTTGGGAAGGGGGTGAGCGGCATGAAAATGAGTGGAATGGATTGGGTAGTTTGGATTCTCTTGTTCGTCGGCGGCCTCAACTGGGGTTTGGTTGGCGCATTTGATTTCAACCTCGTTGATTCGATCTTCGGTGTTGATTCTAGCATCGGTATGATCGTCTACATTCTTGTTGGTTTAGCAGCTATCTGGAGCCTGTTTAGTATGTTTATGAAGAAAGATAGCTCAACCACAATGGCCCAGTAAGTAAACGTTTTAGCTTTAAAGCGCAGAGAGCGGCTTCGTAAGAGGCCGCTTTTTGTTAGCTCAAACTTTCGGTGTCAACAGGGAGCTACCAGTCATGACCGCCGGTTTAACTAGTGACATGATGTGTAGAATAGTTGGTGCGACATCCGAGAGTGTTCCGCCCGGTTTTAGGTGAAACCCCTGTAATGCCGAACCAGTTACGATAAACGGCACTGGGTTGTTACTGTGTTCTGTGTCGGGCTCGCCGGTTTTTGGATTAACCATTTGCTCAACGTTGCCGTGGTCGGCAGTAATAGCCAGCACACCGTTCAGTTTATTTACTTCCTCCGAGATCCGCTGAAGAGCCGTATCAACCGCTTCGCAAGCTTTAATGGCCGATCTAAGATTACCGGTATGACCAACCATATCTGGTGCGGCAAAATTGAGAATTACAAAATCATATCGTCCAAGGTTATTGATCACCGTATCGGCAATTTGTTTGGTCGACATTTCTGGCACCTGATCAAAGCTCGGCACGTGGGGAGAGGGGATAACTATCCGATCCTCACCCTTAACCGGATGCTCGCTTCCACCGTTAAAGAAATAAGTTACGTGAGCGTACTTTTCTGATTCGGCCACATGCAATTGACGCAACCCAGCATCAGCTATAACGGTCGCCAGTGATTGGTCAACGTTGTGCGGTCGGAAAGCTACGTGGATCGGTAATCCTTCTTCGTAGTAGGTGAAGCCAACGAAATAGAGATCTTGCGGTGCTTTCTTTCTGCTAAAGCCATCAAAGTTTGGCTTCATTAATGCCTGCGTAATTTCGCGAGCTCGATCGCCGCGGAAGTTGAAAAAGATAATCGAATCACCGTCCATAATCGGCTGGTACGTGTTAGTTTTACCCTGTACTACCGTCGGCGGAATAAATTCGTCCGAATAGCCGTCACGATAAGCGGCAGCAACTGCGGCCTCAGCGCTGACCGCCGTCGGTCCAACACCTTCGACCATTGCCCGATACGATTTTTCGACGCGCTCCCACCTATGATCGCGATCCATCGAATAATATCGCCCAGAAACTGTACAGATTGCACCAAAGCCGAGTTTGGCCAGATGCGTATTTATGTGTGACAAGTACTCTTGGGCCACGAATGGTGGCGTATCTCGGCCGTCTGTAATCGCATGAATGCAGACTTCGGTGACTTGCTGTTGTCTTGCGACCTCTAATATCGCATAAAGGTGATCAATGTGACTGTGAATTCCGCCCGGTGACACCAAGCCGATAATATGGACTCGTTTACTATTTTTCTTAGCTCGCTGGAACGCTTCAACCATCACTTCATTACTGAAAAAAGTCTTATCTTGAATTGCTTTAGTGATCGACGGGAAGTACTGCAGTACAACCTGACCGGCGCCAATATTTAAGTGTCCCACTTCGGAATTGCCTCGCTCGTTCGGTGGCAAACCAACACCTTCGCCACTGGCTTGTAGGTTGGTTGTCGGCGATTCTTGCATCGCTTTATTCATAAACGGCACCTTGGCCAGGGTTACCGCGTTACCACCCCAGTGAGGGGCGATGCCCCACCCGTCAATGACCGCAAGGACAACGGGCTTAGGACGATTAGGAGCTGTGGCCATTAATCAATTCTTGTTCAATCGAAAGTAAACGTCGGTATTTAGTCATCCGCTCTGGGTGATTGTCATTGGGGCAGCCTGTTTTAATAAACTGTGCGCCGATACCGACTGAAAAATCGGCGATAAAGTCGTCGAGCGTCTCACCCGATCGATGCGAAACGATTATTACGTAACCGGCTTGTCTGGCCATACTAACGACTTCAAGCGTCTCACTAACCGTCCCGATTTGGTTCAATTTTACTAAAATTGCGTTAGCGGCGTGACCTTCGATACCTTTCTTGAGTCGTTCTGGGTTAGTGACGTACAAGTCATCTCCAACAAGCATAAGTTTCTTAAACGTGGAATTTGATTCTTCCATCTGCTGTTTAAAGGTCGCCCACTCAGCCCAAGCTTCTTCGTCAAA
>CAYGDK010000022.1:1345-6973 GCA_964348645.1 uncultured Candidatus Saccharibacteria bacterium | reverse complement strand
ATTAGATTCATCATCGGGATGGGCATACTGAATCCAGTTCGGTTTTCGAGCATACCGATATAGCGGTAGAGCGGCAGGTTGTTTGCCGCGGCCCCGGCTCGGGTAACGGCCATCGACACACCAAGAATTGTATTGGCACCAATACGCGCTTTGTTCGGCGTACCATCCAACTCGCGCATTATGCCGTCGATTTCTCCCTGTGCTGCCGGACTTTTGCCCTTGAGCGCTTGATCGATCTCGTCCTGAATAAATGTGACCGACAGCTTTGGGTCAACCGTTGCCGCTTCGAACTTTCCCTTTGAAGCACCGGCCGGAACAGCCGCCGAACCAACAAAACCGTTAGTCAGACGAACTGAGGCCTGAATCGTCTCTTCGCCTCGAGAGTCATGAATGACTTCGCCCCAAACTTTATCAATTGTTGGTGCCCCTCCAGTTTCGCTCATAGCTTGGCGAGTTCTTCCTTTAGAAACTTAATTGGCGCGATTGGTGATGGGTCAACTCCGTAGACACCGGCTAGATAAAAACTCAGCAGATCCCCAAAGTAAACAAGCAACCATTGCTCGGCCAATAACGATGAAGACTTAACTGAAAGTGGGACAAAGGTGAGTTGCTCAGAATCAAACCAGCGGTGTAGTACTTTTTCTCGAGCTAGATTACGTGAAAAACCGTATTTCGATTCGAGATATAGGATAACAAGTTTTTCTGGAATAGCGTACTGGGTCCCGACTAAGACGTTATGGCAAAGCTCTGGCACCTCAGCAGAAAGCGCGAACGTCTTGCTGTTTTCGTTAAGCTGATTAACCCAGCGTTTAGTTAAGGCGGTCAAAGGCGCGTGGGCGAAAATAAGCGGTACTTTGTTATTTAGTGAAATAGCTAGTTCTTCAGCCTTACCGGGGAATACCTTTTTTGAAACGGTGGCTTTAAGCTCGTTTAATGCTTCGAAGTATGACTTTTCCGTAACATCAATGAGCTGCAATTTAGCCAGCACGGTCAAGAGTGAACCGTACAACCAGCCGATTGCCGCTCGGGGCGATGATTCATACGTAATTGGAACAACGGGGAAGTTGTGAATCTTACTTAGTTCGGTCAACTTGCCGCCGCTAGTAATGGCGACTATGAGCGCTTTTCTTTCTTGGGCAACGCGAACGGCGTCGAGTGTTTCCTCGGTGTCACCAGAGTAACTGCAGGCAATCACAAGCGTTTTATCGTTGACCCATCCAGGCAAGCCGTAGTCTGCCCAAACTGTCATCGGCAATTTGCCGTGATCGCGGGCGAGCTCTTTTGCGAGCAATCCAGCGATGCCCGAACCGCCCATACCGCAAATTAAGATGTGGTTAATGTTTTTAACATCAATCGACAGCTCTTTAACCCAGAGTGCGGTCCACGCCTGCTCGAGCTGGGTAGGGAAGTCGTTAATTTTTTCGAGCATTTTCTGCTCGTCGAGAACGATAATCTGTTCACTCATGGCTCTAGCGTACTATTTGAGTTGTTTAATGGGAAGCGTTATATAGTTCGCCCCCGGGTTGTAAATCCGGGGGCTACGAGTGGGTTGTGGGATGGCACTAGGCCGATTCGAGAATTTGCCTGACGACGGCCTGAGCGCCGGTGTCGCACGCCAGCTTTGGGCGAAGCTTGCTATCGACGGCAACGATGACGTTGCATGCTTGCTTGGCGTAGCCCTTAGCGTTTTCGTGAAGCTCGGGCATCACATCGCCAAGTAGACTAATCTCTCCCTTGTCCCAAATTGGAACTTTGGGTAACTGCCACCTGGCAGCCGGAGGAGACACCGCTAAGCTGACCGCTGAACGGTTAGTACCGAGCGCTTCGGCAATCCGACCTTCGACCTCGGCCACGTGCTCAACCGACCATTCTTCGGTCTGCTTGAGAAACGATTCGTCGCATTCAAGCTTGGCCAGCTCATCATCGGAATTGAGTGACACGTACGACGGCCAAGGAGTCAACAGGAACGCTTTCTTGGGATAATCGTGAACGAGCAATCGACGATGCCGATCAGCACATTCGTGATTTCGGTTTTCTGGCTTAGCGCACCAGTATCCGATCGAACCCATGATCTCGTCTTCACCGGCGTCGAAGATTCGTTCGCGAATAACGGAGTCATTGTCGACCATCAGTCGAATCAACTCTTGTATCGGTCGCTGAACGACGCGCATCCGAGGATGCTCGTAGTAGTTCGTAAAGTTTTCAAGCGAAGTCTGCACGGCCTTGATCGCCATGTCCTTGCCATCCTGCTTTACGTACAGACCAACCTTTCGATCCCAGTCGACGAGTTGCGTGTATAGACCTCCGAGCTTCACCTTATTGCCGGTCAAGTACCACAGATCTCGCGCCAAGTAATCGAGCTTATCCGCCCCAATTGGGTTGGGCTTGATTAGGTGCGAGAGGATGTGGTTTCCCTGAAGCACCGCCAGGACCTCGTGCGGATCAATGCCTGGCCGAATACCGCTCATACGGATGTACGGCGCCAGCTCACTAAGCACGAGTTCAAAACCCCGCTCATTGTGATCGCCGAAGCACCGCTCGAGAATATGACTAAAGGCCCAGTGGCCCGCATCATGAACCAGAGCGGCGGCAACTGCCACCCAGACGTCATATAGGCTAATCAGCCCCTTGTCGTAGAGCCACATAGCTCGTAGATACGTAATGTAGGCCGTTCCGCCAGCGTGCTCGAGGCGTCGCCCCAGAGCGCTTCTCCAGATGAAGTAGGCGCCACCAAGTTGGTTGACCCAGCGATGCTTTTGCATCGTCGGACTGTCGTGGATGGGTTGTACTCCAGTCAAATCAATTTGTTCGTGAATGGGATCATCGAGTACCAGGCTTCGAAGACCGGGCATATAGTTCATTTGTTTACTCCTCCGGGTCTCCGGAAATGGTCAGGGCGTGGCACGCGAGGATCCTTGTCGGGGAGCCTCGGAGGTACACGCAAATATGTCAAAGTGCGAAATCGCTTTCTCACGCTTCCTCCGCAAGCACCCCGTACTTGCTTGGTTGCATCCTATCAACCCAATTGTATTTTTCAAGGCTCGTCACATATGTCGAGACCCCGCCGTGAAGCGGGGTCGAGTTGGGTTAGTGAGCTGGCTACCGAAGCAACAATAGCTCATCCATTACACTTTCGACCTTCTCCTCGAGGTCGGCGTGAATGGGATTGAGGTAAACATTGGCCAAGTAATACGTCTCGCTGCGAGGCAGGACGATTGGCCGGTTATCGCGGTCAAACATAAGCAGCCCGCTCATGCTGACGATTCCTTTGAATTTGCCGGTGTTGACGCAAACGTCTTCCGGCGCAATCTCAAGTTCCTCTGCAATACGATCAGCGAACGTCTGTCGCAGGTCGATGTTTGTCAAAAGATCGATCTGCGCCGGCGAAGGTCGCGGGAAACGCTTGGCGTAAAACCGTGCGTAGTGTTGGTCGCGCACAACTCGGTCGACTAAGACCTTTGTTGCACCGTTACACTTTTCCAGCAAAAACTTCGTCGCCTGGGCGTCGTCCATAGTCAGGAAGAACGAAGGCTTAACCTTGCGTTCTCGCACGGCTAGGGTGATTGCTCGGGCAAGCTGGACTTCCGGGGCCTCAATGATGGGACTCGTGATCTCATCGAAGATTGCCCGGCGCGTGTCCAAGAATTCGCCCATCACAACCTCGAGTCGCTGACGGCAGTCTAGTTGTTCCCGCAAAACGAACCGGTCACCTTCCACCTCAAATGAGTAGGCGATTTCACGCGGATCGTACGGCAAACCTTCTTCGGTCGGATGCCACGTTAACGCGTATCGACAAGTGCCATCGCATCGATCAAGGTCGTGTTGACCATGAATAATGGCGTTCAGCAACGGGTTCGGATGCGTTCCCTGTACCAACTGACAGAACTCTTCGTAATCGATGTCCCACTTGCGTAAGACTTCAGCAAACTCAGAGTTACGGTAATGCGGCAACAGAAGAACACCCTCATGATTGGCCTTCAGAACCTTCAGTTGGGCGCCTTCGGCGCTATGTGAGTACGGCGGTGAGCCGTTGTCGTGGCCGAGAGCGGCCGCGATCAGCAGGTTACGGAACGCGCGCAAGCCAGGCAGACGCGTCACAATCAAGACGAGATAGTAAACGCCAATGACATGCTCGAGACGGCTGGCGCAGGTATTGAGCCTGGTCATGCCGTTGAGTAGGCCAAGGTGGGAGACACCCTTAAGGCGTTGGAGCTGAGGCGTAAGCAACAGCTCGTATGCGAGGTCGGTGATCGGAATGTGTCGGTACATACGATCTGAAATGACTTGAACAATTTGACGACGAGGGATTCCAAGTTCGGCAGGAACCCGTGCGTATTCGCGTAGGCTAATCATCGGACACCTCTGGCGTCCTCAGAAAGCTTACCGTCTCGTAGACGTTTCGCTATCATAATTCCCTCCAGAACTGGATTGTTAAGGTCCGTCGGACCAAAACGAGCTGACCATGTGGTCAGTTGCACTATACGAAAACAGCATATGTTGTCAAAAGTAATATGTTTGTGCCCCGACGTTAGCCGGGGCACATTGTTAGAATCGAAGTATCTTTCGTCGTCGCGGGACAAGGTGAACTGGCTCAGCCTCGAGCAGAACACGCATAACACCGCTACGTCCACTGGCATGGACGATCTTTCCATCACCAGCCCAAACGGCCACGTGAACCGCTACCCCATGAAGTGGCTCTCCTTCCTGACCGTACGTGATTAGATCGCCTAGCGCTTGCTCTGATGAATCAATTAGCAAACCAGCTGCTTCTTGATCGCGAGCATCCCGGGGGATTAGCCTGCCAATTCGTCGATGAGCGATATGAGTCAATCCGGAGCAATCGATGCCTCGAACCGTCATTCCGCCCCAAAGGTACGGCGAACCGATGAAGGCGCGGACCTGTTCCAAAACACTTTGGCCCGTTTCCGGAACCGTTGAGCGTTTTAGCCATTCATCGAGGCTGCAGGCACCTGGAGCTAGTAATCCCGACTCAACCCATCCTTCGTGTTCAGGATAGTGCGGCGCAGTGATTCTTGCCCAAGTTCCGTTGTCCTCATGACATAGGACCGGTTCGCGGCTCGTCAGCTGAGACATAAGCTCATCTGGCACAACCCTCGAATATTCGTAGAGGTTCACAGGCTTCCAGCCGCGAACTTGATGTGTAAATTCCATAGTATTCGTCCCCACCCGAACGCAAACGTCGAGTTAATGTGCGTAGTGAGAATTTTACTTAGTATTCTCAACAGTATCAATAAGTGGACCGTATCGGAGTCGAACCGACGACCTCTACAATGCGAATGTAGCGCTCTACCAGCTGAGCTAACGGCCCAAAAATATCTTGCCATCAGCTCATCTAACCTTGCAGTGTCGAGTGAGCTTACGGCCAATAACAGATGTAATTCTAACTTATTTTGAGGTAAAATGAACCAGTTGGTAGCATACAGCTCCTCATAGCCAGAGTGGTGGAATACTCCCGTTCGGTCGCTTCCACTTCACTCAGGCACTTGGACATTTTAGCCAGAGTGGTGGAATGGCAGACACGCACGACTCAAAATCGTGTGCCGCAAGGCATGTGGGTTCGACTCCCACCTCTGGTACGATCAATATATGCCGCTTAAAGAAATAAAG
>CAYGDK010000022.1:0-1245 GCA_964348645.1 uncultured Candidatus Saccharibacteria bacterium | reverse complement strand
TTCTCCTTCCTGAAGAACAATTTCCCAGGCGCCTGCTCGAATGTTGAGCTTAGCAACATCGTTACTTGAAAGCGTATAAAGCAGGTAGTCATGTGGTCCATCCGAGAGGAAGAGTCGCAACTCACTACCAAGCTGGTAAATATAGCCTCCGTTAAATCGACGAGCCAAGACTGGATTGCCGATAAATCGACTAACAAGTTTGGTGCGATCAAGTAGCTCGCCATCAGCTGTGACCCTCAAGCCTGCCTCAAAGGCTGGTTCGCTAAAGACGATCCGGTCTGGATCTATTGTAACAAGTGGCTTGAGCGCAATTGGCTGATAATCCTTGATTACCATCGCTTCGCCGGCCGCAAGACTAAAGACGCGATAATAAGGCTGAAAATTAGGTCGCTCAAGCAGCAGCTCATAGCGCCCCGGCACTAGTCCTCGCAGCTGAAACGGAGCTTCAGTTGCAACGATTTCGCCATTTAAATAAACTTGAACGTCCTGGTAGTCCCGGTCGCTGTCGACTGCCACGACGACCGTTTGTTCAAACCTTTTTGTTTCAGGATTGAATTTAAGTCCGTTGGCCCAAACAACAGCAATCGAAGAGAGGATGAAAAACGCCGCTACTGCCAGCAAGCCAGCCATCGTCGAGAGCATTTTGCGCCGCCCGTTTCTCATGTAGCTACAGCATACCGCGCCGCCCACCAGTCAGCCAGTACCGAACAGTTGTAATAGAGTAGGCGCGTGCTACTATGCCAAGTGTTACACACCTAGAAGCGGAGCAGCCATAATTCGGAGAATTGGTGTCGACCTCGGCACTACCAACATCCTGATACACGTTCCCGGTCGCGGCATTGTCGTTGACGAGCCGGCCGTTGCCGCCATCGATGCTTACGACAATAAAATCGTCGCTTTTGGTGAAGAGGCGCGCAAAATGCTTGGCAAAACGCCCGACTCAATCATTGCCGCCCGCCCGCTTAAAGACGGCGTTATCGCTAGCTTTAAGATTACCGAGGCGATGTTGCGCTATTTCATCAATCGACTCAGCGGCCGCCTTCGACTATTTCGGCCGGATATTATGGTCGCCGTACCGGTTGGTGCAACTTCAACAGAACGTCGGGCTATTACCGATGCTTGTATCGCTGCAGGCGCAAAAAACGCGTTCTTAATCAAAGAACCAGTTGCCGCTGCGCTCGGCGCCAATGTTCCTATTGCTGCCGCGGAAGGCCACTTAATTATTGATATCGGCGGCGGCACAAC
>CAYGDK010000021.1:3167-12548 GCA_964348645.1 uncultured Candidatus Saccharibacteria bacterium | reverse complement strand
CTCGACCGCATCCTTTTCCACTTCAAATAAGAGTTCGTCGTGAATCTGTAGCAACATGGTCGCACCCTTAGGCAAACCGTCGATGACCCGAACCATCGCCAGCTTCATCAGATCAGCGACTGTCCCCTGGCACGGCATGTTGACGGCCATCCGCTCCGCGCCTGAACGCATCATCATATTGGGCGAGTGGATATCTGGCAGGTAACGGCGACGGCCAAACAGTGTCGCAACAAAGCCCTGCTCACGCGCCAGATTCTTTTTGGCTTCAATAAACTTAGCTACACCTGGAAAAGTGGCAAAGTACTTGTCGATAAAGGCGCGGGCTTCACCGGTACTGATACCAAGGTCATTGGCTAGCGCCGAGGCACCAAGCCCGTAGATAATGCCGAAGTTAATCGCTTTAGCGGCCCGACGATCAACGCCCAACTGGTTAGCAACGGCGGCATGGAAGTCGGCTTCGCCATGAAACGCCCGAATCAACCCCGGATCTTCGCTTAAATGAGCTAGCACCCGCAACTCGGCCTGAGAGTAGTCGGCACCAACAAAAACCTTCCCTTTGTCGGCCACAAACGCCCGCCGAACCTTGTTGCCAAGTTCAGTCCGAATCGGAATATTTTGCAGGTTCGGGTTATTACTATTCATTCGGCCAGTCGCAGCTCCGATCTGTCCAAATGAAGTGTGGACACGGCCATTTTTATCGGCCAGGGTTGGCAGCGTCTCGACGTAGGTATTCAATAGTTTGCTCATCTCCCGGAACTCCACGACCTTCAAGATGATGGGGTGGGCGTCTTTAAGCTTGGCGAGCGAGTCGGCGTCAGTCGAGTAGCCTGACTGCGTTTTTTTAATACCAACGACCGGCAAATTAAGCTTAACGAATAAGATCTCTTGCAGCTGAGACGGCGAGGCAACATTAAAATCTACACCAGCCAGTTTCTTGATTTCGGTTTCAATCCGGCCGATTTCTTTTTTGAGGAAAGTGCCAAGTTCTTTTAGGTAGTCGCTGTCGAGCTTAATGCCTTTTAGCTCCATGGCGGCCAAAATTGGCGTCAATGGCATTTCGATCTCGTAGAAGACTCGCTTTAGGTCGATTTCTTCAATTGACGGCATAAGTATCTCCCAAAGCCGCCAGGTAACGAGGACGTCCTCGCAGGCGTAGGCAGCTAAGTCGTCAACCGAGGCGTCGGTCATCACACCCGTTTTCTTGCCACCAAGCAGTTGGGTGGTCGGTATTTTGCGAATGCCCAGTTCCGAAAACGCCAACGCATCGAGTCCGTGGCTGTAAAGTTGAGTATTAACCAGTTGCGAGGCCAGCATTGTGTCGGCAAACACATTTTCAACCCGGAAACCCGCTCGCGCCAAGGCCAACAGGTCGTACTTAATATTGTGTCCGACTTTTTTGGCCGCGCTACTCAGTACCGCCTGAAGCGAATCCCGAACCTTCTCGAGCAGCAAACCAGCAGTGTAGGCCGGACCAACTGGCAAGTAAGCTGCTTGGTCCTCACCCCAGGCGAATGAGACACCTATTAGCTCGCCGTCGACGTCAACCGTTTCGGTATCTATGACTAAAAGCGGTTCTTTTTCGAGCTTGGTGGCTAGTTCCTGCCAGCGCTCAAGCGTCGTAACGGCCTCCCACGGCAAAGTTGGCTCAACCCTGGTCGTTTCTGCCTTCTTGGTCGTGTTGGTTGAGCTGAATAACTCGTTTTGCACCGTTGGCGCCGGTTGCGGGAGCTTAGTGAGCAGTGACTTGAAGTCGAGCTCGTGAAACAGGGTTACCACTTTAGTGAAATCAAAATTGGTGACATCGGCCGCCTTCAGATCCAAATCAATCTTGAGATCTTTACGGATCGCCGCCAGCCGCTGGCTCATAACAACTTGGTCCTTATTATCTTTTAAGATCGTGGCCGTTCGCTCCTTGAGCTCGTCGAGGTGTTCGTAAACACCTTCGAGTGTCTGGTACTTCTGCAACAAATCAACTGCTGTTTTGGGGCCAATCCCAGGTGCGCCCGGAATATTATCCGAACTATCGCCGGCCAGCGCTTTATAATCGATGACCTGCTCCGGGAAAATGCCCATTTTTTCGTAAACGCCTGATCGGTTGTAGGTTAGGGTATCCGTCACCCCCCGGCGCAAGCTGTAGACGCTCGTTGAGTCGTTCACTAGCTGAAGCGCATCGTTATCGCCGGTCACAATCACCGCGTGTAATCCCTGTTCGGCCGCGATAACCGAGAGTGAGCCGATTAAATCATCTGCCTCGACGCCTTTTTGGGCGAATAGCGGCATATTTAATACTTCGACAATCTGCTTTACGCGCGGAAATTGCAGCGTCAGCGCCTCGTCCGATTCTTTGCGATGCGCCTTATAACCGTCGTAAATCTCGTTGCGGAAAGTTTCTTTGCCGGCATCAAAACAAGCAACGGCGTACTCGGGTTTTTCGTCATGAATAGCCTTCAGCAGCGCTGCAGCAAACCCGTACACTGCGTTCACCTGTTCACCCGCTGGAGTAGAAAGTGGGGGCAGCGCGTGAAACGACCGGTGAATTAGCGCGTTGGCATCGAGTAGTAAAATCTTTGGCGCCGTTTTACTCATGGGCTGAGTATACCAATCCTTAGCGGACCTGATAGTTCTTCAGCAGTTCTTCCAGCACGCCGCGGTCTGACCATGGGATATGACCGTCTTTGGTCACCATGACTTTTTCGGCGCCCTTACCAAGCACGAGCACAACATCCTGAGGCCGCGCCATTTCTAATGCTTTGGCGATTGCCGCTTTGCGATCTGGAATCCGCCACCACCAAATATCTTCACCCGAATCTTTGTATTTAATCGGAATCTCCGAGTCCTTATTAATGCGCAAACGGCCACCTCGGTTTGGTCGGCCTCGCGGGACGCCTTCAGCAACTTCATCGATGATCGTGTGCGGATCTTCGCCGTATGGGTCATCAGTTGTCACAATAACGTAATCAGCAAACTTGCCGGCAATCGCGCCCAAAATCGGCCGTTTGGCCTTGTCTCGTTCGCCAGTGGCACCAAAGACAACGATCATCTTGCCGCGGACAGTTGGCTTTACGGTTTCGTAGACCTTCATCATCGCGTCCGGGGTGTGGGCGTAGTCAACTATGGTCGTAAAGGCCTGGCCCTCGTCCACAACTTCCATGCGACCGGGCACGCCAGTAACGGCGTGGAGTCCCATAATAACGGTCTCAAGTGACAAGCCAGAGCCAAGCCCAACGGCGGCGGCGGCCAAGGCGTTATAAACGTTGAATGTACCTGGCAGTGGCAGGTTAACAGTCGCCTGGCGCCCCTCAATCAACAGCACAAAGTCAGTCCCGCCCGGTCGGGCGTAGACCTTTTTGGCCATCACGTCGCCGCGGTTCTTGATCGAATAGATCAGTGTCTTGTTGGCGGTATGGCGCGTAAAGTGATCGGCAACCGGATCGTCGCCGTTAATGACCGACAACGCCGGACGCCCTTCGAACAGCTTCTCTTTGGCCAATCGGTATTGCTCCATTGAGCCGTGATAGTCCAGATGATCATGGGTCAGATTAGTAAAAACAGCTGTGTCGAACTTGATCCCCCAAAGCCGGTGCTGCATCAGGCCGATCGAGGTTACTTCCAGCACGACGTCCTGGCAACCGGCGTCTGCCATCTGACGAAGGAGCTTTTGCACCAGGAACGGGCTCGGCGTCGTCATTTTGAGGTTGTTCTCGATGTACCGACCGTTAATCTTAAAACCGACGGTGGTAATCATGCCAACCGGCCGGTGGCCGGCTTCAAGTACTGAGGTAATTAAATGGCAGGTCGTCGTTTTGCCGTTGGTACCCGTGACGCCGATAATGCGCATCTTCTTCGATGGGTGGCCGTAGCGATACGCCGCTAAAACACCTCGAGCGAGGTGGTAAAGGTTGATTAACCAGTCCGGCGTTGCTTGTCGGATTTTTTTCTTGAGATTGCCAAGCATTATTAGAGTGCCCTCCGACGACGCTTCTGTGCGTACCGGTACATGGTATACCAGAAGCGAGAGTGAACCAAGTCCCAGCTCCCCAGCATCCGCACCGATTCGCCACCAAATTGCGTTTTAAAGCGGGTCAGGCCGGCGTGAACGTGATTCTCTTTTTCTGGTGGGGCGATGGCTAATAGATCGTAAACTGCACAGCCTTCTTGCTTGGCGCGCTTGATTGCTGCCCAGTGCATTAGGTACGGCGCCATTAAACTGCGGTCACCACCAGATCCGCCGTACAAATAGCTGGCGACGTTACCGTAAAACGTCACCAGCGCTGCCGCTAAAACTTCGCCTTCGTGTGAAACCGTAACAATTTCTCCGAGTTTTTCCGCGCGAATAGCTGTCATTAGCTTCTGAAAATAATCAGCGCCGCGACCAGCAAAACCGGTTCGCCTGGCAGTTTCTTGATATAGACGGGTTAACGATTCGATTTTTTGGTCGTCCGTCCCCCAGTCGACTTGTAGATTGTGGCGCTCGGCAATTTTGATGTTGTAGCGACCCTTTGGTTTCATTTCCTTAAGCAAATCGTCTTCACTTTTGTCGAGCAGCACCCACTGCCGGTAGTCTGGTTGAACGTCTTCAAAGGACTTAACCAGGCCGAGCTCGACTAAATCTTTGGCGTTTTCGGGCGTCCAGACGTTCAAGAATTCGAAACGAGTAAATATCCGTCCAGCCACTAGTTCGGACTGTTTCGACTGACGAATCATCGCCAGAGAGTCGGCGTTTAGAGGTAACTCGGGGAAATAGAGCATCGACTTACCAAAGCCAATCACCCGCTCCATGCCAGCAAAGCCCGCTACCTTGTGAGTGCGCCAGCCGAATTGCTCCTTAAAGTGGCTCCAGGCTTCGGTCTGAAAGATAGAACGTAGCATTCCTTTCATAGTATACGTCCAACCTGTAAAATTAACGAGTGAGAATATTAGCAATCGAAACAAGTTGTGACGCTTACGAGGCAGCGAAAGCTGGACGAGTATTCCGAGCAACTGGCGAAATACAATGAAGATTTTAGCCATCGAGACCAGTTGCGACGAGACGGCGGCAGCTATTGTCGAGGATCAAAACTACCGGCCAGTACTGGTCAGTAATGTCGTCGCCTCCCAGATGGCTGTTCACGCTGAAACCGGTGGCGTTATCCCTAACATTGCTGCTCGCCTCCATACCGAGAACTTGCCGAGAGTTTTACGCGAAGCAACTAAGAATGGCCGACTCGACTACGACGCCGTCGCCGTTACCTGTGGCCCAGGCCTGGTTGGCTGCTTACTGATTGGTATGAGCGCCGCCAAAACTATTGCGCTGGCCAAAAATATCCCTTTTTACGCCGTTAACCACCTCGAGGGACACATTTACTCCGCCTGGTTGGGCGAACAGGTTCCCGAACTGCCGGCGCTCGTTGTTATTGTTTCCGGCGGCCACACTGAGCTAATCCTGATGGAGCGACACGGCTACTACCAGCACTTAGGACGAACCAGGGATGACGCCGCCGGTGAAGCGTTCGACAAGGTCGCTCGCCTGCTTGAGTTGGGCTATCCCGGCGGTCCGATCTTAAGCGAGCTAGCTACACACGGCGACGAACACACTTATCCGCTCCCAATTGCCTTAAACGAAAATGACTCGCTGGAATTTTCTTTCTCCGGGCTCAAGGGTGCCGTTTCGCATTTAGTCCAAAAGCTGCCGCAACCGCTGGCTCGCCACACCTCGGCCGATATCGCTGCCAGTTTTCAGTACACAGTTAGTGAAACGATTAAAAAGAAGATGCTCCGGGCGATGCACAGCTACCCCGGAATTCAGACTGTTTGCTTGGTTGGAGGCGTGGCGGCCAACAAGCATTTACGCAAAACTCTCGAGCAAGCCGTTCACCAGAACAGCCCCCAGACGCGCTTTATTGTTCCGCCGTTTGAATACTGCACCGATAACGCCGCCATGGTCGGTGCCGCAGCGGTTTTCCGACACTTATTCGGCAGGCCCGACGACTGGCGCCGCGTCCAAGCCGACCCAAATTTATCTCTATAGGATATGGAAAGGCCGCGCATTTCTGCGCGGCCCGAGTGACGATTTAGATCGAGGAGTGTTCTACCTCCTTTTCTCGAAGCGAGGCTTCGGCTTTTTCTAGCTCCCTCTTGAGTTCTTCGATTTTCGTTTTCAGTTTCGGAATCTCTCTTCCCAGTTGTGTCTTTCGATCTTGGATTCGCTGCCGCTCCTTGCGACGCAGCTCATCAAGCAGCAACTCCCGAAGGAAGTAGCCGTACTCACCCAGACCGAATCGGCCATCGGCTTGTTCTTCTAGCAGCTCGACTATCATCACGGCTCCCAGTAGAGCAGACCCCGACACTTCCTCACGGCCCAAGCGGTCGGTTTTGAGTCGCTGAGCGACAACCCAATTAAAGGCCACTTCTTTTGCCTGCTCGACAGAAAGAATTGGCACCTCAACTGAAACTCCACCTGCGGCTTCGAGGAATCGCTCGAGCAGCGATGTCTTTGCGTTCCGGTGCTTGAGAGTATTTGACAGCTGCTTGCTGAACTCGCCACGCGAAACCAACAAACGACGAATCGCTTCCTCGCCCTGGTCTCCGCTCAGACGCTCCATTCCTCGTTCCTGAAGCTGACTGGTCATAGGTCCAAGCCGAACGTATGAGACATCGGCCGCGAGTAAGTAGAGTAAGGCATTGAGGATTGAACCCGAACCTTTTACTACCGACTTCGGCAGACACAGGAACCCGCGGCGTCGCGATTCTGTACCATTCGGCTGCACCACCACGTGCAGCGAGTTCCAGTCGGTTACCTCAAAGGCCCGAACGTCACCCGCCAGATGATGGCTATTGCCCGGAATCCGAGCGGCTTCGATCTTAAGGGTCCACGGCTCCTCGTTTTCGAGGGTACGTATCACCTGGTCGACCAGCGGTTGATTCATCACAGACAAGTGCTGCGCTCGAGGCGACTGCACTAAGCGCAGGTCCGCACGAACAGCTGTAAGATACTCGGCCACGAGATGTGCGATCTCGGAAGTGTTCACGGGAGTACCGTGACTGCCCTGGACTTCGGGCGTAACGACGATTTTTGTTGAAAAGGGCATAATGTTCACCTAGCTCGGGCATTTTACGTGTTCTGTAGTAGGGTTTCAATGCATTAGCTGGCGGTTTTCTGGGCAATTTCAGGTTAAGACGCTAAAATATGGGAAATGAAGGAAATCCCGACTCGGTACGACCACTCAAACGAGCTCCAAACCTATGAGCGTTGGGAGCAAGAAGGCCTGTTTGAACCAAATGGCGAAGGCGAGCCGTTTTCGATTGTTATTCCTCCGCCGAACGTCACTGGAGATTTACACCTGGGGCACGGTCTCAGCTACACCACTCAGGACGTCATGGGTCGCCATCAGCGCCGCCTCGGTAAAAAAGTTCTCGTTCTACCTGGCGCCGATCACGCCGCGATTGCCGTTCAAGCGTTAGTTGAAAAGAAAATTCAGAAAGAAAAAGGCGTTACCCGCTCCCAGCTCGGTCGCGAAGAGTTCTTGAAAGAAGTCTGGGACTGGATAGATCACTATATGCCGCGCCTCAAAACCGCTTTTCGCCGACTAGGCCTGGGCGCCGATTGGTCGAGATTTCGCTTTACGATGGACGACCACTCCCAGCAAGCTGTCCGTGCTGCTTTCATTGAGCTGTACAACAAGGGGCTCATCTACCGCAGCGAGTACCTAATCAACTGGGACCCCAAACTTCAGACCGCGGTCTCTGACGACGAAGTTAATCACCAGGAAACCACCAGCAAGCTCTACTGGATCAAGTACGGTCCCGTTACCGTCGCCACCCAACGACCAGAAACCATGTTCGCCGACGTCGCCGTCGCTGTTCACCCAGACGACCACCGCTATAAGGATTTGGTCGGCAAAACCGTGCCAATGACGCTACCCGACGGCACAGTTAAGGAGCTGCCGGTTATCGCCGATGAGTTTGTCGACCCCGAATTTGGCTCCGGTGCCGTCAAGATTACGCCGGCCCACGACCCCGAGGATTTCGAAGCGGCCAAGCGCCACAAGCTACCGATCATTTCGGCCATAGATAAATACGCCAAATTAACCGAAATTGCTGGCGATTTTGCCGGTTTGAAGGCCATTGATGCGCGTGAACAGGTTGTGGCCAAGCTCGACGAATTAAAGCTAATCGAGAAAACGACCGATCACCCGACCAGAATTCCGGTCGGCGAGCGAAGCGGCGCCGTGATCGAGCCAATGATAAGTACCCAGTGGTTTATGAAAGTGACCGAGCTCAAAGAGAACGCTATTGAAGCCGTTGATTCTGGCGCAATCCAATTTCATCCGAAGAATATTCAGAAAGTTTATTTCCACTGGCTGGAAAACCTGCACGACTGGTGTATCAGCCGTCAGCTCTGGTGGGGTCATGAGATTCCCGCTTGGTACGATGAAGCCGGCAAGGTCTTTGTGGCCGAAACACTCGAAGAAGCCCAAAAGCTAGCCGGCCCGAAGGCCAAACTAACCCAAGACCCGGACGTGCTCGATACCTGGTTCTCGTCAGGCCTCTGGCCGTTCTCAACGCTCGGCTGGCCGGACACCAAGGCGATTGACCTAAAGACGTTCTTCCCGACCGACTTCCTGATGACCGGCGCCGATATCCTCTTTTTCTGGGTTGCGCGAATGATTCTGCTCAGCCAGGCGCTCACCGACCAAATTCCGTTCAAAACGGTTTACTTTCACGGACTAATTTTGGACGAGCACGGTCAGAAGATGAGCAAGAGTAAGGGCAACGTCCTCGACCTGATGACGCTGATCGATAAATACGGCACTGACGCGGTTCGCATGGGCCTACTTGGGTCAGCAACCGCTGGCCAAAATCAGCGCTTCAGCGAGCAAAAACTCCTCAAGTACCGCAATTTTGTCACTAAAGTCTGGAACGCCAGTCGGTTTGTCGCGACGCTTGAAGCCGGCGGAACCGACTCGTTGCCCAAAACACTCGATGAAAAAGAAAAGACGTTCCTGGCTGGCCTGGAAAACCTGGAGAAACGTAACCTCGACCATTTCGCTAAGTTCCAGTTTAATTTGGCGCTTGAAGAGCAGTACGAATTCTTTTGGGACACCTTTGCCGGCGACTTGCTCGAATACGAAAAAACTGCCATTCGCGAGAGCAACAACGCCGAGCGAGCCAAAGATGGTCACAGTTTCTTGCTTCATACCCTTAAGCGTCAGCTAGTTATGATCGGTGACTTTGCCCCATACGTGACCGACGAGATCGCAAGAACCATGCAAAGCGAACTCCAATGAGCAGTCGCTTCTGGTTCTATCTGGCGGCAGTCATTGTAATTGCCGGGCTAGCCACCACCTACGTCGCCAATAATCGTCGCCTAGCCAACGAGCAAACTCGCATCGAGACAGAAGG
>CAYGDK010000021.1:0-3067 GCA_964348645.1 uncultured Candidatus Saccharibacteria bacterium | reverse complement strand
ACGTCGCCAATAATCGTCGCCTAGCCAACGAGCAAACTCGCATCGAGACAGAAGGTCTCGCCACCAGCGCCGCGGCACTCGACAGCTATTTAGCGAAGCAGACAGACAGCCGCAAACTGGTTGGACTGGCCGTGATTTATAGTAAAACTCGCGCCGAACTGGTTGGCCCAGTTGCGCTCCGTGCCTTTGAATTAAATAAAAAAAGTCGCGACATTGCGTTGCTCGCCGCACCTTACTCTGAAGTAGCAAAAGAGCGGGTCAAATTTCTTGATCCGCTCTATAGCGAGTCGGGCGAGTAGCCCTTTAGTCGGGGCACTCGTACAGGTACCACAACCGGTTGTTCTCGCGCCGGGTGGCGATGTCCGTGATGCCGTTCTGCTTCAGATAGGTCGCCACCTTTGTTTCGATCGACTTGGCCTTGGGGCTAGTCTGATTGATCGTGACAATGATGCGACCGTCTTGGTCAGCGTCGACCACGAACGTCCCATCGGGGCTGGTGTACGACTTCTGGCGAAGCTGGGCGACCAAATCTCGTTCAGTCCGGGTCGTTGGGACGACTCGGCTCGAAACGACAGGTTGGTGCCTTGTTTCAGTCGCGACCGCCGGTTCCCGAACCGGTTCGTGCGGGTGAGAGCGTTTGCAGAATCCATGCAGCGGCGAGAACCGCAGCATCGTTCCATCAACCAGCTCGGCTTCGTCCTGAAGCATCGCTTGCCGCGACTTGGCGTCAGCCACGAAAACAAACTTTCGGCCATTCTGTTTCCAGGTACCGAAACTTGATTCCACCTGCTTGCCATCAATGACCGTTCCGAACGAGTAGCGGTTGCCGCTCTTGAGTTCGATGTACTGGTTGAAGCCTTCGATCGGCTCGGCGTTGACGTGTCGCGACCAGCGACCAATCAATGGGTCGGGCGTCGATGCAGTCGACGCTTGCTTTTGAATAGTGGTCGTCAGGGGCACGGCTAGGCCGACCGCGACGACAGCAGCGACGATTTTGGCAGTTAAAACCACGAGGTGCCTCCTTCCGCGCTCGAAGCGTGGAACAGTTCACGCATAGTGTACCAACCATCACCGCTACTGTCACTGGTTATCTGGTCCTATAATTTGCCAGCGAGTAAACAGGTTATTAAGATGAAGGAATGATGGGAGGGCACTTCTGGAGCCGTCTGCGGCGAGTCGTATTTGGACTAGCCCTGTTTTTCCTGGTCTTCGAATCTGTTAGCGCCGCGATTGTCCCGGTGGCGCGTGCTCAAACTAATACCCAGACACAAATCTGCACGCCGGAGAATACAATTCTCATTACAACCGCTTCGGTAAGCACAGCTTTCGTGGCGCCGTACTCGAGCGGCCTCAACTTGTACGACGTTGGCACCAAAATCACGGCCACGACAACGTTCGGAGTAGCCCTCACTAGAGTCGAGGCGTCAGTTTACCGAGCGACGACGACCGCCGAAAACTGGAGCAAGGTCGGGACCGTATCGCTCTCTAATCAAGGCCAAATTACAAACACTTGGACCGGCGAGTACACCGGCGGACTGCCCGATGGTGCCTACCGACTGTTTGTTCTGGTAAAAGGCTACTCAAAGATTAATTCAACCGAGACGCTGAAGACTCAGGGCTGCTCGACCCCACAACTAGTCACTAAAGGAAAAAGCGATAGCGCTAAGTTCTGCGAAGGCGCCACAACCGCTCGAGAAGTCGGCTTCACAGCCAATATCGCCGTCAAACAGGGTAAATCCGGCAATGCCGAGAAGGGTGAGCCAGCCGTTTTTGAGCTGACGGTCACCTTACAAAAGGGTTTGCGGAACGCTACTCAGCCGCAAGTGAGCGTCAAGCGCGCGCTGGAGGGTGCTGCTCACGTCCTAACGACGATTCAGGGCGACGTACCTCTTGGCAACACTACCGATGTCGGCACCAACCAAAAAGCCTGGAAGCCAGAAGTCTCAGATAAACCAACTAGTGCTGGCAAGTACCGCTACTACGTTCTTGGTGAAGTCACCGTTAACGGCAAGAAATACACCACATGCGGCAACGTATTTAACGGCTGGGGTAACCCAGACAATACGGTCGAAGGCGAAACTGTCAGCCTCGATACGCTTCGAAAGTGGTTTGCCGGTAGCAATAACGCACCATATAAAGTTTCAGTCTTCACAGAGGAAGGTAAGAAGCCAATAGTGATAGTCGCCGGTGATGACGGATCTGGTCGCCCGGATATAGTGTTTAAACTCGCCTACATATTTGGTAACGGCGGAACACTGGTCGATACGGCCACCTCCCCGATCGATTCACGCCAGTTGGATTGGACAACATTTGAGACGTACGCAATTCGGCGCGACGCTAATAATAACAGTGTCGAGTCCCGAATCACGGGTGTTACTTTTTCACTAGACGATCGTGGTCTAGATGGTCTTGTCGAGTATTGGGAGGACGAGTCAAATGCCGCTACCCGACGCGTAGACCCAGTCGAGCTCCAGAGATGGGCTGTCACAAAAGAAAGCTACACTGACCTCTACGCTCGTATTTATGATGTACCCAAGGACCCTTCGAGCGATAACTGTCTAGATAAAGATGGCGTTACCAAGGTCGGCCCAGCCGGCAAGGGGGCGGACGTAGAAATAAGCGATCGCGGCTACGAGACGTCTAACCTGAGCGGCAACTGTATTAACCTTAAGGATTACGGTTGGGCATCCCACTGGGGCGTTAAGGGAGCTAGTATCCCGGCCGACCTGACAAAAGATTGCGCTGTTCAGGGATTCTTAAAACTATTCACCGAAGGCATCGGCGTCATGATCGCCAAGATGCTTGGCTGTTTAGTCGCCGAGCTATTCAAGGGAGTTGTTAATACTATTCAGCCGTTACTGTGCGAGGCGGCTAGCCGCTCAATGCTCACCACGCCCGCCTATGCAGCAGATTCCGGAGCGCTCGACTGTGAGTCGCTCAAAAATAATAGTCCAGTCCAGAGCTCGATTGATAAACCAAGCCTGACGTCTTTTTTTATTGGCACCGCTCACGCTCAAAACATCGGATCTAATCACCGGTTCGAACAAGAACTAAAGAATCCGAACAG
>CAYGDK010000020.1:0-12596 GCA_964348645.1 uncultured Candidatus Saccharibacteria bacterium | reverse complement strand
ACGACGAATCGTGGATTCTTGCCTTCCCAGAACCCGATCCGGTACCCAGCTCCGCCCTTTTCGATGGAGCTGATCGCTTCGGTGGGGTCGGCAATCTTGGCAGCAAGCCGTTGTTCCGCGACCCAGTACGAACGCTCGGCCATCACATCGGACCCAAAAACCAATGCGTCAGTATGGACTGAGGCGCCGGCTTCGAAATGAATAGTGGCCAGTACCTTACCGGCCTTGGTTCGGAGCGTGACGTCGGCGTTCTTGATCTGCCAAGTACCGGCATCGGTCTTGGTTGTCGTGCCATCTCGGCAGTCATGGGTGAATGAGCCGTCTTTCCTGAAGGTGAACGTCTCACTGTCCCAGCCGCTGTTGGATATCTCCCAACAGTCGATGATTCGGTCGGGCTTGAGTTGGGCCGGGCTGGCACCGCTCAAGCAAATGGCAATTAGAAGAGCAACTTGTGTCACAACAACACCTCTGTGGCACAAGTATAGGGATCGTCACTAAGGGTGTCTAGGGATCAGCCCAGTGTTTTACGGTCCGACGTGTTCGGATACATCCGGGCCAAGGAAGAACTCAATTTTGCTCGGCGGGGTTTTGGCGCCGTTCTTGGATAAGTACCTTGTCGCTGACGCCTTTAGACCCTCAACCGGATCCTGATAGATATTAACGATGTATGTGTCGTCGCTGGCAATGTAGTCGATGGTATAGCCCTCTCCGGTGTAGGGCAGCCGTCCCGTAAAACCAGACGGGGTTTCGGTCACAATCGTCCCTGTTCCAACTGGGTCAGGAGTCTTTCTGGCCTGAATCGTCCAGTAGACGATGCTGGCAAAGAGAACTATTCCCAGTATTGCTGCCAGCCGGATGATTTTTTTACCCTTAGGTGTCAGTTGTTGCATTAGTTACCATGCCATTCTAGATGAATATGTCCGCCAGTTTTATAGGTAGTGTCGCGATGGTATTCGTCAAGGACGTCATCGAACCCAACTGCTCGGACGTCTTCGAGGAGCTGACGAATCTTTTCCTCGGTAGCGCTACCGGGTGGATTAAGCGCGATATCGACCGCGCGGCCGTTGTAGTGATTACGGTCGGCGTGTTGTGAGCTCGGCGGGCAGGCTTCGGTAACTCGCCAGGTTTTGTTGCGATCCCAGAGTAACTCTAACTTACGGACAAGAGTGGTGTGAGCTAACCGGTTATTCTTAACCGGAATGGTCCGAGGGATCTGGCGGGCGTTTTTGCAGATACCAACGTCGTTACCAGCCGGAACATCTCCAAGCGCAACCGATCCCCCGGTAGAACCGCTACCACTACAGTTGAGCGCCGAGCCAGCCAGGGCGGCTAGCTTACCCATCGAACGCTCGATGTCCTTGATGTACTGCTCAGTGTTGTTTTCGCTCGGTGGAGCGTAGGTGTAGACAATCTCCCTCATGGTCGTCAGGCCTTCGTCGATATAGCGACGCTTCAAGTACTCGGATTGGCCATCTGCACTTGCCGCAAACGAATCGTACTTATACCACCGACGACCGGTGGGGCTGACGATATGTGGCTGGCTAGCAGTGGCTGTTCGACCGAAGGCGTTATTAGCATTCTGGGCTGCAAATCCAGCCATGCCAAAACCGGACTCTTTTTGGGCGATTGTAATAACCCAGATCGGGTTGATGCCGTGCTTAACACCAGCAGTGACGAAATCGCTGCCGGTACCAACCATTGGTGAGCGTGGGGCGATGCCCTTGATGTAGGCGTCGATAGCGTCTCCGAGTGCCGCCTGATCGTTAATTGTTGGAGTTAGCGGAGATAGGCAGCCGCCTTCACCGATAACCGATCCGCCAGTGGGCTTGGTTAGGTCCTTGTCGCGCGCAAAACCAGCTAGCATCAGTGGGATAATCAACATTAACAGAGCGGCGACGCCACAACCCGCCATACAACCTGTTCCACCGCCACCCCGAAGTCGCTTCATTGTTTAGAAGAATCCTCCGAACGCAACGTGGACAGAGTCGGTAACCTTCGTTGTCGTCTGGGTATAGCCAAGACCAACGGAGCCAAATGATAGGGCTAACTCACCAAACGTGGTGTGGATACGTGGGTAAAAGAACTCAGCGTTGGCGCGGCGGAAGGTGACGATCTGTTTGGGTTTATTCGGTCGAACTCGTTCTTCGCCGTATGTCATCGATGCCTCAAGGAGTTTGCCGGTGTTGTACCTGGCCCAAGCTCGCCAAAGGTTCGGATTGTTGCCGTCGGCAAAGGGTAGGCCGTCATCCCAGTCGAACGGATTTTCGCCAGGAGCTGGGACGTCCTTAACGACCTTCGTTTCGTCTTCGTAGTAGTTTGGCCAAGTGTAATCCAATTTATCGTAATCGCTGTCAAATTCGCTGGAAGCAAACTTATCAGGCGGCGGAATCGGGCAGAGGTAGTCGACTCGGTAAACGCCGACAAAGTAAACGACAGCGGCTGCGATCAAGCCTGCGGGTCCTAAGCCCAGCGCCATCGCAATAGCGCCCGACACGGCCATATTCGTAAAACCTGGTGGCGCAGCGATGGCTTGGTCCACCGAGGCGAAGAATTGCTGACAGGCTTGGCAAGCGTTAAGAGCAATCGTAATAACAACCGCTGTCAGTTCGGCCTGTGCCTTACTGAGACTACTGGCGGCTTGAGCGGCTTTCGTCGCATCGCCGGCGGCTTTAGCGACCGCCAACGCCCTAGAAGCGGTCGAAACTGCTTGCCCAGCCTTATACATCTGATAGATCGAACCAGCCGGCAGATTAAACTGTTTATCGCCCCACTGGCTTAGCCTTGAAGCTAAAAAGTTTTCACCCAACTGTTGCAGTGACGGAACGATAATCTTGCCAGCTGCGTCGGTTAAGCCAGCGTCGAGTTTCCAGCCATTTTTGGAGGCGTAGTAGACTGATCGACTCAAGCCTCCTGGCAAATCACCAATACCGAGTGTTTTCTCAAACCATGAGTCGAAGTACGACCACATATTGTTGTAGCTTGGGTTGGTGAAGAAGTCCTTGTTGCCCTGTGACTTAATGAAGCTGTAGAACTGAGTGACGAAACCAGTGTCGAACGGTCCGAAGCTAACGCCACTTCGGCTAATAATCGAGAGTACGATTTGATCGGCGTCTTTGGCGGTTAGCTTACCTTCGTAAATCTTCTTCAAGGTTCCCTCTTGATAGCTTGGCTCGATTCCCCGGAGGATCGAGTCTAGCTGGGTGAATCCGAAGTCGAGCAGCATCTCGGCCCGGTCCTTGTCGCTACCTGTCATCATGCGGCGGCTGAAGTTGACTGGTAGGTTTTGATCGAGAGCTTGCTCAAGTAAAGCGTCAGAAATCTTAAACTGAGCGTTATCCTTTGACTCTTGGGCCAATTCACGTCTCGCCTGATCTCGAGCGCTCAGATACTCTTCTTCCGTTAGGCTCGTCTTACCTGATTCGGCGATAATAGCGTTGGCGCGATCAACGACGGCCGCTTCGTTGTCGTAGCGAAAGACTTGCCGCATCTCTTCGTATGAAAGGCGAGCGTCGTCTGGGAGATACTTGTTGGCGAACTCTGACCAGATAACAGCCGACCAAGAAGATAGAACGGTGCGGAAGTCGCCTCTGGCAAAAGCGGCGGCATCAGCCCGGTACTGCTCCGGAATATTAGTGGCATCCATCACTTGGTTGATGAGTGTTTCTTTCTCTATTCCTGAAGCCGTGCCGTTGAAAACCTTAACGATACGGTCAGCCATTGTTTTGAGGTCACTATCCTTAAAATCCTTTAGGTTAACGCCAAACGAAAGCGCCAACTGGCGTACGCCTTGGTACATCAACATGTTGGTGGCGTTTTCAGCGGTCGGATCGATGATGAACGTCACAAAGGTATCGATAGCAAAACCGGTTTTCGAATCGAGCGAACGCCCGATGAGCTTGTGAGCGAGCTGGAATACCTGATCCTTTTTCTCGAAGCCAGCATTCTCCCAGTCTTTCAGGGTGTCAAAAAGCAGCTGGCCTTCATCCCGGGAGAGGCGGTACTGATCATCAAGGCCAAAGAAGTTCCATAATTGATCGAATGCCACATTGCCGATACTGTTAGTCGCTGTTTGCCGGCCGAACTGTTCGGTGTTGATCTGGCCCTTAAGGAAACGTTCGCTGGTTCCGCTAGCTGCCCCGATCCGTGCATCCATTATCGCCAGTTGCTCAACGGTTTCGGGTTCAAACCAGAAGCCACTGTCCTCCCGGAGCGTTGCCAGACTCCGATCAGTTGGGAAGCCAAATGCTGTCAGCAACTTTTTACTATCAAATTGGTCGGCCGCTGCTTTATCGAGCTTAATGCCCAAATTTTGTTCAAGAATTGCCATGCCGTAGTTCTTCTGTAAGTCGCCAGACATTGAGAACTCGGTGCCCTCGTTGAGCCCAAGAATCTGGCCGAAGGCGTTAGTAAAGATTTCTCCAGCCGCCTCGGTAAAGCTTTTCTTACCTGATAGGATGGCAAATCCGGTACCGCGATTCCAACCAAAGACCTTATCGCTCTCAAAGCCGCCAATTCTTTTGGCTAGATCAAAGTTACGGCCAGCCAGCATGCGGTCGACTTCTTCTTTTGTAACACTTTCGTCTTCTTTGAGGTCGTATTCCTTATTGAGCTCATCAGCAATACGTTGTTCGCCCTTGCCGATTTTGCCTTGTTGGGTAAGGAGGCGAACGTCACCGGAGCTCAGTCCGTAATCAAGCTCAAGTTTACGGTTGCCGATCTGCTCTAACATCTCGCTGACGTTGATTGATTGGTTGGAGACGAGTTTGGTGTACAGGGCGCTACCGATGCCATCGTACTCTCGCAGCCCACTCTTCTGCATCGCTTGGCGCAAGAAGTCGTCGCCCATTTGTCGCAGGGCGGTTCTAGCCAAATCTTGTTCGGCTGGGTTCTCGGAGAAGAAGAGTGGCAAGGCGGCTAGCGGAATAGTCTTATTAACGGCAATACTGTCCGTCCTGATGTTTGGCGTCCGATCCTGACGCGCAGCCGCTTCGAGCTCTGCCCGTTGCTTAGCGGTCAAATTAAGGGCGGTTCCGAGGACGTTAACACCTGCTAGTATCAGTCCCTGCTCGTCGTTAGCCTGGATTTTGTCGATGGCGCCGTCGATCAGGTCAAAGGCCTCATCGCCCTGGGCGAAGTAGCGCAGAGCTGCTCGGCTGGTTTCAAGGGCGGTGGCTTCGCTCAAAGGATGGTCTTCGAGGAAAAGAGTTGGTAAGCCGAGTGCATTCTCCAGCGTCCGCTTACCGGCGTTGCGTAACGCTTCTTTCCAACCTGTACCGCGCAGCGTACCAGCCGGCAGATTGAGTTCTTCCTCAATACGGGCGCGGGCGACGGCGATAGAGGCGTTTTCCTGACCGCTTTGAGCGATCAAACCATTTGGTAAGTCGCTGACGTTCTGCTCGAGGAGCGAGGCGCCCAGGGAACGCAGTAAGCCATCTGCCATTGGGTCGCCGGTAATCTTGGTCACACCCATGCCTTTAAGCAGAATGTTGACGCCGACGTAGGTTAGGATCGAGTTGATATCGGTACCGCGCACGTAATCGACGTATTGGTCGAACTCACCTGACTCGTTGAGCATGCGAAGAATGCTTTCGGCTGACATGACGCCGGCTGTTTCGACTAAACTTGGACTCTTGGGCGTCGGGTTGCGAGCAATGCCGTCGACTGATTGCCAAGCGACTTTAATCGGTTTTGGCGATTGCCAGCGGGTCGTATTGCCGCCGACCCGTCGTTTCTCGACGAGCTTACACTTAATCTCGCCAACCTCGGTGATATCAACTGCCTGGCCGCGATGGTGCGTCGAGATTGTCTGGTCGTCTTCTTCCGGTGTGTTGGTCTCGCGGTCGTATTTGCCGACGCCGTCGGAATCGTAGTTCTTGAAGAGTCGGCCGACTTTTATATGGTCAAATCCGTAGCCGCCGAGCTCCTCGGGTGTGACGAGTGAAATAAGATAGTCGGTCACCCGGACGTCAACGTCGTAGTTGCGAAGCTTTTCTTCATCTTGTGGGGAGATCTCGAGGCTACCGAACGCCTGCTCGTAAGCCTGGAGCTGCATCAAATCGGTCGTGATGCGCTTGCTCTCAAATTCGGCGGCGTACTCGTCGCTAACGCCAGAATCGCTGTCAAACTCCTCTTCGTGTTCCTCAAGAACAAAATACTCGCCGTCTTCAGTCAAGAAACCTTCTTGTCCGTCGGTGGTCGTTTGAGCTCGCGCGATCAGAGTAGGTGAATTGAGTGCAATATCGGTTAACGGCGTGACAAGGAGCGCCAAACTAAAGAAATAGAGGAGCGCACGTTGTAGCCGACTCATTTGCAGGCTCCTGATTTGCTGGCGTTAGCGATGCCAATATGAATATGGTCATCGTGTCCACCGATTCTCCTGGTGGTCGGGCTACAGTTATCGATCGAGATAGCGTGTGGGCCCCATAGCTCGTAAAGGTAAAGCGACTTAGCATTTTCCGACAGGAGCTGCTGCAATTTGCGAGTTTCTTCCTGCCACTTTTTGCCGCCGTATACGCCGTTAATGACGGCCAAATCTATAGCCTCACCGTAGTAGTGTTGGGATTCGATATTTCTTTTAGGTTGCGAGTACTGTCGGTGGCCATAGGTTATGGTTGCCGACTCGAGAGTGAAGCCATTATCTAGAATGAATTTTATGACGCTACAAAGGCGGGGATTGGCTGGGATCGGCCCCTCTTCGTCCTTCGTTATTTCTCGATGGTTACCTCTGTTGAGTACGCCTTTCCAGATGGTCTGCATATCTTTCATCCGACCAGGGCGAGTGTCTTTGAACTTGCCGGTATCAATATAGGGCTTTAAATCGGCGCACGTACCAGAACTAAAGAGGACATCGGGGTGCGCGTCACTAATCTTTTTAAGGTCGGCATTGATGTCGGCCATTAGAATTTTGCGCTGTTCGGGTTGGTCGGCGATCTTGGTTAGCTCTAGGAGTTTTGCTTGTATACCATCGGCGATAGCAATTGCGGGCGCCCCACCTGGTAGTAATTTAATGATTCCAGTTAGGCGCTCCTTCATTAGGTCGGCGGCTTTGATAATTATTTCTCGACCAGAAGAAGGGTCGGCACCGAGTGCTAAGGCAACAATTGTCTGGGCTTTTTCGGCGGGCGTACCGGCTGTTAGAGTTGCGCCGATCGAGCCGAAATAGAACGCAAAGATTAAGCCTGGTAGAGCGATAAAGACGGCAGCGCCAGCGGCAATATATTTGCCGTACTTCTTAATAAGGGCGTACGCGGCTGTTAGTAAAACGTCAGCGGCGAGTAAGATCCAAGATAGTCCGGCATCAGCCAGGCCGGATGCGGCTTCTGCGGCCCACCTAGCGGCCGCCTTGGCGCCGTATTTGGCAGCGGCCTTACCGGCCTGCTTAACTGCTTGACGCTCGGCCGTTCTGGCCGCCTGACGAGCAGCAACCTTAGCCTGGCCTTCGGCAATTTTACCCTTGGTGGCGTTGAGCCAACCAGACCTACCGGCGGCGACTGTTTCGTTCTTCAGCGCTTGCTTGGCACCACTTTTTGCCGCCGTACCGGCTGCCGCTTCGGTGGCAGTGGCCGCCTCTGTTCCGACGGCAGCACCTTCGGCGCCCCCGGTAACAGCTGTCTCACCGGCAGTTTCGGCGCCCTCAACGGCTTTCTCAGCTCCTTTGCCGCGCCACTTCTGTACTTTTTCCTTTAGATCCTTAACGTCGTCGAAGGTATCTTTGGCGTTTTGACCAGAGTCGAGAATATCGTTTAGGGAATCAATTGGTGTCTGATCTGGCTGCTGATCGAGAATGTCGGTTTCGTCGGGGGTAACAGATGGGCCGAGTTGGCTATCGAGATCTGGATTGGTGACCGGATCGTTAGCCATTGTTGGTTACTTCCTGGCCGAACATCATCAAAAGTTGTTCAGGGTTGGTCGTAATAAACTGATCCTCGGTGTACGAGGCGATAATCTGAATAGCGGCTCGATCAATGCCAGCCACTAGAAGCCCCTGACCAACGTCTGCAGTCAAAAGGAACTGCTTCTCGCCGTCGGTCAGCTTAAAGACGCTGGCTAGTTTATCGACGGCTGCAGGGGACTGACCAAGGAGTAACTGGGTACTGGAGTTAGAAACAATCGCCTTGCCGTACGAGTTTTCGACAAAATCTTCGACGTCTTGACTGATTACCGACACGCCCAAGTAGTACTTGCGAGCGCGTTTGGTCATAGCGTTTAAGAACTTAGCCGTATCGTCGAAGCGCATCATCCACCAAGCTTCATCGATAACGAGCAGTCGTCGCTTGAGCTGACTTTTAACTCGGCCCCAGATGTAGTTCAGGACCAGGTACATCGCCAGTGGCCGTAGCTCGTCTTCCATATTGCGGATCGAGAAGACGGTTAGCCGGTTGGTTAAGTCGATGTTGGTTGGGGCGTTAAATAAATTAGAGAACGAACCCTCGGAGTATTTAAGTAAGCGGTTAATCAAGTTTTCCCCGCCGTTCATGTTGGACAGCACGTTGATTAGGTCGATCAGGAGTGGCGGCGGATTGTTTTGTGTCGCCGGATCAACCGAGATGTCTTTCAAGGCATAGGTTTCGTAGAGCGCTTTATCCAGGATAGCGTCCTCTTCCGGGCTTAAGCCGCCGGCCATCAGGGAAATTAGGCCGTGCAGGCTGGCGATCGTCGTGCGGAGTAGATCCTCGCCAGTATCTTCGGTGTCGGTGGAGAAGTGCGGCAGGTCAAACGGGTTAATTTTCTGCGCCGAATTAAGTGATAACTCGATATAACTACCCCCGATTGTCTGCGAGAGTGATTTGTACTCGTTTTCGGGGTCGATAATGATAACCTCGGTTCCGATCATCAGGCTGCGGAGTGCTTCGAGCTTAACCGCATAAGACTTACCAGCACCGGATTTGGCGAAAACAACCTGGTTGGCGTTCTCGATCTTGAACCGGTCAAAGAGAACGAGCGAGCTGTTGTGCAGGTTGATTCCGTACAGAACGCCGTCGTGATGGGAGATATCCTGACTCGAGAACGGGAAGACAGTAGCGAGCGAGTCGGTATCGAGGTTACGGACGATTTCCAGTTCATCGAGCGCCATCGGGAGTGTCGTGTTAAAGCCCTGTTCCATTTGGAGTAGCGCCTGCTTGGTGTAAACCAGCATGCCGCCGAGCGTCGTCTCGATCTGTTTGGTTAGTTTTTGCAGGTCCTCCTGGCTCTTGGCGTAAATGGTGAAGTAAAGCGAATACTGAAATAGTCGAGTCTCGCCCTTCTGGAGCGTGTCGCGCAGCTCTTCTATGTCGCCAATGGCTGTTTCGAGCTCTGGGTTACGGATTAGACCCTTTTCTTGTTCAACCTGAAGGCTTGATTGGAGCTGGGTCGTTTTGCGTCGGAGCTGGTTGAGGACGATGTTTGTCTCCATTGGGTAGATGAACATGCTGATATCGATCGTAGCGTCCAGGTTGTAGAGCGGCGAAAGCCAGCCGCTGGTCAGGTAGCGGGGGTAAGTAAAGACAAAGAGAGTTCGGGCATAAAAACTGCCAATCTCCACGTAATTGGCGTTAATGGCCATGCCGGCTGGGGCAATAACATCCAAAACGTCAGCCAGTCCTTTTTTGAAGACATCCATCTCGATCTGTTCGGCCGTTTTCTCATTCTTGCCGCCCAAGCGCGACATAATTTCGCCGAGACTCTTCTTGGGCGCGACGGTTGGGGCTGTAACTGTTTCGGGAGCGGTGGCTGGCGTGGCTGGCGCGGCGGGCGCTTGAGCCGGCTGGGCGGGTGACGGAGGGGTCGCAACTTCAGGAGCGGGCGGTGCCGCTTGACCAGTCCGAACAGAATTAAGGATTTCCTCAACAGAGGCCGGTAAGCCAGTTTCCGTCTTGTGCTTAATGACAGCGCTGGTGATCTCGCTCGTGTCACCGACACGCTCACTAGTAGCCTCCTCGGGATTGTAAACGTTATAGAAGAGTTCGATTAGTTCTTGGGTGTTAAGCAGGCTCGAACGAATACCCATCGATTCAAGACGGCCAGAAACAACTTGGGACTTCTCGGCTAGCTGGTTGCGCAGCTCTTGAAACTCTTCGGTGGTAAAAACGGTCTCTTTGGTCTTTTTGCCGCCAAGTAATTTATCGATAATGCTCTTTTTTGTTGTCGCGTCAGACACAATCTTGCTATGCGGCACCACGACGTAGAACGTCCGATCCATAATATTAACTTCGTTACTGAGGCGTTCTATGAAGTCGATGTAATCAACCAGCTGAATGCGGAGCAGCTCGTTCGGTTCTTCTGCCGCCACACCCTCGAGTTTTTGAACGTATTTACTTAGATCGACGCGCCGTCCCTGGATAACAATCTGAACCGGAAACCGCAGAGCGTTTAAGAAGCTGCGAAACTGATAAATAACCGCTTCTTGCTCCTTTTGGCTGCGCAAATCAGTTGGAATCGGGGTGACCTTAACAACCTGGCGCAACGACCCGTCATGCAATACGACGACGTCGTCGCGGATCTCCGAGATCTGGACGTATTTTTGAGTCGCTGCCGTCTCGGCAGCTTTTTTGTCGTTCTTAGCCATTAGCTGTGATCATCCAATACTCGCGCAATGTCCTGCACTCGCGCTCGATCGAGGTCCTTGTGCGGTTTATCTTGTTTTTGGCTGTCGTCGCTGGTGACGATACGAGTCATTTTGGGGTTTTGGCCTTTTAGCCAGACGCGACGGCGCGGTCGCTGGACGTAACGAACGAGCGAACCGAGAAAGTTAATAAACGGCCGCTCTTGGATTTTGACAAAAGCTAAAGCAATCGAGAGCGTCGCAATAATCGGGAAAGATACGTAATAAAATATCCGGAAGGGTGAACCGGCTGTCCAGGAGTTGAGTAGGTAAAGAGTGAGGCCACCAAAAAGGACATAGAAAAACTGGGTCAACGTTAACGGACCGATCACTCGGTCTTCCATGTCAATTCTTTGTGGAACTTTTGCGTCCAAACCCTCTCCCTCCTTCTTCCATCATAACCGAACGGAGGAAGGCGTCTAGGTAAGCTAGTCGGGGAAAATTCGCCAGAAGTTGATGATATCGGCTAGGAACGAGCTCGGGGCCTTCTTGTCGGCTGTCTCCTGACCAAAAGCTGTCCGGGCAGATGCGCCGGACGAAACAGATTCGGAGTGAAGATACTCGGCCAACGCTAAGTCTTCCCAGAACTCGTAGTCGTCATCCTCAATATCATCGTGGAAACCTTCGAGCATCGAGAAGTCAGTTTCATCGAGTAGGGCCGTCATTTCTCGCCATAGTTCGTAGTGAGGTAGTAGATCGGAATGGCGCTCCAGGAAAGCTTCGCGCTCCTCTTCGCTGTCGGCAATATCCAGATACTCGCCGAGCTCGCCGACTTGAGCGGCAATTTCTTCAAACGATCGCCGCTCCTCTTCGTTTATATCTTGATCACCTTGAGGAAATTCCAGCAGTTTAGCTGTAATGAAACCTCCAAAAGTGCGATCACTCTCCAAGTACTGAGCAAAAACTTCCGCTAATCGCTCCTCGTGAATAAATGCTTGCTTTTCCGGGGTATCGTCGACAGCAGTTTCGAGGTAATTAACGTAGTACGAAACCTGGTGGCCTGGCAGCGAAGCGACGAGTTGGCTTAGGGCGGCGTACCGTTCACCTTCCGGCTGCTCTCGCAAGAACCAAGTTAGCGCGTGACTGTACTCATGAAGCAGGACATGGGCTTGCTGCTCTTGGCTAAATTCGTGAAACTGACGGTCTAAAGTCACTTCGCCGTGACGGACTTTGGCAATCGGTACTCGGCCAACGACAGCTACCAACGGGTCATTGGATAAATCGGCAGTTTCAATGTTGCCGATTAAGTGGCCAAGTTCAGTCGGCGTGATCTTGTGGCCGTGCCGTTCCAAGTGGGTCGCTAAGTACTCTTGTAGGCGCGGGAGCGTCTCGTGTTCGGGCGGGCTAGTGACGCGCTCGGGCATTAGCTAGTTGGTGCCGCTGGTGGCGGGGTCTCTGGCGGCTGTTGAGCGGGTGGTTGGTTAACAACGCGGACCTCCATCGCCTTTGGCTGGAGGGTATGGACACCGACGACTTTGGCGAAAGTTTTAGGCAGACTCTGGAGCGAATTCTGCAGGACAGCTCGGAGTGTCTTCTGTCCTGGTCCGACCATTGTCCCCTGAATCTGCGTTGCCATCTGTTGGAACATCTTGCGTTGTTCTTCGGGGTTGAGCTGCTTGCCAAGTGTTTGCGATAGCTTATTAACCCCTTCACCAAGTTCTCGGCTCAGGACGTCAGCCATGTCCTGCCCGCCCGCTTGCAAGGAGGACGTGATAGCTTGCTCGAGCTTGGACAGGTCGGCCTGACTCATAAGCTCGTTGTGTGCCTGGTGAAACTCGCGGGTGCCCTGATTTGCTTGAGCAACTACACTGGCCACACTTTCGCGGGTGTTACCACCCTGTGCTTGTGCTGCTGCCGCAATCGAAAGATTCTCCGTCAGCCTGGTTAGCTGAGCCGGATCGTTTGCCTGCCTAATTGCTTCGCGCAGCGCATCAGCCTCAACGCCAGCCGAAGCTCCAACGGCGTCAAGCAGGGTTTTGCGAGTCTTCTCAAAAGCATCAGCGTACAAACCGTC
>CAYGDK010000019.1:8577-12655 GCA_964348645.1 uncultured Candidatus Saccharibacteria bacterium | reverse complement strand
CCGACTTCGATAATTGTAATGTCGAACGTACCGCCACCAAAGTCGTAAATGGCGATTTTTTGGTCTTTTTTGTTTTCTTTACCTAGGCCGTAAGCAAGCGCGGCGGCGGTTGGTTCGTTGATAATGCGCTTAACGTCGAGGCCGGCAATCTGGCCAGCATCTTTGGTTGCCTGGCGCTGGGAGTCGCTAAAGTAGGCTGGAACCGTAATAACGGCGCCGTCGACTTTACTGCCAAGGTAGGATTCGGCGTCGGCCTTGATCTTGGCCAAAATCATCGAAGAGATTTCCTGCGGCGTGTAGTCTTTGTCGCCCATAGTCACCTTAACGCCGTCACCGGCTTTAACGATTTTGTACGGCATTAACTTGAGGTCACGCTGGACTTCTTCGTCTTCAAACTTGCGGCCAATCAGACGCTTAACCGAGAAAACAGTGTTCTCTGGGTTGGTAACGGCCTGGCGTTTGGCCAGTTGGCCAACTAGCCGTTCGTTCTTTTTTGACATCGCCACGATCGACGGCACTAAGTTGCCACCTTCGGCGGTTGGGATCATTTTGGCCTTGCCGGCTTCCATAACGGCAACGGCGGAGTTGGTTGTCCCGAGGTCGATTCCAATTATCTTTGCCATAGTTTTTACAGCCTCCTTAAAGTTTTGTTCTAAGAAAAATTGTAAAGTTTCCTTTACATTTGTCAATGGCTGAAGTTATTTGCTCGGTTCACTGAAAGCAGGGTCGTAGTTCGGGTTGAGGCGAAGTGCGGCGTCGTGATACGAGCCAAACAGAAAGTTGTTTGGTAGGCCTACTTGACTCAGCTCACCTCTAGCGACCTTGTCGGTTAGGATTTCATCCACGGTGCTGGGGCCATGCATTTTGTCGATCCGGCCTTCAGCAATTTCTCGTTCAATAATCGAACGAGGGAAAACTGCAATAACAGCTCCGTTTGCGCCTTTATGTGTTAATAAAACACGATCTTGCTGATCCTTGTCGAGCTCGGGCAATACTTGTGAAATCTGGTCGGGTTCCATGAACGCGACCGTACCTTCGATCCCGGGTCCGGACGTAAAATACTCGGCACTAGCAACGATCTGGTCAGCCGTTTCCGCACCAGTTTGGTGCAAGAATAAAAAGTTTGACGCGTGCTGCTCGGTTAACAATCGATTAATTTCAGCCGGGTCAGTGATCAACTCGGGTGTTACTTCGTTGTCGGGCGCACTCTCGCCAGTGTCCGGTGCCTTCCAGTCTGCATACTCTTGACCAGGAGACAGCTCCTCGTTCATCCCTTGGACACGCGGACCTTGGCCGGTTTCAGGACAACGTCGTTCAGCAGCCAGCCGCCCTCAACTTCGTCAATAATCGTTTCGGCCGGTAAATTACTGTCTTCGTACGATATCGCTTCGTGCATATTGGGGTCAAAGTGCTCGCCTTTGGTTTTTATTCGGACTAACCCTGCTTGAGCAAGCGTTTCCTCGAGCTGACGCTCAATTTGCTTTAATCCTTCAAAATATTTATGGATTCGCCCTAGTTCGTCCTCGTCCAAGACGCCGTCCGCTGAAATCGTCGGAGCGTGCGTCGCCGCTCGGTAAAAATTGTCCATGATCGGAAACAGCTTAGACAACCAATGAGCGCCAGCTCGCTTAGTTATTTCGTCGCGTTCAGCTTCGATGCGGCGTTCGAGATTGGCGTAGTCGCTGGCCAGTCGGGTGCGCGAATCCTCGCTAATGACGAGGGCGTGCTTAAGTTGGGCGACTTCTTTTTCAAGTTCTGGCTTAGTCGATTCGTGGTGGGTGGTTTTTTTCTTGGCAGTCATTTGCTAGCAGTTTAGGTAATTCTTCGCGATTTTTCTAGTTTTGGAGTAACAATATTTTATGCGCAGCGTCCCTAGTGACTCGCAAAAATTGCTGCTTTTTTGGGTGCTACTCGTGGCTGGCTTGGTTATAGGATCGCGAGTGGTGGTGCCACAAATCTTGCTCGCCTGGTTGGCTGGCTTATGGCTGGTACTGCTATTAAGCGGGCAGGACGAACGTATCGAAACAGCGGCGGCCGGCGCGCTCGGAATAATCGGCGGGCTACTGGTTTGGCAACTAACTGGCGGCGAGGCTTGGCTACCGACCGAGCCGTTCGCTGCAATTCTAAGTACGATCAATGGTTTTCGGGAAACATTAATCGACCGGATTTTCACCACCCTACCCGAACCTCACGGCTCGCTCTTGACCGGCATCCTAATCGGCAATCGAACCAAACTTGACCCTGATCTATTGGCGGTCTTTCGAACCGTCGGCCTGACGCATTTGATCGCCGTTTCAGGTTACAACCTAAGCATCCTAACGAGTAACGTCCGCTCACTGCTCTGGCCGCTGCTTGGTCGGCGGTCTGTCGGCATCGCATTTGGATTGATAATTGTGTTCGTGATTTTGTCCGGCGCGCCGCCGTCGATCTTGCGAGCGGCCGTGATGGCCGCCTCGCTGCTAGTTGCCCAGTATCTTGGCCGGCCGAGTCGATCGATTAATATTCTAGTTCTGGCGGCTGGGGTATTGGCACTCTTTGAACCAAAAATAATCTTTGAGATTGGTTTTCAGCTTTCGTTGGCCGCAACTTACGGACTGGTCCGGCTCGCGCCGGTGATTGTTGGCGGGCTGGAACGTTTTGCCGCTATGCCAGAATCGCTTCGACTGATTATTGGCGAGACACTGGCTGCCACGATCGTAACGGCGCCGCTCTTGGTGCTGTACTTTGAGCGCCTATCGCTCATTTCGCCGATCAGTAACCTGCTCGTTCTGCCGATAATGCCGCTACTGATGGGGCTAGGAATTATTGGCTGCTTGTTGCTTTTCCTCGTTCCGGCAATCGGCCAGTACCTCATTCAGCTAACCTGGCCGCTGTTGGAATGGGTGGTTTGGGTTTCGCAAAAACTGGCCGCTATCCCACACGCAACCAGCAATGTCTCGGCAACGCCCTGGATGGCAATGACTGTTTTCGCGCTCATGATACTGGCCAGCGAGTGGCTTTTTGCGTGGTGGCGACAACGCGCCAATGATCCGGAAATAATAACGCTGAGTATCCGTTCATGAAAAACTGGGCGCAGTTAGCTCTAGTCATAGCAGCACTGGCCGTTATTGTTTTTGGGCGCGGTCAATTTGATGCGAGCGGTGAGCACGCCGAACTGCGCGCCTGGTTCTTTGACGTTGGCCAAGGCGACGCTATCTTGCTCGACACGCCGACTCAGCAGCAAGTACTGATCGACGGCGGACCGGATTCTTCGGTTGTTGGTGAGCTCGGCCGAGTCCTACCGTTTGGCGACAAGGACCTAGACCTGGTGATTGTTACCCACAACCATGCAGACCACCTAAAGGGGATTATCGAAGTACTTAGCCATTACACAGTGGCGAGTATTTGGATTTCCGGTGCAATTCATACCACGGAAACGTACAAAGATTTTCTCGAGCTTGTGAAGCAAAAGAATATCCCAACCGCTGTGGTCAGCGCCGGGACGACAACAGCGTTTGGGGATTTGAACGGCATCGTTCTCTTCCCGCTAACGTCACAAACTGGCGCGCTACCAGACAACCAGCATGACGCCGACGTGGTGACGTACTGGACTTACGGCACTCAGTCGCTGCTGCTGACTGGCGACGCTGAATCCGAACACGAAGCTGCCATGCTGGCCCGCGACGTTATTCGCCCAACCACTATTCTTAAGGTTGGACACCACGGCTCCCGCACCAGTACCAGTCAGGCATTCCTAGAAAAGGTCGCCCCAAAATACGCCGTAATCCAAGTTGGGAAAAATAACAAATTTGGCCACCCAACCGCGGAGACCTTGGCGCGACTAACGAAGTTTGGCTCTCAGGTATTACGTACAGATCAAGAGGGGACGATTCGCTTCAATGTCTGGCCCGACCGGACAGAGCTTGTGCCGTAATCTTAAATTTTCGGCTAATGTTCGGTAAACTAAGGTAAATGTCAGGTCATTCCAAGTGGGCATCAATAAAACGGCAGAAGGGCGTCGCCGACCAGCGGCGCGGAGCGACGTTTAGCAAGCTAACCAACGCGATTACGATTGCGGCCAAAAGCGGAAACGATCCGG
>CAYGDK010000019.1:7413-8477 GCA_964348645.1 uncultured Candidatus Saccharibacteria bacterium | reverse complement strand
TTTAGCAAGCTAACCAACGCGATTACGATTGCGGCCAAAAGCGGAAACGATCCGGAGATGAACTTTACTCTCAGGATCGCGATTGATAAGGCCAAGGCCGCAAACATGCCCAAAGACAATATCCAACGGGCGATCGACAAGGCAACCGGTGCTGGCGGACAAGCCCAGCTAGAAGAAGTTGTTTACGAAGCCTACGGGCCGGGAGGTACTGCTTTTATGATTGAAACGGCTAGCGACAACCGCAACCGCACCGTCGGCGAGATTCGCGCTGCCCTCAATAAACACGACGGTAAGTTAGCCGAGGCCGGCGCTGTTGGTTACTTATTCAAAAAACGCGGCATTATCGTCATCGAAACAACCGATACAGAAACGGCTGAGCTGGCCGCCATCGACGCCGGCGCCGAAGACTTTGAGAACAACGGCACGCATTTGGTTATCTATACTGATCCCAAGCAACTTGAATCTGTCCGACACGCACTCGGAGAGAGCGGTTTCAATTCCAACGAAGTCAGCCTAGAGTTTCACCCAACTGCCACCGTCCAGATCAACGACCCAGTCATTGCTAAAAAGGTCATCACGCTCTCAGAAATACTCGACGACATCGATGACGTCGTAACCGTCTCTAGCAACTTCGATTTTGACGACGCGGTAGCTTAGGAAAAATGATCGAGCAGAGCGAGGGATATATCGACGAAAGTCTGCTACAGTAACTGACGCATGGAGGGGAAGCGAATATTAGGGATTGACCCGGGCTCTGGCCGACTTGGCCTGGGCTTGATTGAGATCGTTAACAGCAAGCCGCACCTGATTCACTATGACTGTATTATTACGACGCCCAACTCCCCCGAAACCCAAAAACTTAAACACATTTACGAGGAGCTGGTCTTTCGCTTGAACGATATTAAGCCAGACCTACTAGCAATTGAAACGCTCTTTTTTGCCCGGAACGTTACGAGCGCCTTTTCAGTTGGTCAGGCTCGCGGCGTAGTGTTACTTGCCGCGGCTCAAGCCAATATTGAGATTGCCGAAATCGCACCGCTTAGACTCAAGAAAGTTTTGCTCGG
>CAYGDK010000019.1:0-7313 GCA_964348645.1 uncultured Candidatus Saccharibacteria bacterium | reverse complement strand
CCACGGGGAAAAGCAACAACAGGTGAACCGGCTGCAAGGGACTCGATGACAGTCAGGCCAAAAGGCTCTTCCCACTGAAGCGGAAAAAGAAGCCCGGTTGAGGCGGGGTAGTAATACGAAAAGAGATGTTCCTTAGGCAGTGGGCCGAGGAATCTAATCTGGTCACCGTCAACATGTGGCTTGATCTGTGTGTTGAAGTACTCCCTGTTTTTTGGGTCGTCGTAAGTTGGTCCAGCGATATCGAGCTTAACACCGGCCTTCTTAGCAATTTCGATCGCTGTATGAGCCCCTTTATTGGGAACGACTCGTCCCACAAATAGCCAGCGATCTTCGCCTTTCTCGGTCCAGGGGTGCTCGTCCAGATTCATTCCGTGGTAGATCGTTTTGACGTAATCGATTCCAGGATTAGGCTTTCGTTGGTTATCTGAGATCGAAACGTAGTGAACGTTGGTCAAATCTTTGTGCAGTTCGGTCTGCTTGATTGCAAAGTCCGAATCGAAAGGGTTGTGCAGAGTGATAATCACCGGCTTTTTGAGCAGTCGACAGAAAGGTAAGGCGATGCGGGTACTGTGCAAATGTATAACGTCGAATTGATCGGCATCGTTGACGACATTGGCGAGAAAAACTTCGTCAAAAAAAATCGATTGAATCGCCCGACCCGCGTCGTTCTTCTCGGTATAGTGAGACTGAAGCCGCACTGGCTCAATGCCGCAATCGCGTAACTGACCACTAGTTTTTGTTCCTGCGGGAGCATACCAAGTCACGTCGTGACCTTTCTTGACGAATCCATCAACTAAATCGTTGACGACATCGATGGGGGCAAAAACTTCACCTGCTGGCAGCGGGAAGGGCAGTTCCGAGCTAACAAACTCCGCTATTCTCATAATTTTCTAGTGAGAGCCTGATTGTACGCATTTAGGTACGATCTGGTCATGGCTTGGACTGAAAACTTTTCCTCAACGGCTTTCCTGCAGTAGGATCGGTCGATTGATCGAACTCTGCCAATTGCCTCAATAAAACCCTTCTCATCGCCCGGGGCAACTAAGAAGCCAGTTCTGCCGTCTTCGATTATCTCCGCCATCGATCCACGGTTGTAGGCGACGACCGGCGTGCCACAAGCCATTGCTTCCGGAGAGACCAAACCAAATGGCTCATCCCACTGGATTGGATTCAGTAACACTGAAGCGTCTTTGTACAACTTGGCTTTTTCGTCGTGGCCAACCTCACCAACCCACTCGGCCACTCCGTCTTGTAGTAATGGCTTAACTGTTTCATCAAAATACTTTAAATCCTCTGGCGCTTGCTGATCTAATTTGCCGGCCAATACTAGCTTGATGCCGAGTTGTTTGGCGTACTTGATCGCTAAGTGCGGAGCCTTGGTCTCGGTAAATCGTCCGACCCATAAGAAATAGTCGCCCCTTGGATTGGCTTCGAAGGTAAAGCTTTCAACCTGAATACCGTTATAGGCATTCGCGATCCAATTTAGACCAGGGAAATGAACCCTCTGGAAGTTGCTGATCGAGACGTAATTCTGATCTTTAAAATGCTCGAATGCTCGGAGTTTGTCCTCGGGTATTAATTCTTTATCCAGAGTACCGTGGATCGTATTGATGAACGGTATCTCCGAGAGCGAAATGGTCGACAACGACCGGTGCGAGAGGTGATTGTGAATCACATCCGCACCCCACTCTTTGGCAAAACGGACCGCCTCCGCCACGTGAGTTAGGGTGTCATACATAGAAGTCCAGGGCACACCGTCGCGATAGAGCGCACGCGGATAGGTGGCCTTGAGCTCGGCCTTGGTCACTGAATCACCAGTGGCAAACAAAACAACGTCATGGCCCTGTGCCACCAATTCTTCTGTTAGGTTTGAAGCAACAAGCTCCAACCCGCCGTATTTCGGTGGCGGCGTTGATTCCCATAACGACGAGATTTGGACAATCTTCATTGACTTCACGTTCTCAGATTTCACCAACCCCGACAACACCTCGCCAAATCAGCTAGAATATTTATATGCGCATTGCCATCATTGCTCCACCTTTTCTGACGATCCCGCCGAAGAAACAGGGCGGGACAGAAGCGGTTATTACCACAAAGGTTCGCGAATTGGTTCGACTTGGTCACGACGTCACGCTCTTTTGCGCTGGCGGTGCCGAATTTGAAGGTGTCGAGATTGTTAGCGTTTACCCAACTGCGATAAACGATATGCCAGCCGACCTGACCACCCAAGAGGCTTCACGCAAGTTACGACTTGAAATGACATATTTTGCCAGCGTTGCAGACGAGCTGATAGATCGAACTGATTCTTTTGACGTCATTTTCAATCACACGCGCGGTGAGGTTGCCTTTGCGCCGTTAACACGTTTTATAAAGACACCAATAATTTCTGTTTTTCACTTGCCATTACTGGAAGAAAACGTAGCCGTCCTCGCAAATAACCCAAGGGCCTACGCCATTTCCATTAGCAACAATCAGCGCGGCGCGCACCAGCAACTCGAAAACTTTATCGCCACCGTTTATAACGGCGTCGACACTGATGTTTACCAGCCGATACCTGCACCAAGGCGGGATTTTGTTTTCTGGATCGGGACAATTGGTGAACATAAAAACACGCTCGACGCGATCACCGCTGCTAAAAGTGCGGGCGAACGGATCGTGTTGGCCGGCAAGATACGTGACCAACATTACTACCAAGAAAAGATCGTGCCGTTGATCGACGACGAGGCCGTTCGTTACGTGGGCGAAATCAGCCTCGAAGAAAAGCTGCCGTACCTACAAAACGCTAAAGCCGTCCTTTTTCCAACCAAATGGGCCGAGCCGTTTGGGCTCGTAATGATTGAGGCACTCGCCTGTGGGACACCCGTAATCGCCTATCCAAACGGCGCCGTTCCGGAAGTCGTCACCGACAAAGTTGGCGCAATCGTTGCCAACGAAACCGAAATGGCTAGGGCAATTTCAGTTATTTCCCAAATTGATCCAGCGGCCTGTCGTCAACTAATCGAACAAAAGTTCAGTGGACAAGCTATGACCGAGGCTTATATCGACGCCGCCAAACAAGTCATACCTAACGACACAACAGGTAAACTCTGATACACTTCGTAGGACAAAAACGGATCTAGGAAGAATCTAAATGAAAATCTTACAACTACTCGTCTTCCCGCTCTGGGGAAGCGGCAGCGGTACGTACGCGCGAAAATTATCGGAGAACCTCGTCAAGCTCGGTCACGATGTTGCTATTTTGGCGCCGGAAAGTCGTGACCTTGAGGGCGTAAAGATTTTCAATATCGATCTACCGATCAAGGCCGCCTTTACGATGCACCCAGAGTGGCCTGATTCTAAACGCTTTGCCGACCTAACCGACCACGAAATGTCGGAGTACTACATGACATGGCTTAAGCGCATCGTCGAAGTGGTTGAAGAATACAAGCCGGACGTTATCCACGTTCACCACGCGTCGATGTTGGCCTGGATTGCTTCGTATATCAAAAGTATTTACGGCATTAACTATATCGTTTCGGTTCACGGTACCTGCGTCATGAACGCCAGTATCGACCTTCGTTACGTCTCGCAAACACGGATCGCGCTCGAGCGCGCCGAGTTTATCGTTCCCGTCTCCGGCGATACTCGCAACTGGATGCTCAAGGTTTTTGGCCGAAGGTTCGCTTGGAAAAGCCGAGTTATTACCGGCGGCATCGACATTAAGGTATTCCCGAAAAATATTGAGATAAAATCACTAGAAGAAAAGTACGATATGCGCGGCAAAAACGTCGTTCTGTTTAGCGGCAAGCTAACCAAGATCAAAGGCGTTGATTACCTAATCAAGGCCGCGCCACAAATCAATGGCCACATATACATCGCCGGCGATGGCGAGGAGCGCAAGAATCTGGAGGCGCTCGTCGAAAATCTTGGCGTAAAGAATGTTACATTTCTTGGCTACTTCGATAAGGCCGACGCCAGTACCTTGCGCGAGCTGTACGCACGGGCCAATGTCGCCGTCTTCCCGTCAGTTTGGGACGAACCGCTCGGCCTGGTTATTCTCGAATCAATGGCCGCCTCAACACCTGTTGTCGCTAGCCGCAAGGGCGGAATTCCGCTCGCCGTTAAGAATGGCGTCAACGGCTTCTTGGTCCGAGCGCGATCCTCTAAAGAAATCGCTGCTGCCGTAAATAAAATCCTTGAAAGTCCAAGCCTGCAGAAAACGATGGGCGAAGCTGCCCGCAAGATTGCCGAAGAAAAGTTTTCCTGGAAATTAATCGGTCAAAGCTTTGTTAAGTTGTACGACGTTGCCAGCAACAAGGCCGAGTCATCGCGGGCCAATCGACGCCTGCGCCGTCAACAGCAGGCCCGCGAAGCTGCCAAAATTGTTGAGGAAAAGAAACACCTCCACACTCACAACGTCGATCTGGTTTAAGCCGTTCGACGACTCTTGCGCAAATAGTCCGCCGCTTTTTCGGGGCTCATGGTATTTACGACTACGCCCGAGCCAAGCTCATAACCGCCGTATGTCCCCAAGCGCGGCGTAATTTCTATGTGCCAACGGAAGTAATCGCTCTCACTGACCGAGGAGGGCAAATCGTGCAGATAAAAGTTGAGCGCTGGCTGCTTCAGAACCCGGCCAAAGCGGGTTAAAACATCCTCCATGATTTGACCGAGAGAGTGGATGTAAGTTTCGCGCTCGTCCTCAAAGTGTGCGCACTGCTCCTTGGGAATTACCCAAGTCTCAAACGGAAATCGAGCCGCGTAACAAGCAAACGCAATAAACTCATCATTTTCAGCGATGACGCGCTCTTTTTCTTTTTTCTCGTGATAAATCAAATCTTCAAAGACATTCTTACCGTTATTGATAAAATACTGCTCCGCCCCGGCCATCTCGCGAACTATCTGGTTGGGAATAATGTTGGCGACGAAGATTTGAGCGTGCGGGTGGGTCAGGGACGCACCAGCGTTGGCGCCGTTGTTATAGATAAGCATTGCGTGCTCAGCTGCTTCATTCTTCTTCCAGTGGAGAAACCGTTTCTTGGTGATCGAGAATAATTCGTACCATTCTTGCCGCGATAGTGTGTAGACGTTTTTCTTTGCGTCTTTAATGACAACTACATCGTGACCGCCGGTACTTGGCCGGGCACCGTAAAAGCCATCCTCCAGCCGAAATGTCCGGGGACTAACCTTGGCATCATCTTCTATGAACACCGGGTACTTATTACGGATGACATAAATATGGTCCGTTTCGTAACCTTTTATACGGGTGTGCTTGTAGTGATCACCGCTCAGGGCAAACGGATCGTTCGCTTCGGAAGTCTCTTTAATTGCTTCCTCGTGAATAAAATCCGAAGGCCGCTTGGAGCGCTCGGGCGCAATAATCACCCATTCGTTCGTCACAATGTTCTGCCTGAGCTGCGGCATTGATCCATTGTGCCATAGTCCGCCCCGCTGTGACGAGCGGTCAAAATTGATTAGGATGGATAGGAGGGGATGAACAAACAATACGGTGAGTTTTCACGAAAAGGGGACGAATTTATCGTTCACAGGATCGACACACCCAAACCTTGGGTGCTTACTCTTACTAATGGATTGGTACAAAGTACGGTTTCGCAATTCGGCAGCGGCGAGTTGGTCGACCTACAATCAGGTTCGGCCGAGCCGATTACCCGGCCCGTCACTGATTCTTTATTGCCACACGTCCCAAGTCGACGACTAATACTGCGCGACAACGACTCCGGCAAGATCTGGAACCTAACGGGTGGGGCCGACGAAACCAAGCCCGATCATTTCGAAGCAACGTTCTCACCCACTCACGCTCGGATTGAAAACTCTACTCACGAGATCGATAGCGCCGTCACCATCTTTCTGCCGCCCGAGGATGCGTGTGAGATTTGGCGAGTGACAATTCGCAATAACGGGGCCACCAAACGTCGCATTGGTCTGTTCGCGGCAGTTGAGTGGCACACAGCGCGCGGTCATGAATTTGAAACTACCTTTTCCGACAACACACTCATTAGCCAGTCGCGCTCTGGAGAATCAGATCGTCGCTGCAGCTTTTTTGCTTGCGACCACGTGACCGATAGTTTCGATACTAGAGAAGCAGCTTTTCTTGGCCGAAACGGGACCTACGCCCAACCAGTTGCGGTGAGCGATGGACGTTGCTCACGCAGCCTGGGCGCTAGTCCCCGTCCAATCGGCGTACTGCAGAAGAACCTAACCCTCGGGGGCGGAGCCGAAACTGAGCTCGCATTTATACTAGGAGCGGTCTGGGGAAGCGGAAAGTCTAGTGCCCAGATAAGTTCGACTGCTCACGGCCAGATCAAGCGAATCGTCCACAAGTTCAAAGAAAATCAGGTCATCGACAGCACTCTTACGTTACTTAAATCAACCACGGACGAAATGATTTCTCGCAATCTGGTCAAGTCACCCGACCCGTTCTTTGACGCCATGACCAATTATTGGTCCAAACAAGAAGCGCAAACGACAGTCTTAACTGCCACCGCTCCGACTAAGCTAGCGCTATCAAGCCTCGCGACAGTCGCGGCCAGCAGGCCCGACATCGCTAAGAAAAAACTAATTAAGTTTTTTGCCCAACAGTCGCACGACGGACGGCTAGTCGAATCAGGAACTAACGCTGAGATAAGCCAGTGGCTCGTTGCCGCCACTACGGCTTACTTGCGGGAAACTGGCGATATGACGATCCTCGATCAGCATGTTGAATACGATGATGCCAGCAGCGCAACCGTACTGCACCACATTATTCGCAGCCTAGACTTCGCGGCCAGCCACCTATCATCACGCCACCTACCCATCTCACTAGTAACGGCTGCCGTTAAAGACGAATCGCAGGTAGAGGATCAGGTCAGGGCCTGCCAGGTTTATCAAAACTACCGAGAGATTCTTCCAATTCTTGACGCGGTAGGCGAGCACGAGCTAGTTCGTCGTTACGATAGAATGGCCGCACAACTAAAAGAAGCTATAAACGACCATTTTTGGGACGGCAGCTGGTACGGCAACCAACTGGTTAACGGCAAGAAGTTCGCTGGTTTCAAAAAGAACGAAGCGCACAGCGTCAATCTTTCCAGTCAAACAAGCGCGATTATCGCCGGCGTTCCGTCAGCCGAACGGGCCAAGAAACTAGTCACGACTTTTCGCAATCAGCTCCTCACCAAATACGGGCTAGTGAGCTTCACGAGTAGCTACCCACACCCCACTTCTGACGATCGGTCGATTGATGCCCCCGGCTGCGGCAAGAACGGCAGCATCTCCGCCGAAGAAAACGCGCAAGCGGTCATCGCGGCCGCCCAGGTCGGTGACGGCGATGAGGCCTT
>CAYGDK010000018.1:0-12826 GCA_964348645.1 uncultured Candidatus Saccharibacteria bacterium | reverse complement strand
TTCGGCTCATTTATCGCGCTTGGCACCTTGGCGGCGGGATATTTTATGTATTGGGCAGCGCGCACTCGCAAGCTACCAACGGCACCGCTCTTTGATTTAGTCCTCTATACACTCCTCGGCGGATTGATCGGCGCCCGTGTCGGGTACTACATCCTCTACCAGGAGCAATTCCAGAGCTTTTGGCAAGTGATCTACTTCTGGCAAGGCGGCCTGGCCGCTCTGCCTGGAATCCTCGCCGGCTTTGCCGTCTTTATCTTCACGCTACGCCGGGAAAACCTACCAGTTTGGCCGCTCGTTGACATCGGCGGCATCAGCTTTTTGATCGCTTGGTCAGTTGGAAAGTTCGGCTGCCAGCTCTCCACCTGTACAATTGGCCGGAGCAGTAACCTTCTAGCAATTAACGGCATGTACGCTGTCGACTTACTCGGTGCGATTTGGGCACTACTTGTAGCTGGAGTTTGCTATTACCTTTGGACCCAGAAAAAGTTACGCGACGGCGTCGTTTTCTTCTTGGTAGTCGAGGCGCTTTTCCTTGGCGAATTCCTACTCAAGACACTCAAGGCTGATTTTGGCGAAGGCGTTACCAGGCTTGATGCGACTGCTACGCTGACGGTCATTATTTTAACCTACGCTACCTTCCTGCGATTGCATGGACCAATTTTCCGCGAAGGAAAACTCCTTGAAAGAATCAAGAAGTTAATTCCTAGACGTTCGTAAGCTAGTTGATTACTTAGCGGCGAGAGCAGCTTTAACTCGATCGACGATCTTGGCGAATTCTTCTGGAGCTTTGATTGACATATCTGCCAGAACCTTGCGGTTAAGCTTGAGTTCGGCCTTATCCAAGCCGTTAATAAAGACGCTGTAGCTCAGTTCGTGAGCTCGTACAGCAGCGTTCAGCTGGACGATCCACAGCTTGCGGAAATCGCGCTTTTTATTGCGGCGATCACGGTAAGCAAACTGACCGGCTTTGATTAACGCCTGCTTGGCGTGACGGAAGATATTTTTACGACCTAGCTTATAGCCCTTAGTTTGGGCGAAGATTTTTTTGTGTCGCTTGCGGGCTTGCAAGCCTCGTTTGACGCGTGCCATTTAAATAAACCTCTTTATCTTTTTCGCAATTGTTCGGCTGGTTGTCTGGCTGTGGGCAGAGTTCTGTAGGCTGCGCGTTGATTTAAACCGAGCACGGTGCTGGTTGGATTGTTTGCGCAGGCGCAATAACTTGTCAGCGGTTAAGCCGATGACCCGTTTCCGAATTGTTTTGCGAGTTTTAATCTTTGGCATTGTTTATAAACCTTATTTCTTTGACTTTAAGATAACCTGGACTCTGTTACCGATGTGCGTCACCGCTTGTTCTACAACCGAATCGGTGGCGATTCGAAATTCTTCGAGACGCTCCTTAGCTTTTTCGGGGAACACATTCTCACGACCACGTAAGACGATTAAGACGCGAATAAAGTGACCTTCGTCCATAAATTGACGAGCTCGCTTTGCCTTCGTTTCCAGATCGTGAGCACCAATTCGAAAACTCAACCGCACTTCTTTAAGTTGCGGGTTACGAGCGTTCTTGGTTGACTGTCGGGCCTTTTTTTCCTGCTCGTAGCGAAACTTGTTGTAATCAAGCAACTTCGCAACAGGCGGGACGGCCTTTGGGGCAATTTCAACCAAATCAAACCCTGACTCGCGCGCTAAGCGCAGCGCTTCCTGGGTCGAAACGGTTCCGCCTGATTCCCCGTCGTTTAAAACGAGGTGGACCTGCGGTACACGGATTTCGTGATTGATGCGATGCTCGCGGTCGTTCAGCTTAACGCTCCCACGCTCAAATCGCCGAAAAGATTTCGGTTAACGTACATTACCTCAACTGAGTCTGTTTTTGACCCATAAGTTATCTAGGAAACTGTACCACGCCTGGTGATCACTTTCAAGGACTCGGGGAGCAATCGCATGTTAACCGGCGTCTTCGCAATTGCTTGCCCAGCAACCAAGAGCGGCAATTCTGGGTCAGTACGAACGGTGATTGATTTACCATGGAATAGACTCTCCGAACGAACAACGTTTCCGCCGGCTTTAAAGATACCTAGTACCTTCCTGGCTTCGGTCAGATGCGTGCTTTCGATGCGAATCTCCATTGATCGGTTAATCACCGCTCGGTCAAAATAGGCAAACGCGCGGACTTTATTATCGATAACTAGACTAATTTTGGCGTTTTGGTTCGGGACAATTTCAGCGTCAAGAAAAAGTAAGAGATCCGGTTCGATATAAATCGTACTAACCGTTAAAAGACGGCGGTGCTTGAGCGTCTCGGCCGCCGTCCGAATGTCGTTTAGACCAATCAGATCCGTCACTTGCTGAGAAGCATTGATCGGCACGATGCCAAGCACTGCCCGATCCATAATCGTTGTTGCAACCTGGTTTATGTGATGGTCGCCGCCTACCGCCACGATTGTTGAGTAGCCTTTTTCTATCCCCATGACAGCCAGCTCCTCCGGGGTGCGCGCCGGACTTGCCGCTACCATTTCACCCGCAATGCCAAGATTCGTGAGAATATCACGAAGCTTCTGGTACGTTTGCCGCACGGCACGGCTGTTGGGTGATTCAAGGATGTAGTAGTACATGGCTTATTGCGGCTGCCACCAGTGTGGCTAGTCGACTACTCCTCTTCCGGTGTTAGTTCTGCGTCTGAGCTGGTTTCAACTGCCTCAGGCTGGGTCTCGTCGGGTTTAACGTCGTCGGCTGTTGCAGCCGTCTCCTCAGCTTCTTCTAAACCCTCATCCGCCCCAGTTGGCATCGTGCACTTGCCGACAAATGCCGCTCCAGAGTGAATAACCAAATCTTTGGTCGAAATACTGCCGAACACTTTGGCGCTATCTAGCAGCTCAAGTCGTTCAGTGGCGTCAATCGAACCGCGAACCACGCCAGCGATCGAGACTATCTGTCCCTTGACCGGCCCTTTTACCTGCGCCGTCTTACCGACCATAACTGTCTTTTCCGAAATAACTTCGCCATCAATCAAGCCGAAGATATTTATATCGTTCTGATCCTTGAGCGTACCAGACAGCGCCACATTGACGCCGACTGTCGTTCCGGGACCGTTTGCTTCTTCTAACCCGTTCGCACCTTTTAGCATATGCCTCCTCAAAGTTTTATTACGCTTTCATTTGTATCGCACCGGGCCAGGTTTGCAAGTCCCTAAGAACCTTGACCTTCTTATCAGGAAGCAGTAGAATGGCAGGCAGTTTCATGGAAAAAATCCGCGTTGTCGGCGCCCGAACCCATAACTTAAAGAATCTAACGGTAGAGATTCCTAAAAATAAGATCACAGTTGTGACCGGTCTTTCGGGCTCCGGGAAATCCTCGCTCGCGTTCGATACCATCTTCGCCGAGGGTCAACGCCGCTACATCGAATCACTCAGTTCATTCGTTCGTCAGTTCTTAAGCGAAATTGAAAAGCCAGACTTTGACTACATCGAAGGGTTGTCGCCAGCGATCGCCATTGACCAAAAGACCGCCGCACGCAACCCGCGCTCAACCGTCGCGACCGCTACCGAAATCTACGATTTCTTACGACTCCTTTTCTCGCGCCTCGGTACGCCATTCTGTCCTAAATGCGGCATCGTTATCACTCAGCAATCGCCCGAGGCAATTACGCGTCAAATTCTTAAGAATTTTCGTCTCAATGAAACGCTCAAAGTTACACTCTTTGCAATTATTATTCAGGGCCGAAAGGGCGAACATAAGTTTCACCTAAAACAAGGTAAAAAGTCTGGTGTGACTCGCGTCCGTTTTGATGGTGTCGAAATGGATATCGACGAAGCGATCGGGCTCGAGATCGACAAAAACAAACGCCACACGCTCGAATTCAAGATTGGCGCGATTGATTTCCCGGTCAGCAACGAACAATCGGAGCAAATCGCGATGATCGACCTACTAAAATTGGTTGAAAAGGCGTTAAAAGCCGGCAGCGGTTTACTGGTTGCTGCTCACGAACAAAAAGAACAGTTTTATTCGCAGAAGTACGCCTGTACGAAATGTGGCTGGCAATTCCCAGATATTGAGCCGCGATTGTTTTCGTTTAATAACCCAGAAGGTGCCTGTCAGATCTGTCAGGGATTAGGCGTCCAGATGGTTGCCGATAAAGATCTGGTTATCCCCAACCCCCGCCTAACTCTTGCCGAAGGGGCAGTCCGGCCGTGGAGCCGCACCACCAGTCACGCCAACTGGTACCAGAAGACTCTCAGCGAATTAAGCCAAAAATATTCTTTTAGCCTCGATACTCCAGTTGGCGAGCTACCAGAGGACACGCTCGATGTTCTCCTGAACGGCGAGAAATCTTCCGCCGAATCGGAGGAAGAGCCGTTTGAAGGAATTTTGCCCAACCTAGAGCGTCGCTACCGAGAGACGGACTCAGACTACCTGCGCCAAGAGATCGAAAAGTATATGGTCGAGAAACTCTGTAAGTCCTGCCGCGGCCAGCGACTGCGTATCGAAGTTCTTTCTGTTAAGTTGCAGGACAAAAATATTATCGACGCGACTGCCATGTCGATCGAAGACGCAACAGGATTCTTCAAAACCTTGCGTGAGAACGTCGCCGAAAAAGATCACGCGATCGCCTATCCAATTCTGAAAGAAATTGAGTCACGCTTAGCGTATTTACTTGAAGTCGGACTCGGCTATGTCACACTTGACCGAACAACCTCAACCCTCGCCGGCGGCGAGGCGCAGCGCGTTCGTCTGGCCACACAGCTTGGCGCCGGTCTAACTGGTGTTATCTATATCTTGGACGAGCCATCAATCGGCCTCCACCCACGCGATAACGACAATCTTCTGCAAACGATCGAGGAGCTCAAAGCACGAGGCAATACCGTCATTGTCGTTGAGCACGATAAGGAAACCATGCTGCGTGCTGATTTGATTATCGACATGGGCCCTGGCGCCGGCGAGCACGGCGGCGAAATCATTTCGCAAGGCAACGTCCACGAGATCATCAACGATCCCAACTCGATAACCGGTGCCTATCTTTCTGGTAAGAAAGTTATTTCCCTACCAGAACACCGCCACGAACACGCCGAGGTCCACCTAAAAGTCATCGGCGCATCAGGCAATAACCTACAGAATGTCACAGCCGAATTTCCACTTAATCGATTGATTTGCGTCACCGGCGTATCTGGTTCGGGTAAATCAACACTCGTTGAAGATACGCTCGCACGAGCGCTTGAAAATCAGTTCCACTCCTCAAGTCAGGATCCTGCTCCGCACGAAAAGATCGAAGGAACTGAGAATATCGACAACATCATCAACATCGACCAGTCTCCAATCGGCCGAACACCGCGCTCAAACCCAGCCACTTACACCGGCTCACTCGGACCAATCCGCGAAGTTTTTGCCAACACCCAAGAATCACAGCAGCGCGGTTACGATCCGTCACGTTTTAGCTTCAACCTTCGTGGCGGCCGCTGCGAGCATTGCCGTGGTGACGGACAGATTAAAATTGAAATGAATTTCCTGCCCGACGTCTACGTCACCTGCCCAGAGTGTCGCGGTAAGCGCTACAACGTTGAGACGCTCGAAATCAAATATAAAAACAAAGACATTAGCGACGTACTCGACATGTCAGTCGAAGAAGCGCTCCGGTTCTTTGACGGTCAAACAGAAGTCACAGAAAAGCTTGAGGTCTTAAAAGATGTCGGATTGGGCTATATGCGCCTGGGTCAGCCTGCCACCACGCTATCTGGCGGTGAAGCGCAACGTATTAAGTTGGCGACCGAGCTAGCTAAGCGCGAAACTGGCAAAACTCTCTACATCTTGGACGAACCGACCACCGGCCTGCATTTCGAAGATATCCAAAAACTCTTAAGCGTTCTGTATGCACTCGTTGATCGCGGTAACACTGTGATTATTATCGAACACAATACTGACGTTATCCGCTGTGCTGACTGGATAATCGATATGGGGCCAGAAGGTGGTACGAAGGGTGGTATGATCGTGGCAACCGGTACCCCAGAACAGATCACCAATAACCCCGACTCACTCACCGGCCAGTTCTTACTTCAAGAAGATGCTAACGTCGCCACCAGCCGCCAATCAGCCAAACAATCCGCCGCCGCGACAAAGTCCGCCTAACTTTTCATTACTTACAGACCTACAGGCGCAGGGTTATAGAACAATTATTGGGGTGGACGAAGTTGGCCGTGGCGCCTTGGCCGGCCCAGTCGTGGTAGCCGCAGTCCAGATTGTTGCCGAAGTTGACGGCGTGACAGACTCCAAACAAATACCGAAAAGTTTCCATGGCCCACTCGCCGATAAGCTTAAAAACGCCTGCTCATTGGTCCGTTTTGGCCAAGCCAGCAACGCTGAAATTGATCGGCTCGGCATCATTGTCGCCCTCGCGCTCGCATATGAGCGAGCGCTTAAAGGCCTGAAAGCCGATTTAGTTCTAACGGATCACTACAACCTACCGACAAATCATCGCTTTATACGTGCAACCAAAGGCGACTCACTCTTCTACTCCGTCGCAGCCGCATCGATCATCGCTAAAACTTACCGAGATCTGCTAATGAGCACCTACGACCGCTTCTGCCCTGATTACGGTTGGGCTAAAAATGCCGGCTATGGAACCAGGGCACATATAGATGCCATCCAACAACACGGGCAGACCCCGCTTCACCGTCAATCGTTTAACACAAAAAGACGGTAGTGGAGTCATTGGGGAAGGAGTCCCTCGTCCACTACCGTTAAGTTCTTCTTTGGCTTGCTTTGTCGGCTGGTGCGCGAAGGGTCAGATTGCCCTTCTTCGTACGATTACGATGCGCCTCACAAAACTAGGCGTCAAGTCATGGATTTTCAGGGTCAAAACTGGTACGCTTTCCCCTGAAATCAACGCGACCGCGCTTTAACAAGTGAGGAAAGTCCGGGCACCACTGAGCAACGCTCCAGCTAACGGCTGGCCGTCGTAAGACGAGGGAAAGTGGCACAGAAACTATACCGCCGAGGCTTGCCTCGGTAAGGATGAAAAGAGTGAGGTAAGAGCTCACAACTTTCGCAGTAATGCGACTGGAAGTTAAACCCAGCGTGGTGCAAGTTGAGTGGGCCAGATTATTTACATGTTCAATTTATTGAGCTCCACTGCTGCTCGCAGCAAATAATTTGGTCTCAACGCACAGATTGATGGTCGTGACTGTTCGCAAGAACGGTACAGAACCCGGCTTACTAGATTTCCGAAGATTGACTCCGTAAGGAGTCTTTTTTCGTATAATGCCCCTATGTCATACCCATGGGCCGCTCACTTGCTCGGCGCCTTAACCGCCCCGCTTCACAGCAAGAAAAAATTCCAAGAGCCGCCGCCGTACCCGACGCTACCCAATCCATCAAAAAGCGACCGGATTTTGGTACTTGCGCCACACCCGGATGACGAAACAAGTTTAGTCGGTGGTTATATTGCCACGGCCTGCGACGGTGGCGCAGAGGTCTTCGTTGTAATCATTAGTGACGGAAACGCCCAAAATCAAAAACAACGCCGATTCCAAGAGCTAAAAGTCGCATTAAACATGCTAAGTGTCCCCAAATACGAATGCTTAGAGCTACCTGATGGGCAACTTTTCAACCATATGCCGCATATAATTCGGCAAATACGGGATCAAGTTGTCCGCCTGAAGCCAACGGTCATCATTTTCCCCCACCCTTTCGACCAACATTCCGATCACGCAGCCGTAGGGCAAGCAGCATTAAAATCGACCGCCGAAAGTACGGTGAAGCGATACTCTTATCCCGACCATTTTCCGCCGCAATTACCTTTTCCGCGTCGGCTAGACACCAAGTTATTCACCTGGGCGCCCCAGGCCATGGCAGGCAATTGGGTAAGCTTTCCGCTATCAGCAGCGGCCCTAACTAAAAAAATAAACGCTGTTAGCGCCTACAGACAAGAGCTCAGCCGTCCGATCCTTAGAAGCCATCTTCTGGCAACACTGCGACGTAACGAGATTTTTGAGCAGCACTGATCCTGACAAAACCGTCTTCTCAGGGTAAAATTGCAACAGATACATTCCCGGGTCGTCTAAAGGTAGGACATCAGGTTTTGGTCCTGAGTATCGGGGTTCGAATCCCTGCCCGGGAGCGATGAACAAAATGAAGAGCGAACCGAAAGGGATTACCCGCTAGGGTCTTTCCCTGCCCGGGAGCGATATGTCCAGCATCATCAGTCGCGAGTACCAAACATTGCACGCTATCGAGCGCTGGTTAGCCGCGCGCTTTGGTCGAGCCATAAAAGGTGCCCGAGTTGGGCGACTATTCTCGGCTTGGTTTATGTTCTGGATGACGGTCGGTGGTTTCTTTTTTGCGTTTCAAAGCTACCTACTCCTGCACAACATTACCCTCCCGATTGCCAGGCAAGTCGAGCTGATCGCCTTAGCCGGCGGCGTTATCATCGGAGTTTTGGTTGGCTTTCTGGTGATTGTCTTTTTCGAGAACGAGCAAACCGACTGGCGTCTGCCGATGGTCATCTTCGGCCTTTGGATGATTGCACCAACTATTTTTCCATTTCTGTTTATTGTCGGGGTATTTAGCGGTCAACCAGACCTAATCGCCGCCCAGACCGCCTCTTGGCGTCCGATCGTCGAATTTCTTATTTTCGGCCTCGGCTTGGCTCTGATTGCCATCTTCTTCAAACAAATAACCTTCACCCAGGGCGCAATTACCGTCCTTCTTTTCTCGTTCATTTTTATCGGCAAAGCACTGACCACCAACGCCTTCTACTTAGCCAATAAGTGTCCGATAGAAGTATCAAGCGACGATCGCGCTTGGCAAAGTAACACTCGGGCTGAGATAGAAGCATACCGAGCGGAGGCACGCGATGACGTATTTTACCGCTCCCCCCTCGGGCAACTAGTATGTACCCGAACACAGGAGAACCTCTTCCGCTAATGACGATCGAATTCAACATCCAACAGCTACCACAGGTAGCTAAAAAACTAAAACGTCTGATCAAACCCGGAGATGTCGTCGCGCTGTCCGGCCCACTCGCCGCTGGCAAAACAACGCTGGTCGCAGCTCTGCTCGAAGGGTTTGGCTACGACGGCAATGTGGCCAGCCCAACGTTTGTAATCGAGCGACGTTATCCGCTCAAGAATGGAAAGATTAACGAAGTACTTCACTTGGACTTTTACCGGTTGAGTTCCGAGCAAATCGGTAGCCTAGATTGGCTCGATAACGCCGGCGAAAAAGGCACCTTAACGCTTATCGAATGGCCAGAGCGCGTCGCCGGTCAGTTGCCCCCAAAAACAAAAACCATCAAATTAGAAATCATCAATGACAAAACACGCCGACTCACATTTTCAGAAAATTCTGCTAATTGATACAACCAGTCGTGACCAAACCCGACTTGGAATTATCGATCATCGCGAGGTCGTCACGCTCGAGCGTGCCGCGCGCGCCCAGGAGTTACAATCAATGATCTCCGAGCTACTTGAGCAAACCGGCACAAAGCTGACCGTCCTTGACGCCATCGCCACGCTGACCGGGCCTGGGTCGTTTACCGGCGCGCGCATCGGTATTTCTGCCGCCAATACGCTCGGATGGTTATATAAGTTACCGCTGCTGCCGATTCCTGGTACCGACTTCGAAGCGGCTATCACCGCCCTCCAGCAAAACCACACTCCTAGCGCCGAGCGCGTCATCCTACCCACTGCCTAACAGAGTGTTTTTGACGGGCCCGCTGTGCTAAAGTTGTAAGCAGTAAGATGCTTATTCGTCGCCTACCAAAGGGCCCAACCGACCCCAAACAACGCCGTCGACTCGTGTGGAAGCGTTTCTTTTTGGGAATCATAGTTCTGCTAGTTGGTGTTGCCGCCTGGGTTGGCATAACTGGAGCTCTAGCGCTCAAGAATATTACCGCTAAAAACACGAACGAAACTCCATCTTTCTTTAAGTACGGCAACAATATCACCCCCGATCAGCTCCTGACTGAAGGCGATGCTCGAATTAATATTTTACTGCTCGGCGTAGACAGCGCGGCCGGCCTAACAGATTCAATCCAAATCGCCTCGATCGACCCAATTAATCACGACGTCGCAATGTTGTCAGTGCCCCGCGACTTATACGTGACCAACCCAGCCAAAAAGCGCAAAACCCGAATTAACGAGGTCTATCGGGACAGTAGTAAGAGCTGTACTAAGAAAACAACTACCTGCGATCCAGCTATCGATTATGGCGCTAAAGCGCTCGAGGACTTACTGAGCGACCTGTTGGGCGTAAAGGTTAGCTACTTCTCCAAGGTTGATTTTGACGGACTCAAGAAGCTCGTCGATAGTGTTGGTGGGGTTCAGATCTACGTCGAGAAAGCCTTGAGCGATCCGGCTTTCCCTAACCGAAACTACTCTGGCTTCGATCCGTTTTTCGTCAAAGCCGGTTTGCAAACAATGAACGGCGAGTTAGCGCTCAAATATGCTCGCTGCCGAGGCGGTAACTGCGGCGGCGACTTTGGTCGCGCCAAACGGCAACAGCAGGTGGTGATGGCCATTCGAGAAAAAGCGACGAGCTTGAACATAATTACTAACCCTCAGAAGCTTACATCTATGATTAACGCGGCCGGCAAAGGCTTTAAGACGGATCTTTCCATCGACCAAATCGCCCAGCTGTATAAGTTAATCAAAGACGTCGAAACGGCCTCGATCGACAGCGCCGTCTTAGACAACAGCACCGAAGGAGTATTAAAGAATGTCACAATCGGCGGCGCCTACCTATTAATTCCAAAACTTGGGGAAAACGATTGGAGCGGCGTTCGGGACTTTGTCAGCGCTACCTTCCCCGAGCCATATCTGGTTAAAGAAAAAACGACGATAACCATCGTCAACGCCAGTGGCAAGGCTACGCTGGCCACAACTGTCAGCACTAAGCTCAAACAGCTCGGCTACAACGTCACCGTCACCGAAACTGCTGCAACCGCTCAGACTGTCACAACCATCAAGTACTTCGACGACAAGTCGCCGTACACCATCGCGCTTCTCAAAAAGCGTTTCGGCGTAACGCCAACGAAATCCAAGTCCGATACCGCCATCACCACACAAATCGTGATCACGCTCGGAAGTTCGTATAAGTAAATCTCTACCGAACCGAGAAATATTCCGGTACAGTGTCGCCAATGCCGAATAATCGACTGCCGTATCTCTCAATTCTCTATTGGGTTATCCCTTTCCTGGCTACAAGCATCGTCTGGGATTCGCTCCCCAGGCTTGCTACCCAGCTTTCGCTCATTGCTGCTGCGATAATCATCGGCCTAGCCGCAACGCTACGGCAGGTTAACTATCCGATAATCGGAACACCGTTTTTCATTCTGCTGATTGCCAGTTACTATCAGTCCTTTCTACTTGTCGATCCGCTCTTCATTAGCGCGCTCGTGATCGTGGCGCTGCCACTGAGTAGTATTTATCTCTACCGCATTGCTGGCCAAACGATCGGCCGCGCCGAAATAACCGAGTGGTTTTTTCTAGCTTTTCTGACCGCCCAGATAAACAGCCTGCTGCTTTTTTGGCCGTTCTCATTCTTTGAAAACGCTTTAGTTAGTTTCATCGGTTACTACGCCCTCTGGCAGTTAGTTCGGATCTTAGAATCACCAGCGCGACGATCGCTGATCGCCCATTTTGTTTTCACCTGCCTGGCTGTTATCGTGGTTATAGGTGTAATCATATGGGCAAACTTTCCACAATTCAGAACATTTTAACCTGGATCAAAAACGCAGTCGCAACCACTTGGGATCTACTTGGTCGGACATACGTCTTTGTCTGGGGACAGCTGCAGCTTCGTCTGCCCTTCGTACGAGCTCTTGTCAGGCGACACACTCAGAACCCTGCCACGATTTTCATAGATATCGCTGTCGCAATTTTATCGCTCTACGTTATCTTCGGCGTGATCGGCTATGTCCTTGTTTACCCTCAAAAATCCGAACATCGTTTTACGGAAACGCTGAGCATCCTCTACCCACTGCCCGCCGCCAAAGTAAACAACTCACTCGTCTGGGGGCACAAATTCCTCGAACGGTTACGCTTCTTGAACAACTTCAACCAGCAAGCCCCTAAGGACGCGACTTCCAAACCGCCAACCGACGCCGATCTCAGGGAGCGGGTGCTCGAAGGACTAGTTGAGGATCAGATTGTTTTTCTTGAGGCGAAAAAACGTGGGATCCGTGTGACTGAAGACGAGCTTTTACGCGCGCTAGAAGCACAGGGCAAAACCGACGAAGTTGCCAAGAAGATTGATGAACTTTACGGCATGAGCCTCAGTAATTTCAAAGTGATCATCGCCGAGCAGATCCTTAAAGAGAAAGTAAAGAATACAGTCCTAACTCGCGTGCGGGTTCGGCATATTCTTGTTTCATCCAACCAAGCCGCAACTGCCGCCAAAAACGCTCTCGGTGCCGGACGCGACTTTGCCGATGTTGCTAAAGAGTTTAGCCAAGACGCTAAAACAAAAGATGCCGGTGGCGACCTTGGCTACTGGCGAAAAGGCGAACTTGCCGTCCAAGTCTCCCCGGCATTCGAGGAAGCTGCATTCGCCCTTCAGGTCAATCAGCTATCTGATGCTGTCCCATCCCCGTTTGGCTTTCACGTCGTCCAAGTAACCGAGCGGAGCGGAGATAATCTGCAGACGTATGAAGAATGGTATAAGCAAATTTTGCCGACCTACCAGATTAAGCGCTACGTCACCTTTTAAGGCTGAACCTAGATTTTCCCCTGATAATTTGAGAAAATTTGAAAGCTAGTTACCTGCAGTGGTAGCTCAGTTGGTTAGAGCACCGCCCTGTCACGGCGGGGGTCGCGGGTTCAAGTCCCGTCCACTGCGC
>CAYGDK010000017.1:10414-13651 GCA_964348645.1 uncultured Candidatus Saccharibacteria bacterium | reverse complement strand
CTCATAGTTATCCCCCAGGGATTCTCAAGGTAGTTCGGGGTACTCCATCACCCCTACGTTAATGATCAAGTTCGGTTTGGAGTTACCGAACGGTGACAAACGTCTTCGAAGAACGCTTGCCTGTGTGATGCATCACCTTCCGAGTTTGGAAAGCGACGACGCCATCTTTGAGCGCAAAGATCGTATCGTCACCTGCCATTTTGACACCAACCCCAGCATAAAACTTGCTGCCGCGCTGACGCAGGACAATCTGACCGGTTTTCACCACTTGGCCACCGTACAGCTTAACGCCCAGCCGTTTGCTCTGGGAATCGCGACCGTTTTTTGTAGAACCTTTGGCTTTTGTTGATGCCATGAGTAAGGAAATTCTACCTCGAGACTCGTCGAATTGCAACCACTTGGACCGCCATTGTGCCAACCAGCTGTATTGATTACAAAGAGTAAGATGGCCGCGCCAAACTTTGTTCACCTCCACGTTCACTCGCACTACTCGCTCCTCGATGGGCTGGGTAAAGTTGAGCAGCTCGTCGATAAAGCGAAAAACTTGGGCATGCCGGCGCTGGCACTAACCGATCACGGCGTCATGCACGGCGCGATAGACTTCTATTTAGCCAGCCAGAAAGCCGGGATTAAACCGATCATTGGCCAAGAAGCCTACGTTGCTCCCCGAGCTCGGACCGATAAAGCCCAGGGCGTCGACACTCGACCGTATCACTTGGTACTACTGGCAAAAAACCTGACTGGCTACAAAAACCTAATCAAGCTCACATCGCTCGCCCACCTGGAGGGCTACTACTACAAGCCGCGCATCGACCGCGAAATATTGAGTCGTTACTCCGAAGGATTAATCGCCACCTCCGCCTGTCTAGCCTCGGAAACAAGTCGCCGTATTCAGGAAAACGACCTCGATGCCGCCGAGGACGTCATCCGTACTTATCAAGAGATCTTCGGCAAAGACAATTATTATCTTGAGTTGCAGCACCACCCAGGCATCCCCGAGCAACAAGTGGTCAACCAGCACATCAAGGCGTTAGCCCAAAAGACAGGCCTGGGACTAATCGCTACCAACGACACCCACTACGTCAACGCCGAGGACCACAAGACCCACGATATTCTGGTCTGTATTCAAACCGGCCGGCTAGTGAGCGACAAAGATCGGATGCTCTACACCGGCGACTTTTCACTTAAAACTGCCGAGGAGATGGCGACCGCCTTCCCGGACGTGCCACAAGCGCTCGAGAACACGCTCAAAATCGCCGACATGGTCGATCTGGAGATTCCGCTAGGTCAGAGCCTCCTGCCAAAGTTCCCGCTGCCTGAGGGCGAAACAGAGGCCAGCTTGCTCAAGAAGTGGTGCGAGGAAGGACTGCAGAAGCGTTACTCCGAAATAACGCCCGAGATTCGAGAGCGTCTCAGTTTTGAGATTGAAACCGTCTTAAAGATGGGTTTTCCAGGCTATTTCTTGATCGTGGCGGACTTCTTACGCTTTGCCCGATCACGCGGTATCTTTGTTGGCCCAGGTCGTGGCTCGGCGGCTGGCTCGCTAATCGCCTACGTCACAGGTATTACGAACGTCGACCCGCTCAAGTACGACCTTCTTTTCGAGCGATTTCTCGATCCGTCACGTATCTCGATGCCAGATATCGACATGGACTTTGAAGACACACGCCGTGGCGAAGTAATCGATTACGTCCGGGAAAAATACGGCGATGACCACGTCGCCGGCATCATCACGTTTGGAACGATTATGGCTCGGGCCGCCGCTCGCGACGTTGGCCGGGTGCTTGGCATGCCATACACTCAGGTTGACCAGATCGCTAAGGTCATCCCGCCACCCGTTCAAGGCCGCCACATTCCGCTCGCTAAAACCGTTAAAGAGGCGCCGGAGCTAAAAGCCATCTACGACAGTAACCCTGAAGCGCGACAGTTACTCGATCAGGCGATGAAACTGGAGGGCACGGTCCGCCACGCGTCCCAGCACGCCTGCGCGATCGTTATCTCGCAAGAACCGCTCGATCAGTATGTGGCTGTTCAGGCCGCACAGGGCGGCGACGTTCATCAGGTAACTCAGTATTCGATGAATCCGATCGAAAAAATCGGCCTACTCAAAATGGACTTCCTGGGGCTAGCCAACCTGTCGATCATGAAGCGGGCGACCGAGATTATTGAAGCAGTTCATGGCGTCACGATTGATATCGAAAACCTGCCAACCGACGACGCTAAAACATTTGAGTTGCTGGGCCGGGGCGAGACGACAGGAGTGTTTCAGCTGGAATCAGCCGGTATGAAGCGTTACATCCGCGAGCTACAACCGAACCAGTTCGACGACATTACAGCCATGGTCGCCCTCTACCGACCCGGTCCGATGCAATGGATTCAAAGCTTTATCAACCGCAAACTCGGCAAGGAAACGATCGAGTATCTCCACCCGTTAGCCGAAGAATCTCTCCGCAGCACTTACGGCATTCCCGTATATCAAGAACAGGTCATGCGCATGAGTAAGGATATGTGCGGCTTCACCGGCTCAGAAGCCGACACCCTTCGTAAAGCGATCGGTAAAAAGATTCCGAAACTGATGGCCGAAATGAAAGAGAAGTTCATTAACGGCGCGGTCAAAAACGGTGTCGATGAGCACTTAGCCGAGGATATTTGGAAACAGCTCGAAGACTTCGCCGCTTACTGCTTCAACAAGAGTCACGCCGTCTGCTACGCCATGATCGCTTACCAAACTGCCTACCTAAAGGCGCACTACCCCGACTGTTTTATGGCAGCGCTGATGACCAGCGACCTCGGCGATATCGAACGCATCTCGATTGAGATCAGTGAATGCGAACGAATGGGCATTACGGTCTTGCCGCCCGATGTGAACGAGTCGTTCGCAGACTTCTCGGTAGTTAAAGATAAAAAATCGATTCGCTTTGGCTTAGGAGCGATTAAAAACCTCGGTTACGGCGTCGCCAAAGAGATAGTCCAGGAACGGAAAAAGGGTGGCGAGTTCACCAGTCTCGAAGACTTCCTACTTCGCACAGCGCCTTTTCTCAATAAGAAAGTTCTCGAAAGCCTCGTTAAGTCCGGGGCACTCGACAGGTTTAATAATCGAGCGTCGCTCTACGGCGGGCTAGAGTCACTAGTCAAAGCGGCCGCCGGATCAGCTAAACAAAACGGCCACAACCAAGCGTTATTATTTGCCGAATCTGACCCCGATTCCCTCAAGCTTCCTCCTATTCTGCTGCCAAC
>CAYGDK010000017.1:9231-10314 GCA_964348645.1 uncultured Candidatus Saccharibacteria bacterium | reverse complement strand
GACGGTCAAGCCAAGCTGCTCGTCGATAAAGTCTGGCCGCTTGAGACCGTTAAGGCCGAGGAGCTAGGCGAAATAATCCAAGCCAAGCCGCGCGGACGGGCACCGTATAATCCAAACCGTGAGACGGGGCCCGAGAACGGTTCCACACCAAGCGCTGCCCCCAAGGAAGAAAAGATTTTTCTGGTAGATCTGCCCTCATCGGCGCGTAAGGACACTATCGAAAGCCTGAAGACGCTACTGGCCAACCACCCCGGCGACGTTCCAGTTGAGCTACAAATGACCAGCGATGGCACGATGAAACGGGTACGCGCCAAGCTCTGCGTTAAACCGACAGCGACACTACGTGAACAGGTTCAAATGCTGTTGAACCCAGCGAACGCCCGCTCCAACTAGAGGGTGTGATTTTTGGGAGTCAGACCGGCATTCTCGCGCTGAATGCGAACGATTTCTTGCTGCATATTGTACGGATCCGGTACGTCTTCCAAATCCATCATGCCCGTTGTCGACGCTGTCTGAATCTTAATCGTCCCGAAATTGAGCATAGTGTGAATTGGGCCAGAAATTTCAGTCGAGATCTCCTGAATTCGATCAATCTCCGCTTCAGAAATCAGACGACTAAACATGCTGTTCTGATCGATTTTTATTACGCGCTGGTTGGTCACGATGTAGTTACTGTAATTCCAGATGTACCACTGGTAAATCGAATAGCCGACACCAAACAGAACCGATGCGGCAATAATGACTGAGCTAATTTTTGAAGCGCCGGCAAACCAAAGCGACCCGCCGATGATGGCGAGTAGAAATAACCAGGTTATCGCAACAGGGAGGAGTACCCAGGTGTGCTGGTTTACCAAGACGATCACTTGTTCGCCGGTGCGCTGGCCCTGAAATGTGTACTCGGCGTCACTTGGTTTACTCATTTGTCTCTACTGTACCTTGATTTGCCGCCAATGCAGCGGCTCGGCGACGGAAGATGGCGTACCAGACAACAAAGAAGCCCATAATCGTCAGCGCTCCGAGCACGCCAGCGGCCTTGGTCGCGCCTTGGGTGTTCAGGGCAAAGAGACCAAACGAGAGGCTAAT
>CAYGDK010000017.1:4260-9131 GCA_964348645.1 uncultured Candidatus Saccharibacteria bacterium | reverse complement strand
GGTAAGAACCCAAGCACGGCCCCAAAACCAATCGCTGCTAGCATCGCATTTTCGCTCCGGGCAACAATCGGACTAACCGACAGGAAGAACAGAATGACTAAGGCGATCGCCGACACCCCGCCGGCTAAACCGTTGACGCCATCAAGCCAGTTGATGGCGTTTGCCAAACTGACCAGCCAAACAATTAAAAACAGCCAACCGAGCGAGCCAAGACCAAACTGCCCACCGAGTGGGTTAGTAAAACCAAGAATCTGCACCCCAAACGAGGCAACCAGAATCGCCGCCACGATTTGAGCAGCTAACCGAATTTGCCAACGAACTTCTCGCAGATCATCCACAACGTTGACGGCGGTTAACAGGAATATACCGAGCAGAACGCCGATTAGGTTATGCGCGAACTCGCTCCCCATCGGTAACGCCAACCAAGAGTTGGGCCAGAAGACCAAGACAGAGTTCCAAGCGGCTAGCGTCAGCAAAAACGCTGTAACGATAGCAATGCCACCGATCCGCGGAACTGGACTAGTGTGAATATCGCGTGATCGAACCGGTGGGACAAATATCTGTCGCCCTCTCGCCCATCGAGCTAGGAGCGGCGTCAAAATCAGCGCGATCGCAAAGGAAGCGGCGGCGTAAAAGTAGTACGCCGTCATAATCCGCCCCTGAGTCGAGTCATTGTTACTCTAAGGTATGCTTTTGGTGAACGGTTTTGTAGTCGTAAATCTCTTCGGGCGTAAACCATAGCCCCAGCTCGACTTCCGCTTCTTCTGGTGAACCAGATGCGTGAACAAGGTTCTTAACCGTGATACCGATTTTATTGGCGTAATCTTGCGCCATGTGGGCAAAGTCGCCGCGAATCGTGCCAGTTGGTGCTTCGTTCGGGTAAGTTGAACCAACAATTTTGCGAACCGTTGGGCAAGCCTCAACACCTTCAATTGCCATAGCGATAATTGGTCCGCTCGTCAGAAACCCAACCATTTCGTCCATGATGCTTTGGCTTTTTTCGGCACCGAGCCGCGGAGTGTAGCGCTCAACAAAATCACCGTAGTGGCTCTTAGCCAGTTCTGGAGTGGCGATCAAAAGCTTGAGACCAGCGATGCGCAGTCCCCTATCCTCGAAACGGCTAATTATTTTTCCGATCAATCCGCGTTCAACGGTATCTGGTTTTAGTAGCACAAGAGTTTTAGTGATATTCATCATGAGCTTATTTTACTGCTTGGTTAACAGTTCCGCAAAGGGACGTTCATCGGTCTGTGGACCGATCAGCGCCAATATCAGTCGTTCGGGGGCAAAAAGTGTTTGCGCCGCTGCCTGAACACGCTCTGCCGTCACGGCTGTGATGGCCGCCGCCAGCTCGTCGTGCGATTCCCATCGGCCGAGCAGCCAATCGGTCCCGTACCAGGTGGCAAGTGTCATCCCCTGATCTGCCTGCATGTCATTGGCACCGTTAATGTAGTTTTTGGCGTTCATGAGTTCGGTTTCACCGACTTTTTCTTCCTGCAAGCGGCGAAGTTCTTCCTGAACAGCCCGGAGCGCCTGAAGCGCTTTGTCGGTATTGACGCCGCCGTAAACCGAGACGCTGCCGCCGTCTTCGAGCGTACCAACGTGAGAGTGGATCGAGTAAGCCAGCCCCTGCTTCTCTCGGACGTTCAGAAAGAGCCGTGAGCTCATGCCTCGACCAAGTATTGTGTTGAGGACGATCGCGGCCATACGGTCGCCGCTACCAGTTAAGCCGATCGTTGGATCGGCAGCGCCGAGGACAAAATGGGTTTGGTCAGTTGGTTTGGTCAGCAAGCGGATTGCGTGCAGACTGGGCTTGGAAAGCAAGTCGGGAGTAGTAACATCGCCAGTTTCCACTTCGCTTGCCCGCTGTCTGACTGCGTCAAGAATCGGAGCGCGCGACAAGTCGCCAGCCACCACAAAGACGCTATGAGCGGCGTTATAGAACTGTTCTCGGTAAGCCTGGAACTGGTCAACGGACATCGCCGTAACCGTCTGCTCGCTACCGATAATCGGCCGAGCGAGCGGGTGACCCTGAAAAGCCAGTTCTGAAGCAAGGTCGTGAACGTAACGGGCTGGGTCGTCCTGAACCATCCGGATTTCTTCGATAATTACGCCCCGCTCACGCTCAATGTCTTCGGCTCGGACCAGCGGTGAAAACGCCAGCTCGAAAGGCATTTCCGTGCCAACCTGCCAAGCCGCCGCAGGAACGATATTCCAGTAAGCAGTGTGGTCAAAGTCTGTCCACGCGTTAAGTGTGCCGCCGATGCGCTCGATGGCTGAGGCGACAGCTTCGTTGTTTGGGTACTGCTTGGTTCCCTTAAAGACGAGGTGTTCAAGAAAATGAGCGATGCCGTTGTTGGCAGCCGTTTCATAGCGTGAGCCGCTGCGAATGGCGAGAAAACTTGTCAGCGACCGGCGGCCAGGTAAATCGATAGCGACGAGCTTGAGTCCGTTCGGAAGTGTTTCTCGGTGAATATTTAACTCGTTCATGTGTCTGTCAGTATACGACGCCTCGATCAAGGATAAAAGCCGCCCGCTAGGCGTTTATCGTTTGACAGTTTAGGCTGACGGTCGGTACGCTGAATAAGCAAATGGGGGGGATTAACGTACCAATTGATCGGATCGTACCGCTAACCGACACTCGGGATAATTTTAGTAAGATCGTCGCCGACATCGAGACCACCGATGACGGCCTTTACGTCCTAACCAAGGGCGGTAAACCAGCCATCGCCTTAATTAGCATCCCTTTTCTTGAAAAACTAATGTCCGGCCTCCCAGTAGAAACGCCAACGCCAGCACCAGTCACACCGAAAATCTCTGCCCCCACCCCTCAGAAACCGTTGGCGCCAACCACCGAAATGGACGAGAAACTGCCAAGTGAAGCAAAACCGGCCAACATTCCGCCAGTAATCAAACCTCCTGTAGTCGCGCCTGCACCGAAGCCGGCGTATCAGCCAGCTGCACCCGCCAACCCAGCCATGCCACCGATCAGCGCTCCGGCACCGAAGCCAGTTATCGATCCCTCCTGGACCGGTCAGAAAGCGCCATCCGTCACTCCACCAGTTGCGCCACCAGTTCAGCCCGCTCAATCAAACGTGCCAGCTCCCGTTAAAAAACCTTCCTCGCCTTGGCCAATCTTGCCACCGAGGCCAGTAACTTCCGCACCAGCACCGGTCGCCCCAACACCCGCACCGGTACCGACGGTAATCCCTCCTACTCCAGCAGTAGCCCCAACCCCGCCACCCGCACCTGTTGCTGCGCCAGTTTCGTTTGAGCCAAGAATGCCAGCCAACGCAAACGTTGCTCCTAGTCCCATACCAGTTCCAACCGTGGCACCAGCAACAACGCCGCTGCCACCACCGCCAGCCAACCCGGGCGTTACACCCTTTGCCGAACCAGTCCCTGTCACACCTGTCGCACAACCCGTCGCCGTGACGACACCGCCACCTGCACAAGCTGAAACTATTCCGTTTGATCAACCACCAAAGCTAGATATTGAGTCGAGCGAACCGCTAGCTGCCGCAGCGCCAGCACCAGCAGCACCGACAAGTCCAACTCCAGCCGCCGTACCACCGACGCCAGTTCAAGATATCGAGATTTAACGGCCGAGCGCCAACCAGCAGAAATAAGTGACGGCGATGCCGAGCAACGTCCCGCCAATAATTTGTGAGACGCTGTGTTTGCGTAGCAAAACGCGTGCCCAAGCAACTGGGACCAAAAGCACATACAGAAAGGCCAGCTCTGGGCCGCGCAGTACGACTAAGAGCGTAATAAGCGCCGAGAGGGTGGAAGTATGAATACTAATCTTCCAGACCGTCGTGACGACCGTCAGAACCAGTAGCATCATCACGAGCGTCTGACTGATAAACAACAGGCTCGGGATATCAAAGCGGTTACTAATGAGCGTGCCGCCGAGCAACGCACCGATACTGGCGACAAGCAGGGGCAGCGGCCTGTCGGCGCGATTAGTGACATCGACATCAATCTTCCGATCGTGGCGCCAACGTAACAAAATATAAACAAGCGCCGGGCCGATGACGATTAATGACAATCCAGTGGCTGAGTACTTCAGCACATCATCGATGTCTGTCGCAAATCGGTTAGTTAAATAAACCAAACTTAGCGCTACAACCAGAACGGGGTTACTGATCGCCGAAACCCAAATCGCCAGCGTATGTTCCCAACTAATTGGTCGATTATTCATGTGCCGCCAAAAAAGTGAAGCGATTAAATAGGTTTTCCAGTGGTCGATCGAGCCAGCGCATCAGTCCGTAGGTAACCAAGCCAATCGCTGCCCCGCCAATCATGTCGCCCAAATAATGAAAACCGATCCCAACTCGACCGATAATCGTTAGAGAAGTGCCGGCTACCAGCAACCAACCAAGTTTTTTATAGCCATAAGCAAATAAAAGCATTGTTACTACGACCAGGACGCTCGCGTGATCAGACGGAAAAGCCTTTTCTGGTCGCTCGAAAAAGAGTTCAGTCGCACCCGTGGACGCAAACGGCCGATCGCGGAAACCATATTGACCGTACAAAAATGAGCCAACCGCGTTCGAGAGAATTTGCCAGGCCAGGATCGCGCCCAGGAAAAGCTTAGTCGCCGAACGGCGATCGCGGCCACGGTTACGCAAGAACAGAACCAAAAGCAGGAGAGGCAGCGCGTAAATCGGCACCGCGCCAAGGGCTAAAAAGAGCGGATGTATACCAGGAATATTGACCGTATACAGATACACGGCGCCGCTTATCAGCTCGTCTATTTCAATTAGTGTCATTTATTAGGTCTTTTCTCATGCTACAGTGTAACGGATGAAAATTAGCCGAGCAATCGAGGAGTTTATTCGCTATTGCCGCACCGCCAAAGGCTTTTC
>CAYGDK010000017.1:0-4160 GCA_964348645.1 uncultured Candidatus Saccharibacteria bacterium | reverse complement strand
GAAGATCCGACCAGCAAAACCCCGCTTCGCGACCGCGCCATTCTTGAACTACTGTTTTCGTCGGGCTTAAGGCTAAGCGAGTTGGTTAGTCTTAAACGTTCAGCGGTCAATATCGAGCGCGGCGAATTTAGCGTTAAGGGCAAGGGCGGAAAGGTTCGTCTTGTCTTTCTTAATCAAGCCGCAAAAACCGCATTGACAGCCTATCTACGCAGCCGTCGCGACGAGGCCACCCCGCTCTTTTTGGCTAGCAGGGCCCAGAAGGACGACAAGGCGCTACCGGTCAACGCCCGTAACGTTCAGCGGCTCCTAAAGCGCCAAGCCATACTGGCTGGCATCACGAAACCTGTTACGCCACATACGTTGCGGCATAGCTTTGCCACCAATCTGCTCCGTAACGGCGCCGATTTACGCTCTGTACAGGCCATGCTCGGTCACTCTTCTGTCACAACAACGCAGCTCTATACCCACGTCACCGACAAGGGCTTGCGCGAGGTTTTCGAGCGCTTCCAGGAGCCGGAAACACTCGAGTAAAGAAACGGCCCGGATACTCGCAAGGAGCATCCGGGCCAAAAAGTGGAACTACGAACACGTAGGCGATCGAACCGTCCGATCTCCCTGGTCGGTGGCTGCGTATTGCCACGACCAAGACGCCGCTTCTTCAAGGTGATATTGCACGCTTGCCGCATCGTACAGAGTTGCCCCGCCAATCTCTCGGAACATGGTCGCGCCTTGGCAGGCTTGGACGAATTCATCGAAGGCTAGACGCGGCGCGTACCGATCCTCGACATCACGCCGAGGGAGTGCAACTTCGCCGCCCACCCCGGTCGCAGGTCGATAGACTAACTCCGGCCGACCGTTGAGGCGATTACCTCGGGTCAGACTGAGGACGAGCGACCCATTCGTCCCGCGAACAACCATTGTCCGGTTATCTTCGGGTTCGTCGATCACATGACACTGACTGACCCAGATTCTAACCGGGACGTTCATGCCTGCGACGTAATAGGTAACATGGGCGTTGTAGTCGGTTTCGCCCTCACCGATTGGCTGCCCGTCTTTTCCGGTCAACCGAGCCCGTACGAGCTCGAGCCCACCAAACAGGTAAATAGCCAGATCGACGCAGTGCGAGCCCATGTCCGCCCAGACGCCGCCGCCTCGCTTGGCGTCGTTACGCCACGAGGAAGGCTGAAACGCCGCAGTGTTGGCCGAGTTGGTGACACTAGTGAACACCACCTCTTGAATCACACCCAGTTTTGCAGTGGCTATGATCCCGCGCATCCGTTCCACGCCATCAAGGAAGCGAAAGATGTAGTTGACTTGCGCAACTTGATTAGGTCGCACATGCGCCTCCTCGGCCAGCTCCTCTACTTGGACACAAGATAAGCCACACGGCTTCTCACAGAGAACGTGCTTGCCGGCCTTGAGGGCCGCCATCACGTAATCGAAGTGAGTGTGGTTGGGTGACGCGATTACGATCGCATCAACAAAAGGAGACTGGATCAGTTCGTCTGCATTCTGCCAAACACTAGACTTGTAGCCTAATTCGCCCAGGTCGTATTCGAGTCGGGCGTTCTGGAGTTTTGCTGCCGATAATCCGGCTACCTCAACTGCCGGGTGACCGTACAGGTTGGGAAGATGGATGCTTCTCGCAGCGTTCCCCGCCCCGATTATCCCCACTCGCAATTTCTTCGTTTCGGACATTGGTTTTCCTTCGCGGCGTCAAGCGCCGCGCACGTAGTAAATGATAAAAGGTTCGCCTAGCCAAATGGCATCAGCTAAGTTGTTGGGCGTATCATACCGCGCAAGCGGGTGGGCTTCAATGAGTTGGAGAGGGATTATTCTCTTGATCCCGACTCGAATGGAGCGTATACTTATACCCAATGGAAACAACCGAAACCCCACGCCAGGAACGCTATCTTATTAGCGCCTTGGTCGAAACAGCCGACAACCTAACTCACCTGATCGAGGCGCTCAAAGCGGCCGAAGTTAATGTGGTTAAAACCGAAGCACTCGGCCTGCGCAAATTAGCCTTCCCAATCGCCAAGAAAACCGAGCTCGAACTCGTTTCTGTTTTCTTCGAAGCTGACCCAGGCATAATCAAAGCACTTGAGAAAAGCTTGCAACGCGACACTGTCCTAAAACGCTTCCTCTTAACCAAGTGGACCGTTGATCCGAATGCCGAACCACGTCGCCGTAAGAAAGTAGAAGTAACCGCCTAATGTTTAGCCTGAATCGCGCCGAAGTTATCGGAAATCTAACCCGCGACCCAGAAGTCCGCACGCTCGCCAGCGGCCAGAGTGTTACCTCGTTTGCTGTCGCCACTAATCGCCGTTGGAAAGACAAAGAAGGCAACACCAAAGAAGACACCCAGTACCACGAAGTCTCGATTTGGGGTCGCCTTGGCGAGCTCGCCAGCCAGATGCTCTCCAAGGGTAAAAAAGTTTACGTCGAAGGTCGCCTTTCAACCACCAGCTGGGAAGGCAACGACGGCATCAAGCGTCAGAAGACCGAGATCGTCGCCGAAAACTTCATTCCGCTTTCGCCAAAGGGTGACGCGACTAGCTTTGACTTAAGTGAAGTTGGCGCGGACTCCAAGAAGTCAGCTGCTCCCAAAAAAGAAGATAAGAAGGACTCTGCACCAGCAGAATCCGATGAAATTAACCTAGACGATATTCCATTCTAAACATGAAACGCAAAGTTGACTGCTATTTTTCTAAAAACCAGATCAAAGAAATTGATTACCGAAACACCGACTTACTTGGTCGCTTTTTAAGCGGCTGGGGCAAGATCAAACCCGCTCGTGAAACCGGCGTTTGCGCCAAACACCAACGTGCGCTCTCGACTGCCGTTAAGCGTGCTCGCTACCTGGGCTTAATGCCCTTCGTTAAGCGGTAAACACTCGACCGCCCGCCATGCTATCACTCAACCAAGTGCGCGTTGGCACAAAAATTATCTACCGCAACGCTCCACATAGCGTTATTGAAGCGAACCATCTCAAAATGGGCCGTGGCGGCGCCAAGCTGAATACCAAATTGCGCAATCTATTAGACGGTGCCGTAATCGACTACACTTTTGCTGGCGAAGAGAAGCTCGAAGAAGCAAGCGTTTCCTACCAAGCAGCGCAATTTTTATACAAAGAACCCGATGAAGCATTTTTCATGCTCAACGACACTTACGAACAGATATCGCTCAAGGTTCGTCCTGATCAGACTAAATATCTCAAGGAAGGTGGCAACGTCGATCTAGTTATCTGGCAGGATCGCGTTATCGACGTCCAGGTACCGAAGAAGGTTACGCTCGAAGTCACTTACACCGAGCCAGCGGCAAAGGGAAATACCGTCAATGCTGCGACTAAAGATGCGACGCTCGAAACCGGCGCCATCGTCAAAGTGCCGATGTTTATTAAGAACGGTGACATGGTTGAAGTTAATACCGAGACAGGCACCTACACCGCTCGAGCCTGATCGTTACGGCGCTATCTCGAATACAACTGGATCACGGCCGGGCTGTTTTATTACCTGATACCCACGTTTGGCGCTGCCGTGGTAACCAACCACCCGATATGTGTCCGTCGAGGCTAGCGTCAACGACGCGTTGAGCATAAACACCAAGTCTTCTACGTCGGGTAACCATCCGAGGTAGCGAGTAGCGTCACTCTTACAGGCTAATGCCTGGTCAACATCAGCGCAGTAGCTGTACCACCGGCCACTAGTGTCATTGCTACCACCGCGTTTGGAAGCGATCGCCATGCCCACGCCTGTTGTTGTCACGAGTAGTGCCCCACCTTGATTGGCGCCGGTAATACCGGCAAACCCGGCCGTCATCAAAGTTTTGTCCGAGGTATAGTTCGTCGTCGTTGTACCGTACGGTGCTATGTCGCAACCGGCACCAGTGTCACAGCGGTACGGATAATATCCGTCTTGGTCCCAACGGCCGTTAGTTTTAGCGGCCGACATAGCCGACAAGCTACCGATCAAGCTCGGCTTCTCGTTGACTCCCGTTCCCTGAGAGCGGAATGCGCTACCGGGGTTCATCACCGCTCGTGCTGCTCCCCACGACACGCCGCCGTAAGTCGAAGCGTTCGCCGAAATCCGCCCTAAAGTGCCCAAATGTTGCATTAATGGGGCGCTTTTATTAGAAGCGTCGCAGACCTGAGCGATGTA
>CAYGDK010000016.1:12068-14432 GCA_964348645.1 uncultured Candidatus Saccharibacteria bacterium | reverse complement strand
GCGTAGACAACCAGGATGTTGGCTTAGAAGCAGCCATCATTTAAAGAAAGCGTAATAGCTCACTGGTCGACCCTACGTTCCAGGCAATGTTAGTCCTAACGGACCGACGGCGTCGGGAACCTCTAGGCCCTTTTGCGCGGAAAATTCAACGGGGCTCAAGCTAGGTACCGAATTTTAGGATTGCGCCGCAAGGCGCAGTGGTAGAGGAGCGTTCGTAGCGGAGTGAAGCGATAACGTGAGGAGTCGTGGACTGCTACGAAGTGAGAATGCTGGCATTAGTAACGAAAGGGAAGTGAGAACCTTCCCCGCCGCAAACCCAAGGTTTCCACAGCAACGACGATCGTCTGTGGGTTAGTCGGTCCTAAGGGGAAAGACCTCGATGGACACACGGTTAATATTCCGTGACTACCAATTAACTACCTTGACGCGACACGGTCTTTAGGTCGAACGAGCGATTGGATGTGCTCACTTCGGCTGATAGATTGGCAAGAAAAGCGTCAAATTAACTATGATTGGTATCCGTACCGCAAACCGACACAGGTGGGTGAGTCGAGTAGACTCAGGTGGTCGAGTGAACCCTCTTTAAGGAACTCGGCAAAAAAGCAGGCGTAACTTAGGGATATGCCTCGCCATCCGCAAGGATGGCCGCAGCGAAAGACTTTCAAGCGACTGTTTAACAAAAACTTAGCTCTCTGCTAACCCGTATGGGGATGTATAGGGGGTGATGCCTGCCCAGTGCTCGTAGGTTACGAGGAGAGTTGACTCTCTGGATTTATTCAGAGACGAGGTTTGAATCTAAGCCCGAGTGAACGGCAGCGGTAACTATAACCGTTCTATGGTAGCGAAATTCCTTGCCGGGTAAGTTCCGGCCCGCACGAACGGCATAACGACTTGAAAACTGTCTCAAAGAGGGACTCGGTGAAATTACACTACCGGTGAAGATGCCGGTTACCTGCAGCAAGACGGAAAGACCCCGTGGAGCTTTACTACAGCTTGGCATTGATTCAGGATTTGCGTTGTGTAGCGTAGGTGGGAGAACTTCGGTTCGCCAATGAAACACCACCCTATGTTTGTTTTGAGTCTAACTGGATTAAATCTAAGACAGTGTCAGGTGGGTAGTTTGACTGGGGCGGTCGCCTCCTAAAGAGTAACGGAGGCGTGCAATGGTTTGCTAGGTACGGATGGAAATCGTACTGATAGGGTAAACCCAAAAGCAAGCTTGACTGCAAGGCCTACAAGCCGAGCAGGTGCGAAAGCAGGCGTTAGTGATCCAGCCGGTGCAGTACGAGACGGCCGGCGCTCAACGGATAAAAGCTACCCCGGGGATAACAGGCTGATTGCGCCCAATCGTCCACAGAGACGGCGCAGTTTGGCACCTAATTAACATTGGGGTGCTATAGGAGTGATCCTATACCAAAATTTCTTCAATAAACTCAACGTTCAAGATTTCTTGAACACAATATTGAAGAACAACAAATGTGGCTATAACGGTGAAACCCGACTATTCATACGTGGAAAATGAGGTGAATAAGGGCAATACCGTGGGAAGTCGTTTTGAATAATGGATATTCAAAATTGACCCCGTATCGACTGAGTCGAAAGACGAGATTGTGGTTTTTAAACGAACCATGATAATACGCCACCTCTTACAGAAAAAATCTAAGGATATGGGTCCGAACAACCCTACGTCCAAGACGTAAGATGAAGATATAGTCAGTACTGTGCGAAATCACAGAGTAAGATACGATGTCGGCTCATCCTATCCTGGGGCTGGAGAAGGTCCCAAGGGTTTGGCTGTTCGCCAATTAAAAGGGTACGCGAGCTGGGTTCAGAACGTCGCGAGACAGTTCGGTCCTAATCTGCTGTAGGCGTGGAAGATTGAGAGGAGCGGCTCCTAGTATGAGAAGACCGGAGCGGACGAATCTCTGGTGTATCGGCTGTCCCGCCAGGGGCAACGCCGAGTAGCTACATTCGGAACTGATAACCGCTGAAAGCATCTAAGCGGGAAGCAGGCCTCAAGATTAATCTTCGTTATATACCCCCAGTAGACCACTGGGTTGATAGGCGCTCGGTGTAAGTGCGGCAACGCATTGAGCCAAGGCGTACTAATAGGTAGATCGAATTTACACACATCTGTTTTGAAGCCGGAAATATCTTCAACTTTGGTTTGGAAAATTATTACTACGAGCAATCGTAGGTTTGTATGCTGCGTGTTGGTGTCTCCGCGAGGTGGGTACACCTCTTCTCATTCCGAACAGAGCAGTTAAGCGCCTCAGCGCCGATGATACTTATGGCTAACAGCCGTTGGGAAAGTAGGCCGACGCCAACACAGAGCATATAAACAGTAATACGGTCAGGTGGAGG
>CAYGDK010000016.1:0-11968 GCA_964348645.1 uncultured Candidatus Saccharibacteria bacterium | reverse complement strand
GACCGCCCTCCACCCGACTGTATTACTTGCTCGATTTTCCAATAAAGAAGAGCCGCCTTGTGCGGTTTTTCTTTTTACCCCGGTGTGGGTATATTCAATGTGATGACGAAACGTTTTCGAATTATGGGCGCCGCCGCTCTTGCTGTGATCGGCGTCTCTATTTTAGTTGGTGGCTTCAATCCATCGCTTAATGCCGTCGGAGTCGGCGAAGCCGGAGTCGACCTGAGTAAGTATTTGGTTTGGGGCGGTGTCGCGGCGTTGGTGGCGAGCGCTCTACTCTTCCTATCTGCTAGCGCCGAATAGTAGTACTCTTCTGCTACACTGGCAGGGCATGCGCAAGACTCTCGGTTTAGTTATCAAGAAACAGAATTACGGCGAGACTGATAGGATAATTACTGTCTTTTCGCCCGACTTAGGCAAGAAACGGATTATCGCTAAAGCTATTCGTCGGCCAACTAGTAAACTAGCCGGGCATTTAGATACGTTCATGCTTTCGCAGCTAATGCTGACCGATAGCGAAGACTTGCCTCGGGTAACGAGCGCCGTGTTGGCGGAGCCGTTTGAAGAGATCCGGATCAACCTCCAAAACACTGAGCGAGCGTTCGCGATTACGAAAGTAATCGAACGGATAATACTAGAAGATGTTTCGCAGCGAGCGATATTCCAAATTACCCTCGACGCACTCGCCAGGCTGAATAGCGGCCAACCGTGGGGCGCGATTTGGGTATTTTTCTTAAGCGAACTAGCTGGCGAACTTGGTCTCGGGCCTGGTGACTTTGCCTGCCAGGTCTGTCGAGCCAAGTTGGTCGGCGGCGGCTTCTGGCATTTCGAGGATCGGCAGTTTGTCTGCCAGGGTTGCCTAAAAGAGGCAATCCACGGTATCTTCCTACAAGAGAACTCTGTTAAGTTGTTGCAATTACTGCGCAAGAATCAATTTATGAATATTACTCGCGTTCAAATTCCTCCGCTCAATGCTCGCCAAGTCGAAGAGCTGCTGCTCCGTGAAATTACTCAGTGGTTCAATAAGCCATGGAGCGCCTATTCGTCCCTAGCGGAGAACGGAGGACGATGAGAGCTTGGCTAGAGGTTGACGTGGCGGCGATACGCCGCAATACACAGCTGCTTAAGAAAACTGTTGGCTCAACAGTCGGAATAATTGGTGTTGTTAAGTCTGACGCCTACGGACATGGTATCGAGAAAGTGGCATCAATTCTTGATCAGGAGGCGGTGGATATGTTTGCAGTTATTTCCCTCGAGGAAGCGCTGAAAGTCCGGCAGGTTAGTCGCAAGCCGGTTCTAATCCTCAATTACCTTGAAACGGCAGAGATACTGGAGGCGATCGACCAAGGGTTCACGCTGACCTTGTACGATCGCGAACAAATCGCCCAGCTGGAACGCTTAGCAGCTCGGTCTGGCCGACGTGTGGCTGTTCACGTTAAAACCGAGACCGGACTCAATCGCTTGGGGATGTCCGCCGATGAAACCGTCGACTTTTTACTAAGTCAACGCCATTTTCCACACATCCACGTTCAGGCAGTTTTTTCTCACCTGGCGCAAGCGTCAAGCTACGACCTTAATCTGGAGCAATTGCGACGACTCCAGGATGTTATCTTGCGAACCTCTGACAAGATTAGTGTGCTGCCGTTTCATTTAGTTTCTAGCTACGCCATCGCCAATTTTCAGGAAGGGTATCTCGACGCCGTTCGAACTGGTTTGGCGTTTTATGGTACGGATGATGTTCTGCCCGGTATCGAACCCTGCCTCGCTTTTAAGGCCTTTGTTGCTCAAGTTAAATCGATCGATGTGGGCGAAGGAGTAAGCTACGAGCATCTTTGGCGGGCTAAGCGCGATAGTGACATTGCTGTTATCACAGCTGGATACGGCGAGGGCTTTACGATGGCGCTAACAGGTCACGCTGAGGCACTAATCGGCGGGCATCGCGTGCCGATAATCGGCAAAATCGCGATGAACTTATGTGTGGCTGATGTCACAGGATTGCCGATTAAGCGCGGCGACGAGGCAGTATTGATTGGCTCGCAGGCGGCTGAAGACGGTTCTACTCAATCAATCCGTGTCGCCGATCTTGCGCGGGCTTCCGGCATCCGTCATCATGAAATTGTCACGCGGCTAGGTTCTGCCGTACCGCGTCGGTACGTGAACGATAAATAGTCAGAGGGGGATAATGGCCGATACAGCAAAAAAAGACGAAAAAACCGAAGAAACTAAACCAACTACGCCTGCTGAAAAGCCAGCGGAAAGCCCAGAAACGACAACTGCTAACGACAGTTCTATTGCTATTAATCAAGACGCTCCATCTGCCGACGTTAAGCCCGCTGAACCACAAGCCACTCCAGCTGCTCCAAAGCCTGATGCTACCGAAGAAACCTTAATCCAAACCCCGACTGCTCCAGTTGTGGTCAGTGATGCTGATGTGGCCGCGGCAGAAAAAGAGGCCGATCCGCACCAATCGCTTTCTGAGCAAATTGAGGTACTAACCGGAGAGGTTCAGGCACTTGAGGCAAAGATTGAACGCCTAACAAGCGGCGTCGGTGATTCACCTATCACTCCAACTTCCACCGAACCCGAAAAGCCAGTTGAAATACCACCGATGGCTGTACCTGCGCCGGTTGAAGAAGTAAAAGCTGTAGAAGCGATCCCAGAAGAACCAAAAGTCGAAGCCGCTCCTCCGGTCGCCTCACAGACTGTGCCAGTTGCCGTTACGTCTACGACAGCCGTTACTCCTGTCAACGACATCTATGAAAAGCTTATGACCTCACCCACTCAGTCGCCGCAAGCTCATAAGGATCTGAATGACGATACAACCATCGAAGAAGGGACGAGCGGGATCGGCACGATCGGCGAAGTCCTGATTGTCTTCGGAATCATCGCGTTTGTGATTTTGGGCGCGTCGCCATTCTTTAAATCCATGATCGGTACTAACTGGGAAGCTCTTAAGTCTATCGGTTGGCCAACCGCAACAATCAGCTTAGCTCTCGGCTTTCTACTCTTCCTCTTCAATAAAGGCCGACTTGTTTTCAAGATCTTTGCCTTATTGCTCACATTAGTGGCGGCAATTATGACTGCGGCTGTCTTTGACTACGGTTCGATGCTTGGACCGCTCTCGAACTTACTTGACCCAATCGCTTCCTTCTACAAGTAAGAATACTCGCGTTTCTACGACGCGAGGGGCAGGCATGAAAAAACTGACATACAGCCTGATTCTTTTCTGTTAAAATTCAATCAATGGTTTCTTCTGATCTAATGCAGGAATTTGTTGCTTGGGCGAAACGCCGCGGTATTATTTGGCCGTCTTCCGAGATATACGGCGGCTTGTCGAATAGTTACGACTACGGCCCTGTTGGTGTAGAGATGAAGAATCGTCTCAAAGCTCACTGGTGGCGGACGATGGTGCACGAACGGGAGAATATTGTCGGGATCGATTCGCCGATTATCCTGAACCCACAAGTCTGGGAAGCGGCTGGGCATACCGAAAACTTTACCGACCCGCTTGTTGAAGACTTGGTGACCCACAAGCGGTATCGCGCTGATCACCTTGAAGACCCGACCAAAAGCCCAGAGGGAAACCCTGTCAGTGAGCCAAAGAATTTTAACTTAATGTTCAAGACGTTTATCGGGCCCGTCGAAGAAGATGCGGCGACAGCGTTCTTGCGCCCGGAAACTTGCCAGGGAATATTTATTAACTTCAAGCAAGTCTTGGAAACTAGCCGTCAAAAACTTCCTTTTGGTATCGCCCAGATCGGTAAAAGTTTTCGGAATGAAATTACGCCGGGAAACTTCACTTACCGAACTCGAGAGTTTGAGCAGATGGAGATGGAATTCTTTGTTCAGCCCGAAGAAGCTGAAAAATGGTTCGACTATTGGGTCGAGGCACGCTTGCAGTGGTACGTCGACCTCGGCGTCAAAAAGGAAAATCTACGGCTCTTTGAACACCCCAAAAACGGGTTGGCCCACTACTCAAAGGGAACGACTGACATTGAATACAAATATCCCTGGGGCTGGGGGGAGCTGGAAGGTATCGCTAATCGCGGCGACTTTGATTTGACGCAGCACCAGAAGTATTCCGGCAAGGATCTTTCGGTATTTGATGAAGCAACTAAGGAAAAGGTCATGCCGTGGGTGATCGAGCCTGCGGCAGGTCTGGATCGGGCGCTCCTAGTTCTATTAATTGACGCTTGGCAGTACGACGAAAAAGGTCGTAAGGGAGATGGCGAGGCGGAAACAACCTTGATGGTTAACGCGGCAGTTGCAGCTTACGATTGCGCCGTTTTACCGCTGATAAAAAAGGAACCGCTCCAAAAGATGGCTGCAGAACTCGTTGATAAGCTGCGATCCGAAGGCAAAACAGTTTTCTACGACGAAACTGGTTCGATCGGCCGACGCTACCGTCGCCAAGACGAGATCGGTACACCGGTCTGCTACACGGTCGACTTTGAGTCGATTGAAGGAGAAACTAAGGGCACGGTCACCGCTAGGCATCGCGACACAATGAAGCAGGAACGAGTTGCGCTCTAGGCGTATACTAATAGTATGAATTTTCTTAAAAAGGTTACGGCAGCCGCTATTGCCGTTTTGATGGTGATATTCCTCAACAATGTGATGGCTCAATTCTTTCCACTCGACGCTAATCGGCCAAGTTACGAGAAGGCGTACGAAGCTTGTAAACAGTATCAGCCTGAATACGGTAGCCCAGTCAAAGAGGGCGAGTCTGCCCCGATCGTTAAGGGGAGTACTGATGAGTACGATAATTGCTACAAGGAACACACAAAAGCTGTTGAGGATCAGCAGGCGATAAGCTATCAGCAAGGTTTAATCAGGGCGTTTATCGTGATGCTATTGGCAGTCGGCGCCGCCGCATTCCTTTTCCGCCGGTATCCGTACCTGAGCGGTGGCCTCATTGCCGGTGGAATACTCTTCTTGGTTATCTATCCGCTGATGAACATGAGCGGCTTTGGTGGCTGGGGTTACGCAACGACAACCAGCTCGGCTGTTCAGCAGCAGTTGCAAATGACGAAACTAATTATGGCAACGATCGGATTTATTGGCTTGGTCGCAGCTGATCTGTTCTTCTTCGAGAAAGAACCAAAAGAACCGACTAAGCTTGCTTGAGATCACTTATTTTTGCAGCTAGTGCAAAGTCTGCCTGTGATAAGCCGCCGATGGCGTGGGTCCAAAGTAGGATACGTACAAAACCCCACCCGAGTTCGATATTGGGGTGATGGCCTTCTGCTTCGGCGAGTGCGCCAACACCATTTGTAAATTCAAGTGCTGATTGGAAATCCGGGAAAGTAAAAGTTATCTCCAATCGCTTATTGTTTTTCAGCTCCCAGCCGGGCGCCTCTTTATCAAGTTGATCCTGAAATTCCTTAAGCGCTTTTGCTTGCAGTGGCGGTACTCCGCCCTCGCAAGGAATACATCTTTGTTTAGCAAGTTCCATTGAGGCCACTATATATGACGGGACCCGAGCGTGAAATGCGCTCGGGTCTTGTGGGTTAAGGGAACGAGATGAGCGGTCGCAGCTCTGGTCTGTTATCCAGGAGGCGTCGAGCCTGTACCTGCTCCTCAACGTTGAGGGCACGAAACGTTTCGTGCACCGTAGCGTGGGTGTGCATGTACGGACCCTCGCCCATGCGTGGACTCATCTCGTTCAAGTGTTCGATTAAGGTTCTTAGTCTCTCTGACATCTGTCGTTCAGTGGACAACGTTGGCCACCTCCGTAGGGACTATTTTGGCATTATTTTGATAGGAAGTCGAGACACTGCGCTGCGGCAAACTGGAGTTTTTGAGTTAATTACTTGATAGCGACTGAGCATCGCGAAGGAGGTATCTAGTGCCAGTTTCTACTGGCACTTGACAAGGATTTTCAATATCAATACTGTAAATCCCAGCACGTGGAAAAAAGTGGAATGAAGTGGGGAGATGTGGCGGATCGCTAACATTTCTCACAGGAGGAGGCTTCATTCCGACCACCACGATCGCAACAAATGAATACAAGAAATGCTTATTGGCGAATACACACACAATCTGGACCCCAAGGGGCGTATCTCAGTTCCGGCCAAGTTTCGGGCCGAGTTGGGCGCGTCAGCAATTGTGACGAGGGGTTTGGACAAGTGTTTGTTCTTGTATCCACGGACAGAGTGGGAAGCAATGTCAACTAAGCTCGCCAGTTTGCCAATCTCGAGTTCGTCCGCCCGATCATTCTCGCGAATGATGCTTTCAGGTGCGATGGAAGTCGAAATTGATAAGCAGGGGAGGGCGCTTTTGCCAGCATACTTGCGTGATTACGCCGGTATCGCTGGACAGGTGGTCGTTACGGGTGTCTATAACCGTGCTGAAATATGGGATAAGGGAACATGGGAAGCCTATAGCAAGGAAGCCGCTAACGCGAGCGAAGCCAATGCTGAAAAGCTGACCGAATGGGAATTCTGATGATTCTTTCTGTGTTCACGGCCCACACCAACTTTTTGATGACCAGTGGCGGGGGAGCTAGTAAGCCGGTTCCGACTCGTCGGGTTTTGTATTTTACATAATTAGACGCTAAGGCCTTTGCCGCAAGGCAATGGAATCGCTGTTGGGTCTTTTCCTGCCCTTATTATTAGGGAGGAACCTATCCCCAAATAGCATGGCCGTCTTCTGACCCCTGCAACTGGCCGTGGTTCGTTTCAAGGGAAACAACCTTCGTAAGTATAAGAGTAAGTACCTCACAAAACATATGGAAAAAACTTCAAAACACATCTCAGTCTTTCTTGAAGAAGCAGTCGACCTGCTCGATGTCGCGCGTGACCAAACCTACCTTGACTGTACGTTTGGTGGTGGCGGACATAGTCGTTTGATCCTGGAGCAAAGTAAGCCAACCGGTAAAGTTATCGGTCTAGATCGGGATTTAAGCGCCGCGCAGTACGCCGAAGCGTTACAGGACGAGTACGGCGAACGGTTCGAGTTTCGTCACCTGTCCTATGATCGTCTTGACGAGCTAAATCTTGAGTTTGACGGTATTGTGTTTGACTTAGGGTTTTCGTCAGATCAGTTAGAGTCTTCGGGCCGCGGCTTTAGTTTTATGCAGACTGAGCCATTGGATTTGCGCTACGACGATCGCGGTGGCCAAACGGCCTCGCAGCTATTGTCGCAATCAACACCGGATCGGTTGGTCCGAATCTTTCAGACATACGCCGAGGATCGATACACGAAAAGCTTAGTCCGCAAAATTGTTGACTCTAGGCGACAGCAGCCAATTCGGACGACAACAGATTTTGTGCAATTAGTTGGGACTAAACAGCCATCAGTATTGGCGCCGTTGTTCCAGGCAATGCGGATTGAGGTTAATGACGAGTTATCGACGCTTGAACGAGGTCTGGCTAAAGCTAAAGCCGCACTTCGAACTGGCGGACGGCTGGTCGTCATTAGCTTCCATTCACTCGAAGATAGGATCGTTAAAGAGTTTATGCGAGGCCAGATGAAAGTTATTACCAAAAAGCCGATTTCGCCCACCGAAATTGAGATCAAGAGTAACCCTCGGGCAAGAAGCGCAAAATTGCGCGCAGCCATCAAATAATAAGGAGCACATGAATACAGCCAGCCGAATACAACGCAGGACCGTCTATAAATCAGGAACCGTTTTTAGCGTCGGACCAACTGCCGCGCGTTATTTGGTTCTCGTTGTGCTGGCCGTATTATCGTTGCTTTACTTGGTCCAGTCAGCGCAGGGATCGGATCGAGCACTTGAGCTTCGGGACACGCAGAAATCGATTACTGAGGCAGAGCGCGTCTTCGATACGCTCGTCATTCAAGAGCGACGGATACGGTCGTTGCAGACACTTAGCGAAACAGCTACCAAGCAAGGGCTCGTTCCGGCAACCGGAAATCAGGAAGTACTTGAAGTGACACCGTAGCCATGAAGGCTACGTCGGAAGTTAAGAATCCAACCAGCGCTCGCTTGATTATTGTTTTCGGTCTCGTCTTCTTTTTGATGGGGAGCGTGCTTTTTCGCTTATTCGAGAAACAAGTTATTGAGCACGATGATTTTGTGAAAGCTGCCGAGAGCCAGTCGACGGCAACTAGCACCCTACCGGCTCCGAGAGGAAAAATATACGCTCAAGATAAAGACGGTCAGCTTTACCCGCTGGCCGTAAGCCAGTGGCAATACCAGCTGCTGGTTTCGCCCAGACAGGTTAAGGATAAGGCAAAGTTATCTGATGCTTTAGCAGAGGATTTGCCGCAGCTCAAACGAGATGCAGTCTATGAAAAAATAAATAACGATAAGCTCTATGTGCCGCCACTGATAAAAGGTTTAGACGAAGAAACGGCACAGAAAATCGTGGGTAAGCGTTATGCTGGTGTTTTTATTCAGCCGGAATTGGCTCGGGTTTATCCCGAGGGCAATAATATCGCGCCGCAGGTCTTGGGCTTTGTCGGCGCAGACGGTAGTGGTAAGTACGGCGTCGAGTCGGTTTACGACAGCCTCCTTCGTGGTCAGGGCGGCTCAACAAAAGCCAAGCGTGACTCCCTCGGCCGGTTAATCGATATTTTGAGCACAGATAAGTCGATCGCCGGAAAGGATGCGGTCTTGACGATTGATTACAATATTCAGTTCACCGTCGAAACAAAACTCAGAGAATCGCTTGAGAGGTTTCAGGCAGAGGCTGGATCGATCGTCGTCATGAACCCAAAAACAGGCGCCGTACTGGCAATCGCCGGTTCGCCGAGCTTTGATCCGAACGCTTTCTCGCAATTAAAGGGCGATGAGCAATTTAAGTTCTTATCCCCAGCGGCGAGTAATATTTACGAGCCTGGGTCAGTTTTCAAACCGCTGACCATGGCGGCTGCGATCGATCAAAAATTAGTTGAACCTGATACGGAAAACGTTTTTGGCAAATCGGTTGTCGTTAAGGACCGTGAGATATTTAACGCCGAATTTAAGACATACGGCCGCGAGACAATGCGTCAAGTTCTGGAGAATTCAGACAACGTGGCGATGGTTTGGTTATCTAGCTTACTCGGCAGCGAGAAGGAGCGGGAATATTTTGAGAAATTTGGTTTTGGCAAAAAGTCTGGCATCGATCTCATCGGTGAACAGTCAGGTCGATTGGCGCCGCTCAAAGAATGGAATGACGTTCTACGTTCCACGGCTGCGTTCGGTCAAGGGGTGTCTGTGACAACTGTCCAGTTAGCTGCAGCGTATTCAGCGCTAGTTAACGGCGGCACGCTCGTGACGCCGCACTTGTTTGACAAAGAACTCGTCGGCGAGAAGGCGACTAAAGCAGAGTATCAGAGTCGCGGCCAGGTAATCTCCGCCGAAACTTCAGCCAAGATTCGCGAGATGCTAGTTGGCGTGGTTGAGAACGGTCACGGCAAGCGGGCCAAAGTCGAAGGGGTAAAAGTCGGCGGTAAGACAGGAACAGCCCAGGTTCCAGATCCAGCTGGGGGCTATTACGAGGATCGTCATATCGGCACCTTCACCGGGATGTTTCCGGCAGACGATCCGCAAATTGTCATGGTTGTCCGATTAGACAATCCGAAAACTGTTAAGTTTGCTGAGTCTTCTGCGGCTCCGGTTTTCGGCGAACTAGCCAATTGGATTACAAATTATTACAAGTTGCGCTAGTTTGACATCGCTGAACCGGTAGGGAAAGATTGACCTATGGTTGAGTTATTTAAGACTCGAAAGTTTCTCAGAGTTCTAAGCTTGGTTGCTGTTCTCGCGATATTTGTTGGTATTGGATTTGTTTTGTATCAACGAAGTACATTTAAAGCCACAACACAAGAACAGCCAGCAGTGAAAACATATGAATTACAGGTTAAGGCTATTGATGAGTTAAGTAGCTCGTTATTAACGTCCTTGCAGCAATACCGCAACACTAAATCAGAACGACAGACTCAAGTTGTGAATGAGATGATAGAAAAAGCGGTTAAGCGAGAACAGTTGTTGGCCAATCTCATCGCATCGTCAGAGGAAAGTGAGCTGGTTGTGGGTAATGATGGGATTAACAAGCCAATTAGCCTTGCTGCAAAATTGGTATTCCCAACCGAAATTCAAAAGTCTCTATCTGAGGTTCCCGGCATATCGAAGCACATCGAACAAGATGTAAATATTACGGGCAGTTACGGTGAGGTTGTTACTGAGTATAGCGATCGCCCAGCTAAATACCACTACTATATTGAATCGACAGATGGGGGGTCGACATTGTTGTACCTCGCAGTGAAACCACTCTTTTCTAGCGGTAGCATTGTTGTTGCTAAGGGACAGATGGTCAAAGGGCTAGTTGTTATTCCGGGCGACACGCATGAGTTGTTAGCAGCAAATATTTTGGTTCAAAAGAATAACTCAGAATTAGAAGGGCAGATTGGAGCAGAGAGTGAGATAAGCATCTCTACCTCACCAACAACCACTGTGGCGCCGGCTGTGACAAAGAATGTGGCAGTATTATTAGTTAATTTTGCGAACGATCGTTCTGAGCCACTGGCTAAAACTCAAGTAAATGAATTATTCTTTGAAGGCGAACGCTCGGTTCGGAGCTGGTTCGATGAGGTATCAAAAGGGAGGGTTAGTATCTCTGGAGCAGTACTTGGCTATTATTCCCTCACAATAAACAGGCCAGCTAATTGTTCGATATCTTCTATGAATGCTGTTGCAAACGCTGCGATTCCGTTGGCTAGAGCCGAGATCGGCCGAAATTTCTCAGTTCATCAGTGGGGAATAATCTTTCCAGCATTTTCTGGTCCCGAGTGCAGCTGGAATGGTCGAGCAGATTCGGCAAAGCAGCGATTCTTCATCTCGGCTAACAGTTCTACGCAACTCAATTTTACGAATTTAGCCGTTCACGAAATGGGGCACAATTTTGGCTTGTCGCACTCCAGCGGCCAATATTGTTTCGACGGCCAAAGTAGGATGATTCGATACTCCGAGACTGCTAGCTGTACCCTAAGTGATCAGTACGACCAAAATGACAATATGGGCAATAACAACGGCAGACATTTTAGTGCGGTAAGTAACGAGTTTCTGGGTTGGCTGCCAGTTTCGCAAGTTAGGACAGTTGCAGCATCGGGAACATACACGATTCTTCCATCAAACAAGTCTGGATCTGGCTTCAGGGCAATACGAATTCCTATTTCTTCTGATCCGGTAAATGATTATTGGATATCTGTAGAGTATCGTCGTAGATCCGGAGTCTTTGATGATTACATTAACAGCAATATTGAGGGTATAAATGGCCTTTTAATCAGAAAAGTATCTCAAGACAAGAAGACACGAAGAGTGTTTAGGGAGGTGCTGTATGCGGGCACGCCAGGAGAGCGATACGACGCAGACTTGCCGGTTAATGATGAACTCTATTTGTCCAGGACTGGATTAATTATTAAAACCGTCTCAATCAGCGAAGAATCGGCCACGGTGGAAGTTGTCTTTAATCCTACTTGTACTGTTAGGCCGCCAAGTATTTCTGCCCTACCGGCTTCGGCAACGGTCTATCCTGGTTCCGATATGTTGCGAACATTCAATATTTCAATAAGAAACAATAATAATTCAGTCTGTGCGGCTTCGAATTTCTCTTCAACCGTATCAGTGATTGGCCAGGCAGGTTTACAAACGACGGTAACACCACCTGTGCAACCAATAAACGCTGGTAAGACTGGAACAGCCACTCTTGAAGCTGCTGGTAGCCGTGGCACTCCGTTTGGTCGATATGTAATAAAAGTACAAACCGTAGACTCGCTCGAGCCAACTAGTACAACGAACGTGGAAGTAGTCTATTGGGTTGGGCTTTAAGCTAACAGATTTGGTAGCTTCTCTAATTCACTATTCGCATAAAATCATAGAGAGATGAATTCCTGCGTATTTGTGTTACCAATAATTGCGCCACTTCTGTTAAACTGAACCAAATGGATATCCGGGCAAAGATTTTGTGGTTTGCAGCTAACTGGCGGCTCAAGGCAGACGACCCGTTTATAATCGCCA
>CAYGDK010000015.1:1534-14808 GCA_964348645.1 uncultured Candidatus Saccharibacteria bacterium | reverse complement strand
GACGTGCGCCCCTCCGCCGTCAACGCCGCAATCGCCGCACGACGCCACGCCTTCGACCGCCCAGCCCCCACCGGCCGCCGCACCAACGCCGCCGACACGTCCCCGTCCAACTCCGCCGACCGCACCGCACGCGCCAGCCGATCCCGCAACGGCCACGCCTTCACCGGCCGCTCCGCCCCCGCACGCACCAGCCCGCCCGCAGGCTTCCGACCCGAGCCAAGGCCGCCCATTACAGGTCCTCCGCATATCGCGCGACCGACCGCGCAAAATCTTCCCGCAGCCCTGCAAACTCAGGCCCCCAAAATCGGCGCCATCGACGCGAACTGCCGGCGCGGTCCATGTACTTCCGCACCTTGTGCGGCGAGAGCCCCTGCGCTTCCAGCGCCAGCCGCCACGCCCGTTCTTCGTCGGCCCACGCTTGGATCTTGCCGCCAGGAATGACGACCCGGCTCACGCCCCATACCAACCCGCCCATCACTGACGCCCCATTAGAAACAGCGCGTTCTTCCACCACGCTTGCGCATACGGCCCGACGTGCCGATACAGCCACCACCCAAAGCGCCTCATTGGCGCACCCGTCAACGCCGCACGTAGATCGTCTGCTTGTCGTCTTGGTGAATCTTCACCCAGGGCGACTCCGGGCCTTTCCGCCACCAAGCGCGGACCACGAAATACAGCTCGACCACTAACTCGACCCACCAATTCACGACCCGCATCAGCCCCTCACCCGACAACTGCACCCCGCCACCTGACAAAACCGCGAGGTGGTGCCGCTCGCCGCCTTGTGCTGCGAGAGCGCATGACCGCACGTCGCGCAGGCACCCGCCACGCTCGTTATCGTTCCCCGTCTCGTCGGCACACGCATCACCTTCACCGTCGCCACCACCGGACCATCCGCCAGCACGTTCTCGATCTCGCCCGCCGGACGCACCGCCTCCACCGCCGACCCCGCCACCTGACAAAATCGCGTCGCCGTCCCCTTGCCCGCCTTGTGCTGGACGAGCGCGTGGTCGCACGCCGCGCACAACCCACCATCCGACGCCTCTTCCGGCGTGATTACCTCATCACGCACCGCCTCCGCCAGGCGATCCCCGCGCGCATACACCGCCAACGCGCGATCCACCACCGACCCCAACGCCACACCCTCGCGCGCCGCACGCACCTTCGCCGCACGATGTAACTCGTCAGACACTCGAATCATTGCCATGTCTACAAGTTTACTTGTCACCTTGTTGACTTGTCTACGCACCGCCGCGTTTCTAGAAAAATCCCCGCCGCAAATCGGAAAAAACAAGCGGGGAGACTGACCACGTCGGTCATGCCTCGCCGTGCGGGTGTCCCCTGGCGTGGTTGGGGTATGCACGCCTGCATACGACTTTCCGCTCTGCGTCACAAAGGCGGTCGCTGCAACCTGTTGACCTGTCACAAGTTACGCTCTGTATGTCTGATAATACAGGTTATCGTTACCTCGAGGCGCTCTCGTGCGTAACTCATTGGCTATCAACAACTTACGCCCGGTTTCGACGCTGAACCGAACCGCTTCGCTTTCGATTCGCTTTCGCCTTCGTTCCGCCCCAAGGTTTTCCGCGCGCGCGCAGGCAATGAGGGTGTGGCGTCCTGGAGCCCGAGGTGTTTAAGCAGATCCGCTCGTAAGGCTGCGAGTTCGACATCCACATCGGCCACACTGAAGCGCCGCCCCCGGTCGAACCGCACGAAACCGTTGATGCTATCGATGGTGGGGGCGCAGCGCTCGATCGCCTGGCCGCGCGTGCATAGCGGGCCGGCCGGATTCGGGAATGAGCCATCGCCCGTGAAGGATGGTGCGATCGTCTGGCCGCTCATCGGACGACGTATCGAGCGCCTGTGCGGTAGGGGTTGCGGGATTTGGCGGCCGATTCGCCGGGGCGCCGGTGCTCGTCAGCGCGATAGCTGGCGAGCTGATAGGACGGGTCGGCCTTGGCGTCCTGCTGGTGGAAGGCGCAGTAGGCTCTGAGGCCGCGATGGGCGCGGTAGAGCGCAGGGGCGTCGCAGAGGCTGCAGCGGGAGGTTGCGCGCTCGAGAGCTTGGGCGGCGCGGATGTCCGCGTCCCGAGTGGGCGCGTTGCTCTGCCACGGATGCCAGGTTTGCTGCCCCATGAAGGCCCGATAGCCCAACGGTAACACAGTGGTAAGTCCCATAGGTGCAATAGGTTGTAAGGTTTCTTTTGTCAGGCGGAAGTTTGTGGTTGACAGGCTCAACGGGATACGTATAGAGTCTCTTTGCCACCGACGGTGGCGGGAGGCAGAGAGGCCATGAACCCAACCGCGTTACACATCTTCTCCAAGTCCACGCTAGCCGCAATCGCACTAGCCCGCACAGACAAGGAATCCGACTACGCCGCTTACGCGAATGCCCGTGCGTTGTGGCGTGCGGCGATGTGGTATGCCAACGGCTATCAGCGGGCACTCGGTTACGCCCCGATGTTTCCGGAGGTGACGCGATGACGCAAGGCACCATCGTCCGCTACGCCAAACCTGAGCCGAGAGAAGAGACGCTTACATTCGTCGTTCGTGAGCACAACGGCGACCGCGTGATGATTGAGTCGCTGGACTTCCCGGACTGGCGCATCAAACCGACAGAGAACGTGCTGGTGACAGACGTGGTGGAGGTGGCGCGATGACCCGCACCGAAACGGCGGCCGCATGACCGCGCCCTACCGCTCGACCACCGTCACAACCTGCTTCACCTGTCAGCAGTGCGGACATTCTTGGATGCCGCGCTTTCCCAAGGAGCCGAAGGTCTGCCCGATCTGCAAGCGCGAAACCTGGCGCGAAGCCAAAGGAGAATCGAAACCATGAGGAATTGACGAATCGTTCGGCGTCGGTCTGGACCGACTTGACGCGGTTTTGCTGGCCGACGGCAACTACGCGTACTACGCCGATGAGACCAGTGCGTGGTATCTCGTCACGGCAAGCGATGTCCGCGAACTCGGCGAAGCGATGATGCGAGGCGACGAGGACGAGGACGCGTACTCCGTGTGGTGCACGGGGTACGGCGAAGAGGTAGGCGACACCGATCACGACCGACTCGACCAGATCGCAGACGAGACGACGCTCGAGGTCGTCTACCGCTGTCAGTGCGGCGAGGCCCTCGGCCAGCGCTGCGAGTGGACCGGCGACCGGAAGGAGCTGATCCACGTGCGATGGGTGCCTGACTCGGATCGCGGCTCAGCCCAGGCGAGCGGGACATACGACATGGGCGCCTACGCGCAGAGCCTGTATGTGACGGCTGGCTGCGCCGAGGTGCTCCGATACGAGTACGCGGACGGCGAGCCTACCGACCGCGAGGACCCCTACGTGCGCGTGTGCGGCCCGGCCTACGAGTGAGCGTGCGACACTACACCGTCACCGACGCCGCTTCCCCGCGTCGATAATCTCCCGCGTCGTAAACCGCTGCCGGCAGTGCAGACATTCACGCCGGCGGCGGTAGCCCCTGGTAAATCCCCCTCGAGCGTTCGTGACGCGGCTGTGCCAGCTCTGGCAGTGCGGACATTGCACGTCCGGGGCACCTAAGGGAGCGGAGGATCGGCGCGGCATTTGGCTAACGGCGTTCGGCAATGGCCTGATCGAACTGGGCGAGCGCCTTGGTTGGTGACATGACCGAGGTTTTTTCCTGCGCCTCTACCAGCCACGCCCGGAAGGCGACAAGGGCGGACTCGCGCTGCTCACGTTCATTCAACAACCAGCGCATTCCCTCCACGACTGTTGATGATCCAAGCGGGAGTTTTGCAATCTTGTGAAGTTCGCCACCAACTTGAAACACCGAGGCAACCTCAACGGCACGGGCGATCTCGGCGTCCTTCGCCTCTATGGTGCCAACGTGGACGCTTGCCAGCGCACGCCACTCATCCCGCTCCTGCGTCATCGCTTCGAGGGCCGAGGTTTGGGCGCACACTTCTGTAACCAACTGGCGTTCCGTTGATGTGGCTAACCGGCCATGTCCTTCCGCGAATTGCCAGTCTTTCGCCGTCATCGTCAACAGCGTCGGCCTCTCCGTGGTCGTCACGCCGGAGGTCATCGCTCCACCAACAGAAAAGTCGCCGCACTCCTCTTCGATCTTCGCCATGCGCTCGCACCACTCTTTCGTGACGTTCAACCGAAACGGCTTTCTCTCGGCGGGCGGCTCCTCGGGACGGGAGGCGGCAACCGCCGTGTCGTGGTCGATGAGTTTCCAACCGCACACGCAGTAGTCCCAGCCGTTGATGTTGTCGTTCAATTCGTAGCGACTACACGGGCGGTTGCTCATCCCGGGAAGTGAGGTGCCAGTGGCCGGGTGATCCCCGGACCCCGAAGGGCTGGAAGTGGCGGCTGTATGTGCGTTCAGTTTGTCCTGTTCGGCCTTGTCGCGTCTGCGGTTCGCTTCATCGAAGCCAACCATGATCGCATTGCAGAACCACGCGAGTGCCCACGCTTCATCGCTGAACCCAGTGATACGGCAGAACTCCTTGGCCCACACTAAGCCGTCTGTGGTTTGTAGAAGTTCATTCCCGCTCAAGGCGAACTTGGAGCCAACCTCACTACAGTCCTTCGGCAGTCCCGGCTGCGCGCCAGTCCCACCGCTGGCCGATTTCATGTAGGGGTTTTCCGTCTCCCTGATGTGGTGCATTCGCACCAACTCCGCAGCCTTGTCTTTAGCCGCCTTTACAAGAGCACGGGCATCATCAAGTGCGGCCTTGAACGCTTGGTCAGGCCAAATCCAATCCCGCCTGTTCTCAATCGCCTCCACCAGCCGCTCCAGCGCCTCACGGTAGCTCTGTTCGGTCATCGGGTCCTCCGTGCCTGATTTTCATTGTGTTCCCGAGCGTCCATCCGGTCGTAGGCGTCCTTCTGAAGTTGTTTCTTGTCCAGTTTGCCGGTGAGGCTGCATAGCGTGACGTGCGCGCCGAGCCATAAGGAATCGGTATTATCAAGCAGCACGTTGTTGGTAGGCGAGTTGGCGAAAAACCCTGTCGCTGCGTTATCCGGCAAGTAGTTCCAGCCGTCTACAGGCCAATCAGGCTTGTCCGCCCACAGCACCATGCAAGAGGCGAACGGAAACCTCTTCATCGCGTCATGAATCGCGTGCCGTTCGAACTGCTTCGTCGAGAGGATGGCCAGCAAGGCGCTCCCGCTGATGAATATAGCGACTTTCAGGATATAGAGCATTTGGCCTCCAGCGCCTCACGGTAGGGGTGGGTCATCGCTTCCCTTTCAACGACACGTAGGTCTGCGTGCGCGTATTGAATCGCAAAGTTGCAGGGCGCACAGCCAGCACGATTGGCTTTAGCCGAACAAGCCGATAGTCGTGCGTACTTCCTGCTGGTTTCCCGTAGCCTCTAATACCGTGAGCACAATCGGTAAGCGCCTTCATGGCTTCGGCCTTTGTCCGTGCTGGGAAATTTCCAGCCGCAGTCCAGCCATACGACGAACGCACCTGGACCTCGTAACGTGGCCGATCAAAGTACAGACGCTTGCTCACGGTTTGTTCTCCTCTCTCGGCGGATCGACGGGCGCAGCGGGAAGCGGCATCCAGTTACGCGGCGGCTCGATTGATCCATGCCCGCATTCCCACCAGCACATGTGATGCGAATGCCACGTCACGACTCGCCAGCCCCACGGATACTGCCCGACGAACTCTGTTCCATCCTTCGGCGCACTCTCCATCGGCCGCCACGTCCGCTCGCGCTGGGCCTCCTGCGCGCCAACCGTCCCGCTGGGAGGCGTGGGCACATCTCCCCGCGCCCTGACCGCCGCCAAGGCGTCTATGAGGGCGGCGACGTTGGCCGCGTGCGGTCCCAACTCATCATCGCCTTGCGCTTCTCGTAGCAGCGCCGTCAGGCGTCTCTCGGTGTCAGTCGGCATTGGCGATCTCCAACAGCACATCGGCGTGACAGGGCTGATCGAGCGGACACCAGCAGGACAGATTCTTGCCGCGCAGATGCTTTTCAACGTCGTGCCGGTTGAATCGCACGCGGTTCCAGTGAATAAGGCCGTCGCCATTGACGACGATCAGGCGTTGATACTCGTCAACAGCCTGTTGCCGCGACAAGCGTCCGGTCATGGCGTTATTGACTTTGAACGGGTTGCCCCACTGAGTCGGCCGACCGACATACACCGTGTTCTCGGGCGTCTTCCAGCCCTTCGTGCGCTTGCGCTGAATCCGCACGGGGCGTCTCTCGGTGTCACTCGGCATTGGCGATCTCCGGTTCGTCGGCGTATCGAATGAGGCCACTCACATTCGGTGGTGCAGGCATCATCCAGTGGGATGGCTCGCCAGGTGCCACATGGTCGATCGACCACGCACTCACCCGACTCGACCACCGCCCCGTCCCAACCTTGTCCTCCCCGGAGTGTCTCCAAAAAAGCCACACGGCGGTCCCATCTTTGGGTCCGCTCTCTATTGGTTGCCACGCCCGGAAAGAAGGGCCATGTCCTCCGTCCTTCGGGGTATCAGGCATCACTTCTCCCCCATGCGCTGTTCGAGATCGGCCAGGGCCTTTTCGAACGCCCCAAATGCGGCGATGGCGTGGTCAAAAGTAGCAGGTCCGCGCCAGCCACCAGATGTGCGACTTGCGCGGATATTGGCCGCCAACTTGTCGCACTCGCGAGACTTTGCCTTCAACCACTCCCGATGCCCCTGAAGGGTCTCGGCATCGAGCGCGGCCTGCATGAGCAGTGCGGCACACAGGCAATATCCGCAGAGGCTACCGGAGTCTCCCTCCTTCAAGCACGTTGGCCGCGATCCATCCTCTCGATGCATACAGGACGCTTCCACAAACATGGCGTGCTCGCGCATCTCCTCCGGCGTGTAGCGGCGGGTCATCTACTCCCCCTTCTGGCGCAGGAGCGCCAGCACTTCCAATGCAATTCGTTCTCCGTGCCCTCCCCGCCCAATGTAGGCGAGCGCGTAATCGCACAGCCGCCGCACTGGACCATCTAGCCTCTCCACCGTCTCCAGCGCCTCGATGGCGCGGGAAAAGGCGACAACATTGCCATCTAGCCACTCACATGCGAAGCTACCCTTGTCATACCGGGTAGCCCATTTCTGCTCAGTGTCTCGCATCAACTCCAGCCGGGCCTTCACGTCAGGGTCCGTCATCGCGCCTCCAGTCGAAACGGTAACAACATACTTGACTGACCGTGAGAAGTCTGGGATGATTCACTCATGGCGACCTGGATCGATTCGCCGAAGGCCTACGGCGAGTGCTCGCCGTCGCGCGCGGGGATCTTCAGGCGCACAGCGTAGTCCTTAATATGGCGCACTGCGACGACGCCAGACTTATTCGGAACTTGCAGGAGTTCAGATAGAGACTCACGCAATTGGTCGATGGGGATTCCTTTGGCGATTGCGTTCCGTTGTTCCCACGCGACGAAATCAGCCGCCTGGAGCGGGCAAAGCGCCTTCGACTTGAACACTGGCTCAATTAGTGGCGGCTGGCCCGCGATGCTTCTGCGCCGCCAAGCGCGCCGAATCTGGTCGTTGGCTAAGCCAATAATGCGCTCCAGATCGCCCTTGCCCGTATCTCCGCTTTCAAACACAAACTCCAAGCGATCTCCACGTAGGCGCTCTGCTGCTCGCCAGTCACAGAGTTTAGTAATGCACTGTACGCCAGTCATCGCGTACGGCGTGGCTCGACACTCCTTGAGATAGTACTGGCTGTTCACGGTGCGCCAATCGCTTAGGCGAATCGAGGTCACCGAAGAAAAGTGGGCGTTCGATCGGATAATCGCCGCTAGCTTCCGCAATAGCCGCATCTGAGCATCTGCGCGACCCTTCCACTTCTCAAACCCGCGTTCGCCCGCCAGAAAATCGGTCATGTGGAACACGCCGATGCCGTTGGCGTCAAGTTCGCGCCGCCACGCCTTCTCGAAACGGTGCCAACTTCGCACTGGCGCGACATATCCACCGACCGTTAGCACGTCCGGGCTCTTGTGGTCGCCCGAAGCGTCTAGATAGGCGGTCAACATTGCCATCAGCGCAGTGCCAGGATCGAAATCAACAAATACCGCGTGCGCCAAGTGCAACGCGGCCCTTTCTTTCGCAGGCAAGTCCCGTCATCACGTTCTCGATACTTGTCCACCGGGCCAGTCCCGGCTTAGCGGTAACTCCCTGACCAGTAGGCCCTATTGCCGGCGGTCAGCCAAGTATATTGTTACCGTCGAAACGGGTGCACCATTCGCCGCCCGTCTATCCCGTACATCACCAACTCGCCGCCGCGCACGCTCACGCCCAGGTCATGACGCTGCACCGCCGCGCGGCAGGGATCGCAGGCCGCGACTCCGACCGGTAAGCCGTTCAGCGCCTTCAGCGTCACGCTCGCGCCGGCTGCAGAGCAGATCGCGCACGTCATTCGACCCGCTCCTGAAACCGCCCGAATCCCGACGCCCGCCCCTGACACGCCGCCCGAATCTTCGCCAGCAACTCGGCCTTCCGCTCCGGGGTTGGCTCCGCCGGCGCCGCCAACTTCGGCCGCAACTGCGCCGCGCGCAGCTCGTGCTCTTTCGCCACGAGATTGCAGGCCGAGAGCAACTCCGACACTTTCGGGAAGAACTGCGCGGACTTCTCAAGCCGGCGACAGGCTTCCACCAGCACCGCCGTCTCGACGCGCTGTGTATCTTCGAGGTAGATCAGTTGCGCTTCCGTATCGAGCCGATCGCGCAGGGCAACCCCGAGCCGTACCACCGCCGCGAGCCGCTGTTCCTTGTCGCGGATCACGACGACAACGCCTTTCGTTCGGCGGCTTCGCGCCGTTCCAGCTCGTTCAGCACGTCGAGGGTTTCGCGGCCAGCGCGGATCGTGTACTGCGCCGCCGTCAGGCGCCCTGGCGGCAACTGCCGCGGGTCCACCGGTAGCGGCTCGAATGGCTCATCCTCCCATCGCCGCTGGTTTAGCCACGTTGCGGCATGGGGAATAAACTGCCCGCCGTCTTTGGTCCATTCGGGCTGCCTCACCTGCCATTGAAGCGCCGCCAGCATAGCCTCTAAAACGGCCCCAGATGGCTTCAGGCGGGCGAACGCCTTCACGGCCGCGCCTTTCCCTGTCCGGCGAGGATAGGCGCTCCAGAAGGCGCTAAAGCCGTCAGGCGAGAAATCGGCATTAGTGGCGGTCGCTCGCGCGGGTTTGGCGCGAGGGGTTGGCGCGACCTGAGCGGCAACCTCCAGCTTCCGTGTCCCAGAGTCCAGATTCCGTATTCCAGAATCAAGATCAAGAGATCCAGATTCCGGCGTTCCTGCCGTTTCTTTACACGGCTCGACGTTTCTTTTCCCGGCTCCTTTCGGGCAAGGCGGGATAAGTGACTCAGGCTCTTTAGGATGCGGGCGTTGATGCTTCAAGAATGAACGAATCCAGATGTACGACTGGCCGTCGTCGCCATGATACCGGCGGATCATGTCCTTGCCGTGTAATTCCACGGCCAGGGCGCCCACGTTCACGGTGTCGTAAGGGAAAATGCGTGCCTTCAGACGCCGCGGGTCGTCAACCAGTCGGCCGGCTTTATCAGCCTGCGTCCAGAGGCCGATGAAAAACAATCGGGCCATCGCGGACACGTCGGCCAAGTCGGGGTCGTCAAAAAACTCTGGCTTGATCATGCGAATACGCGCCATTTACGTCCCCACGCTCTCGGTGGCGTCAGTGTGGTGGTCAAACAGCCCCGGCTGCGGCTCCAGGCAATGGGGCGAGAACCAGAGCACGAGGTGCCCGAGAGTTCTGGACCGTGCCGAAGCGCGGCCAGACCTCGGCGGCAACTTTTCGCTTGCCACCAAAGTACGGAAATGGTGCCGAGAGCGTCACTGTCCCCGCTCCACCGCCGCCCGCGGGATCGTCGTGAAATAGGGGTGACACGCGCCCTCGCCAGCGACACGGCTTTTACGCGCCGGCAGCGTGCCGATCCATCCCTTGTCATACAGCCCGGTCAGCCGCGGCCTGACGCTCGTCACGGGCAGGCCCATGCGCTCGGCCAGCTCGCCGCCGGTGAGTCCGTTCGCGTCGGCCTCATCGCACAGGGCCAGAAACACCGCGCGCTCGCGGTCGGTCAGCGTCGGCAGGATGCGCGCGTAGGCGGCGAGGGACGTGTCCGCGATGGGATGCACGCGCGGCGTGAACAGGCCGGGGAGGCAGGGGTTCATGCGCGCCTCTGCGGGAACTCCCGCACGTTCGTGTCCTCGCCGCGCCGCTCGGCCTGCACACGCCGGGCCTTCACCTCCGCCATTAACTGGCGCCGTGCCCGCGGGTCGTTATGGTCCCGGTCGATACTCCACGTCCGTTCCGCCGGCTTAATGCCCGTCGGCTTCCAGGCCGGGTCGGTGCCGTCGTCAAACACGCGCCGTAGCCATCCAGTCAGGCTCATCGCATCTCTCCAAATAGAATCGCCCCGTCCGCGTCTCCGGTAATCGCCAACCGCCCCGCGTGCCTGTCCTGATGACACAACGAGCACACGCTGAGCACGTTTGCCGTTGTGTCTTTGCCTCCGAGTGACCTGGGCACGATGTGATGATGTTCGCGCATCTCCAGCCCCCACACGCCAAACTGGCGTTTGCACGCTCGGCAGAACGCCCCATCCCGCCTATCCACCGCGCGGCAGACCTTCCGCCACGCCGTCGCCTTCGCGGCTTTCTTGGCGGCGCGTAGCTTCGCTGGGCTGGGCGGTTTAGGGATGGGCGGCATTAGTCCTCGAACGGCAACGACCGTGTAGCACGCACGAAGAAGAAACACGCCTCATTCGTCAAGCCGTCTTTGCTGCGTGGGATGAGCGCATCGAGCACGGCCTTTGTGTCTTTGCTCCCGCTGTGGCAGTGCATCACATGCGCGTTCCAGATCGGGCACGAGTCCGAACAGTCAAACTCGCAGCAGTCGCAATACTGATCGCGGTAGATGTCGCCTTCTGTGCCGTTGGAGAAGTAGCCCATCAGTCGCGCTCCAATCGCTCGGCCATCTCGTCGCGCGGATCGGCGTAGGTCTGGCCGTCGTCCTCGTCGCGGTCGCGCTCACGCGGACCAAGGCAATCAGGCGCGCACAGGCCGCACAGGTGGTCCGTGGGCCAGGAATCGCAGACGGGCACATTCTCGTCGTTCAGGTCCACGTCGCCATCACAGGCTAGAACCGCTTGACACTCGATGCATGTGTGCTCGTGCATCACATCTCCCCAGGCAGCGCCACGACGACCCCGTATTCGTCCGCCGCGAATCGCGCCACAAATTCCATAAACTCCGAGAACCGCGCGACCGTCATGCTCGAGCTGCGCTCTTTGGCAACTTCGCGCTTCGTCACCGGCTCAAGCACCGTTCCGGCGAAGCGTTCGAGCAGCCCCTCGTGCATCAACTCCTTGGCCTTCTTGTCGCCGCGGTCGATGCCGACTTCTGCCGCGATGCCGTCCATCAGGGAGTCATACATCGGCCCCCACAGCGCCCGATTCGCTTGGATGCTCCGTTTGTTCTGCGGCTTCGCCACCGTGACGACCACTTCCTCCCCGTCGCCCAGCGTGCTAACCACGCGGTCGAAGTAGGGCCGGGACGCAAACACCAGCCCCTTGTCGGACTTGACCGCCGAGAACTCGTAGCGCCAATCAGCCGCCATTCGTTGGCACCAGTTTGGGAATGTGCTGCGCGACCCACTCCGCGAAGCACACGCCGCAGTATTTCCCGTTCCCGGTCTCGCCGAGGCCGTCAAACTCGACATTGATGTGGTCGTATCTTCCGACCGGGCCGTGCTTTGGGCATCGATAGCCGGTCATGTCGTGCCACTCCACGCCGCCACTGCTTGCGTTCACGCCCGCCTCCGCTCCGCGTCCAACAACGCCCGCATCGAGGCCCGATACGGCAAGTCGAAGGCCCCGCGCGCATCCACGCCCAGGTGTTCTGCCAGCCGCCACAGCGCCACGCGGATCGCGGCTTCATCAGAATCCAACCCGCCCGCGCGGCGGATGCCGTCCATCACGATCCGGTCGGTGGCGCTGAACTCCATCAGGCCGCCTTCTGCCGTTTCGGCCGGCGCTGCCGCCAGACGATCCGCGACATCGTTTCCTGCACGCGCGTCAACGCCAACCGCTCCACCGCACCGAACGACGGGCTTGTCTGTCCGGCCAGTTCCCGCCGATGGCTTGCGGCCATCTCCCGCCGCAGCCAATACCGGAGCGCGTGCCAGTGATTCGGCGTCAAAACGGAATGTCCTCCGCGTTTATGTCGTCCACGCGGCTGTCGCGCGGCTCGGACTCACGGGTGTCGAGCTGGCGTGTGCCGGCCGACTGCCCGTCACGCGGCTGTGACTTCTTAATGGTCCAGGCCGGCGACTTGGGATTCGTGCCCTTGTTGCGAAAGCACACGATATCCAAGCCGTTCACCGTGCCAGACATGAACTCGACGCCGTTTCGGCTCGTCTTTATCCACAGTGCTCCGATCTCTAATTCGTCCTTCTGGTAAGCCATTTACGCGCCCTCCGTTTGCCACACACTGGGAATCCTGAAACCGCGCCGGATGAGAGATGGCCTCATATCACCGCCTCCGTCAGCACCGTCTTGAGCGACCGCATCGTCCGCAACGCGGCCAGCTCCGTCTCCACCTCGGCCAGGAACGTCTTCACTTCAGCCCCGTAGGCCGCGAGCTGCTCCGGTGTCCGCGTGCAGCGCACGACGAACAACTGCAGCTCTTCCGGCAGGCGCGGGTCGTAGGACACGAAATCGACCCAGGCCCGGCCGGTTAGGAAAAGCTCGTGCGTGTTCTGCGCCGCGTGCTCGGTCGGCTCGACGCCGGCGCGCACGTATCCGATGTGTGTTGCCGTCTCAGGGCACTTGATCGACACGATGCCGTCGTCGCCCACGAAGCCATCAGGAGACGTGCCGATGGGCTGGTCGTCATGCTCAACAAAGCCAATCGACTGCACCATCGCGCCCGTGACCGCTTCGTAGGCCGCAATCGCCTCAGCTTCGTGCGCGGTCCCCCACTCCATCGCGGCGGTCGCACGGATGCTGGGCTGAGGGATGCCGGTTAGTCTTTCCGCAACCAGTTTGTATTTCAGGTTGCGACGCCCGGCTGACTCGCCGGACTTAACGCTTTTCAGCATGTCTTTCGCGGCGCTGCCCGTGAGTTTGCCGGCGCGGAGCTGGAACCATTCGGGCGTGCGCTGTTCGCCGGTGTAAATCTTCATGGCGTGACCGTGCCCCAGTTCGCCGTGACCGTGCCCCTGTTCGACGTGACCGTGCCACTGTTCGACGTGACCGTGCCCCTGTTCGACGTGACCGTGCCACTGTTCGACGTGACCGTGCC
>CAYGDK010000015.1:0-1434 GCA_964348645.1 uncultured Candidatus Saccharibacteria bacterium | reverse complement strand
GTGCCACTGTTCTTCGTGACCGTGCCACCGGACCAGTTCGCCGTGACCGTGCCACCGGACCAGTTCTCCGTGACCGTGCCACTGTTCGCCGTGACCGTGCCCCAGTTCGCCGTGACCGTGCCCGTGTTCGCCGTGACCGTGCCACCGGACCAGTTCTCCGTGACCGTGCCACTGTTCGACGTGACCGTGCCCCTGTTCGACGTGACCGTGCCACCAGCCAGCACGAACGCCCGGCCGCCACGTAAGTCCTGAATCACCCCGCCAGGCCCCACAATGTGGCACCCCGAGGTCACGATCGGTATCGTCCGATCCGTCACCACCATCCGACGCGCCACCGACCTCGCTGCAGTCTCGACTTTCGGCGCCACGTCCTCCCACCAGACAGGCGCCGACTCTTCGTCGAGCCGAAACTGCCACAGGTCCACATCGATCCATTGGGCATCTTCCGCAGGCGGCGTCAGCTCCCACTTCACCGCGTGCGCCGCCGTATCCGGCACCGCAAACCGCACGAACAGCTCCGCGTGCGAATCCAACAGCGCATCGGTCAGCACCGTCCCGTCACGCAGCCCTAACCCCGACAGAAAGTTACACATCGCTCACCGCCTTGGTCTTCGCCGCCGCCTTCTTCAGCGCGTTCCACTCGGCCGCGTGCGTCGTCGTCAGATACTTCCGATACCCGGCGTCCGACTGGTCCCATGCCGCTTTTAGCACGGCCAGCCCGTCGCCGGCCGCCGCCTGCAGCTCGGCCCACCAGTCATCGAAGCCGTCCGGCACCGTGGGCGCCGCGACAATCTCCGCGTGCGTCGTCGCGTCCGCGTCGTTGTCGCCTTCGGTCGGAATGCAGAACGTCTGCATCGCGGCGTATTTGTAGGCCGCGCTCATGGCCTTGTTCGTCGCCTTGTCGCCTGAATCCATCGCTTCGCCGTAGGTCCGCACGACATGCGTGCTGCCATCGGAGGCCGACGCGAACGTGAACTCAGCCGCGACCACCACCGAAAACAAAACCGTACCCTTCGGCGTCGTCCGCTCCGTGATCGTCCGCTCGATGATGCGCGGCAGAATCACCAACCCGTGCTTCGCTAGGAGCGGGGCCAGCGCGTTGTAGAACGCATCGATACCGCGAAAGCGATAGCCCTGCGAGACGTTGGTCGAATCTTTGCCGATGCCGATTCGGGCCAAATCGCCGGACACAGCCGCGATGCGGGCGTAGACATCTGGGGCGCTCGGCGTCGTAGGGGTTTGGCAGTTCGCCGTGACCGTGCCACTGTTCTCCGTGTTCCCGTTCATCGCGTCACCGCCTTTATCGCTACGTGCGCCTTTGCAGAGTCGTCCAGTTTCGCGCGAGGTCCGACGTCCGAGATGGTCCCGCCCCAGACGTCCGAGATGGTCCCGCCCCAGACGTCCGAGATGGTCCCGCCACAGACGGCCGAGATG
>CAYGDK010000014.1:15479-17593 GCA_964348645.1 uncultured Candidatus Saccharibacteria bacterium | reverse complement strand
GTGGTTGGTTTTTCCATGATTAGACTCGGCGAGCTTTCTTAGGACGAACACCGTTATGTGGCAGCGGTGTAACGTCTTTGATTTCAGCGGTTTTAATACCAGTACCGATCAAGGCACGTAAAGCGGCATCTCGCCCGTTACCGGCTCCCGAAACAAAAACATGAGCAATTTGCGGTTCATACGGTGCGATTTTGTCGAGCAGGTTTTTCATGGCGATTCCGGCAGCATAAGGAGTACTTTTCTTCGTGCCTTTGAATCCCGAGCCACCCGAAGACGTCCAACCAAGGACGTTACCAGACTTAAAGCCACTGGCGGTAATGATAGTGTTATTGAAGGACGCGTAAATAAACAAGCGAATCTCTTCAACTTTTTCGACGATTTTTTTCTTTGTTTGCTTAGCAGGTGTTTTAGCCATTTTATTGATTAGGTTTTATCAGAAGACTTCTTGCGGCCGCTACCAACGGTAACGCGCTTACCACGTTTAGTGCGAGCGTTTGTCTTAGTTCGTTGACCGTGAACTGGCAAGCCGCGCTTGTGACGGGTGCCACGGTAACTATTAATATCTTTTAAACGACGGATGTTTTGGCTGATCTGTTGCTTGAGATCGCCCTCAACAGTGTATTCTTTTTCAACGATTACGCGGATCTGATCGATTTCGGCGTCAGTTAATTCTGAAAACTTTGGATTTCCTTTGACGCCCACCTTATCAAGGATAACTTTTCCGTTCGTAAGGCCAACACCAAACACATAGCTTAAGCCGATCTCGACTCGTTTGTTATCTGGGATGTTGACTCCGGAAATACGTGGCATTTCTTAATTTTTATCCTTGTCGCTGCTTATGGCGCGGGTTTTGGCAGATGATATAAAGCACACCCCGTCGTCGGACGGTTTTGCACTTATCGCATCGCTTTTTGGCACCGGCATGAACTTTCATTTATATCGTTATCAATTCTATCTTAAAATCTTCCTGTTGTCAGCCCCTACTTTTAGGTTAGGCGGCGAGTAATCCGACCTTTTGTTAGGTCATAGGGACTTAACTCAACCGTAACCCGATCTCCTGGTAGGATTTTAATCCTGTTTTTTCGGATCTTACCCGAGACATAGCCTAAAACAGTCTGGCCATTGTCGAGCGTAATACGAAATTGCGTGTTTGGCAGCGCTTCGTCTATTTGTCCATCCAGCGCAATTACGCCCTCTTTTTCCATTAGTGAGCGGCGGTGCGGGCGAAACAAGGCTTCTGACTAAACATCTTGGCTAATTATAACCTGTAAATAGAGTGAGGACAACATTACTTTGGCCGCGTGAAAACAATCGGCTCTTTGTCGGTGACAAGTAGAGTATGCTCGAAGTGCGCCGTCGCCACATCTGGTTCAGCGATAATCGTCCAGCCATCAGCCAAAACTGCCGCTCGAACTGGTTTGATAGCTGTAATTGGTTCAATCGCAATAACCATCCCAGCCTCAAGCTTTCGACCACGACCACGTTTACCGTAATTGGGAATACTTGGCTCTTCCTGCAGTGTTGCGCCAACGCCGTGGCCAGTCAGCTCCTCAACAATAGAGAATCCGGCGCCTTCAACAATTTCTTGAATCACCGCACCCAAATCGCCGATTGGCGTACCTTCCGTGCAAAGCGGAATGACTGCGTTTAAGGCGTCGCTCGTCACCTGAATAAGGCGACTATTCGCCGTGCTTAGACTTCCGACACCGTAAGTTCTGGCCGTATCAACCAGGTAGCCGGCGTTATTAATACCAATATCAACAGCGACAACATCGCCTTCTTTTAGCTCATAGCTATAAGGAATCCCGTGAACAATGGCCGAGTTGACCGACAAACATGTGACGGCTGGATAGCCTTTGAAGCCGAGGAATGCTCCCTTCATGCCGGCTTCGCTAATTCGCTTTCTGGCCAATTCTTCAATTTCTAATAAATTAAGGCCGGGACGAATGAGCGCCGTTAATTCTTCGAAGAAATCCCAAGCAACTCGTCCGGCTGCCTGTTGAAGTTCGATATTATGCTGCATTAGTTATAATTGAGCTCAGATGACCGGCTATCGTTGCCGAAACTTCTTCGATTGAAGGCGTCCCGTCAATAATTAGTAACCGATGTCGTGC
>CAYGDK010000014.1:5432-15379 GCA_964348645.1 uncultured Candidatus Saccharibacteria bacterium | reverse complement strand
ACCAAATCTCCCCGCTTCATGAATGCTTCAATTTCTGCCGATCCCGGGTCGTGACGATCTACCATCGCCCGCAATTCTACTCCTGCTTCAAAAAGCGGCGCCGTGAAGTTTTTAGCCACCAGTTCCGCCTGGGTACTCTTGCCCGATCCCTGTGGTCCACTAACGAGAATTAAGTATTTTGACATCATTTAGTTCGATCCTCGACGTAATATAGGGCCCAAAGACCTTTCTGACCCTTTGTTTTTGGCTGAACGAGCCCAATATACACTAATCGGGTGTCAGTTTTCGCCTCAACGAGCGCTGTCCCCTTTGAGTTATCGGCTTCTATAAGTTTAAACTCATCAGCTTCAGTTGCATTAAAGTACGGCTCGACGTGCGACTTAGCCACTAGCAAAGGATCGTACCAATCACTCTTGTCGGTTTCACGCAGTTCACGATTAAGTTCAGAGGCTTTTTCTTCGTTAATCAAGAAACTTACTCGGTAGTAGTCCGTTTCCTTGCTCAATTTCGGGATCACCAGCGGGTAATCAGCCTGGATAAGGTTCTCGTCCTTAATTCCATTTGCCGCCTTAACTATCAGCCAAGAAACCCCCATTTTTTCGCCGATCGCAAATAACGATTCTTTTGGCTGTACTTTATATGTGTTAGCCGGGTAACTGAGTCGGCCACGCGGTTCTGCTGGAACGGTGAGCGTATCAACTTTTGTCGGCTGATCACTTTGATTAGGTAGCGTTTCTGCTTGAAAAGTAGCCGCTGCCGATTTCTTCGCCTCTGTCTCAGTTGTACTACGGTTATAAAAATAAAGTGTCGAACCGGACAGAAAGCCAAATACGATCAAAACAACAAACGTAACAAGCGGCGAGATATTCATTGTCTGCATTCTAGCTAGCAGTATAGCCGGGCGTCGGTCTAATTAAAAACTGTCGTAACGCCGCAAGGATACCTGGCTGGCAAGTTGGCGACTGGTGTCGATTACCACCGACACAACAATCAGAATACTGGTTCCGCCAATGACGAGCGATGGAATATTGAGCGTATTCTCTAGAATAATCGGCATGACCGCGATTGCAGCTAAAAATATTGCCCCGATTATAGTTATTCGACTGATGGTATAGCGAAGGAAAGTTGTCGTTTCGCTGCCGGGACGTATTCCAGGGATAAACCCTCCCTGCTTTTGCAGATTCTCGGATAACTGCGCCGGTTCGAGCACGATGTAAGTGTAGAAAAAGGTAAAAACAAATACCAATACGGCGTACATTAACGCGTAGTACAAATCATTACCAACAAAAGCGGTAACCTTGTTGGAAAATTCAACAAGTGCCGTTGATTTCGCGGTCGACAGAAAACGAGCAACGACAGCTGGGAAAGTTAAGAAGCTAAGTGCAAAAATAATCGGCACCACACCGGAAGTATTAACGCGAAGCGGCAGGTAACTATCGACGGCCGAATTACCACCAACCGGGCCAGTTGCGCGCTTGGCGTAGGTAATCGGTATTTTTCGCTCAGCTTCGTTAACCAAAATAATGACCGCAATTGTTAGTAATGAGATGGCACCGAAAATAAGCAGGTTCATTATTGCGCCACTTTCTAGCGTGGTAGCAGTGTTAACGAATTGCTGCGGTAAGCCGGCGACGATACCTAGGGCAATTATTAACGAGATTCCGTTGCCAATCCCCTTCTCCGAAATCAGTTCACCGAGCCACATCACAAAGATACTGGTCGTCGTTAAGGCGGCCAGAATAAGGAAGATGTCGATGCCATCGATAGCGGTTAAGACATTTTGGCTACGCAAGAGCGAGATCATGGCGTAACCCTGAAGAATAGCCAGCGGCACAGTCAGGTAACGGGTGTACTGGTTCAGTTTCTCCCGTCCGCTACCGCCCTCTTTCGATAACGCCTCCCAAGTAGGAATCGCTTTAGTTAAAACTTGAATAATAATTGAGGCGGTAATATACGGGCCAACGCCAAGAAGATCGATCGACAGCTGCGCCAATGCGCCACCGGTAAACAAGCTTAGGACACCGAAAATTTGGTTCTCTGATTGGTTGAGAAACGCTTCCAACTGGGAACGGTCGATTTGAGGTAAGGGAATATGCGCGACGATCCGTATTAAGACTAGAATTGCGATCGTGAATAAGATCTTAGAACGGAGATCGCGACTGCGAAAGATTTGTCGTAGTGTTTCAAGCATATTTTTACCTGTTACCCAGGTGTACCACAGATCGTGGTGTTTTCTCAAATCTTACCAGCCAACTGCCCCTCGCAGCTCGCATTATTTCTGGAGCGACTTGGAAATTGTTACAGACTCGAATGTGACTTTAACGGTCAGGTCGTCACGCTTAACGACTTTGACTCCACCCTTGAGTTGGGTGCCACGAGCAATCTTGCGCTCAGCAATAGTGGCAGGCGAAACAATCTCGCCATCTTTGAAGAAGCGGTTGACCAGAGTAGTCGTGATTAGGAAGGGCCTATTGGAAGTGTGCTTAAAGCCACGTACCTTAGCCATCTTGCGGAAAAGTGGTGTTTGACCACCTTCAAACCACGGACTAATTTTTGAGTTGGAACCGGTGCGAGATTTCTGACCCTTTGTACCGCGACCAGCCGTCTTACCGCCACCAGCTGAAATACCACGACCAACGCGCTTGGCTTTGGCGTAGCGACTATCTTTAAAGAGTTCAGTTATGCTCATGCTTTTCCTTTCAGTTCTGCGCGAGGCTTAAGTGACTTAAGTGCAGAATATGTTGCCATCGCGCTATTGAGGGCGTTGCTGCTACCGATTGTTTTACTCACAATGTTTTTTATTCCTGCGAGTTCCAAGACAGGTCGAACAGCGCCACCGGCGATAATCGAGTGTCCTTTGGGTGCCGGTTTGAGTAGAACGGTTGAAGTTCCGTAGGTGTTGGTAACGATATGTGGAATAGTTTCTTCCGACAGAGGAACGGTAATCATGGTTTTCTTGGCCTGCGCAACAGCCTTGGCAATCGCTGTCTGAACGTCGTTTGCCTTAGCCATACCAAGACCAACTTTATCGAAACGGTTACCAACGATAACAAGCGCACGGAAACGGATTCGACGACCGCCACCTGTGGTTCGCGAAATACGGTCAATACTTACCACCTTCTCTTCCATTTCTGGCTCTGGGGTAATGCTGACTTCGGTTGTGTTGAGTTTGTTATCGTCGCGCGTCATTTGTTTCCTTATTAGATAGTTAGGCCTGCTTCGCGGGCTGCGTCACAGAGTGTTTTAACAGCGCCGTTGTAGGCAAAACCGCCACGGTCATAAACAGCGGACTTAATTTTTAGTTCTTTAGCTTTTTCGGCGATGGCTTGGCCGACAGTTGTCGCCTTGGCAGTTAACCCGCCCTTTGATTTTAGCGAGCTTGCGGAAGCCAAAGTCTTGCCGGTCGTGTCGTCAATGAGCTGAGCGTACATCTCGGTCAGACTACGGTAAACGCTCAAGCGAGGACGCTCGGCGGTACCGGTCACGGTTTTGCGCAGCTTAGTGTGAATTGTCGTGCGGCGTGTTCGATTCATGATTATGCTCCTGCCTTCATAGCCTTACCTTGCTTCATTCGGACTTGCTCGCCCTGATAGCGAATTCCTTTGCCCTTGTATGGCTCCGGCGGTCGGTTAGCGCGGATCTCGGCACAGAATTGGCCAAGTCGCTGCTTATCCGAGCCAGCGACGCTGATAATATTTTTTTCAATCTTAACTTGAAGTCCTTCGGGAATATCCATTCGGACCGGGTGAGTGAAACCAACCTGGAGCACTAAGGTATTACCCTCAAGAGCGGCGCGATATCCGATACCTACTAACTCGAGCTTCTTTTCAAATCCCTCAGAAACACCGGTGACAATATTTTGAATAAGGTTTCGGACTGTTCCGTGAAGGGCTCGGTTCTGCTTTGTGTCGTTGATTCGAGTAACAAAAATACGGTTTTCTTTCTGGGAAACCTTAACACCATACGGTAAAGCCAGCTCGAGCATGCCGCGAGTTCCCCGAGCGGTCACCAGTGTTGGTGTCAGCTCGACAGTAATACCGTCTTTAACTTCAATAGGGCGAATTCCGATGCGTGACATTACCAGACCTCACAAATTAGCTCGCCGCCGACTTTTTGTTTCTTAGCTTGATGGCCGGTCATAACACCCTTTGGCGTCGACAGAATAACAGTTCCGAGACCGCTAAATGGTGTTGGGATTTCACTGGTTTTCACATACCGACGCAAGCCAGGCTTACTGAGCCGCTTAATGTGGTTGAATGGACGCTCAGCGTTCAGTGAAACAGCTAAATTACGACCATCGATAGCAATACCAGCCACAAAACCAGCATTCTTCATCACATCAGCAATAGCCCGAACAACTTTTGAGCTGCGGATGGTGACTAACTCCTTCTCGGCTGCGGAAGCGTTGCGGAGTTGGGTAATAAAATCTGAAACAGAATCGTTATACATTACCAAGAAGCCTTTCGGACGCCAGGAATCTCACCGCGCGATGCACGCTCACGGAAACAGATCCGGCAGATATCAAACGCACGCAAGTAGCCACGATTTCGACCACACAAAGCGCAACGGTTGACGTGTCGAACCGCGAACTTTGGTGCCTTTCTTGTACTGAATCGTTTGCTTGCCATGATACTTTTGTTAGTTTAGTCGATTTTTACAGGTAAGCCAAGGGATTGAAGTAGTTTGTATGACTTTTCGCGGTCAGAATTGGCAATATTGAGCGTAATCGAGAGACCAAACGGCTTATCTATCGAGCTGTGACCGAGTTCGGCAAACGGTACGGTATCGCCCAAACCAATCGTTAAGTTTCCCTGTCCGTCAAAGTTACTCTGTTCAAAGCCGCGGAACTCGCGGATACGTGGCAGGGCAACGTTAATCAAACGGTCGAGGAAGTCGTGCATCTTCTGATTGCGGAGCGTTACCTTAAAGCCAACTTCTTCACCAGCCCGCAATTTAAATCCGGCGATTGATTTACGAGATTTAGTGACAGCCGCTTTCTGGCCAGTAATTTGTTTTAGTGAGGCTTCGATATACGTCAACATGTCTTTATTACCTCGAAAACGACCGGTTCCAACATTGACGGTAATCTTCTTTAGCTTTGGTAGCGCATTAACGTTACCCACACCCAATTCGCCGAGAAGTTCCTTGGCTTTGGCGTTGTAACGTTCTTTGAAGCTAATAATCGACATTACTTCTCACCTCGAATAATTTCGCTTGAAAGTTTAGCGACGCGGTGCTTGTCGTTGCCCTTGATCGAGTAACCAACGCGAGTTGGTTTGTTTTGATTTGGATCCAAGATCATCACATTACTAATGTGAATTGGGTGAACGATATCAATAATGCCACCCTGTGGGTTCTTGGCGGTCTTTTTCATGTGTTTTTTAACCATATTTAGTCCCGTGACAACAACCTTGTGGTCTTGCGGCATGACGCGTTCAACAACGCCAGTCTTGCCGCGATCTTTACCGGCAATAATTAGCACTTTGTCGCCCTTAAGAATCTTCGCCTTGATTTTCATTTAGAGGACCTCCGGAGCTAGAGATACGATCTTGGCGAAACCCTTGTCGCGAATTTCGCGTGCAATCGGTCCAAAGATACGCGTGCCACGTGGTGTGCCGTCAGCGTTAATAATGACAACAGCGTTATCGTCAAAACGAATCGTCGAGCCGTCTTTGCGGCGCAGCGGCTTGGTTTGACGAACGATTACAGCTCGGACAACTTCCTTGGCCTTAACGTTACCACGAGGAATAGCGTCTTTGACTGAAGCAATTACAACATCGCCGATCTGGGCAGCGTCGCTCGTACCCTGTTGAACAACTTTAATAACACCAACCCAGCGGGCACCGGAGTTATCAGCAACTTTTACGCGCGAACGTAGCTGCAGCATTATTTGCTCTCCTGATTTTTGCCAGCGATACCGGTAATCTCCCAACGCTTGTTCTTGCTCATTGGACGAGTTTCAGCGATCACAACTTCGTCACCGATCTTGTAGGTGTTCTCTGGGTTGTGCGCCATAAAGCGGCTATTACGGGTGTAACGCTTCTTGATAATCGGGTGAATCTTTTGACGTGCAACTTCAATAACAGCGGTTTGCTGCATCTTGTCAGACACCACGACTCCGATAATTGTTTTACGCATTGGTTTTTACCTTTTCGGCAATTTTTTCGTCACGAATAGTCAACATTTGAGCGATTTGACGACGCAAATGCCTTCGAGACGCAACATCTTTTAGTTTTCCGAGTAGCTTTTCCTGATCGATCTCAACGAGACGACGCTTACTCTCCTGAATTTTACCAGTTAATTGCTCAACTGATAAGTGTCGGAGCTCTTTAATAAAATCGTTGTGCTTCATTACGCTCGATCCTTTCGGACAAACTTTGTTTTGACCGGCAACTTATGTGCGGCTAGACGCATTGCTTCGGCCGCAACCGCTTCTTCAACGCCAGCGATTTCAAAAATAATGGTTCCAGGCTTTATCACGGCAACGAAATGGTCGAGCGCACCCTTACCACCACCCATGCCGACTTCAGCTGGCTTAGCCGTAACTGGTTTATGAGGAAAAATACGTGTCCAAATTTTTCCTCCACGGCGAATATAGCGCGTCATTGCTCGACGACCGGCTTCAATCTGACGGCTCGTTAGCCAAGCTCGGTCAGTAGCTTTAAGGCCGTATTCACCGAAATCAACGGTAAAACCACGGGTGGCTGGACCAGCGTAGCTACCCTTGTGCAGTTTGCGATGTTTTAGTTTCTTTGGCAGTAACATTAGTTACGCTCCTCTGGGGCAACTTGATCATCCAGTTCACCCTTGTTCAACCAAACCTTAACTCCGATTATTCCGTAAGTGGTTTTAGCGTGGTAAACGTTGTAATCGATCGCCATATTAAAACGTGAAAGTGGGATCGAACCGTCCTGGAACTTTTCGACACGGGCGATCTCAGCACCGTTCAGTCGTCCAGAAACGATAATCTTAATTCCCTTAGCGCCAGCGGCCATCGATTTCTCGATTGATTGTTTGCAGGCGCGGCGATACGGGATACGTCGTTCGATTTGGCTACCAATATTTTGACCAACAAGCGTAGCTGAAAGTTCTGGCTTGCGCTCTTCGATAATATCGAGTCGGACAACCGGTGTGCCGCCTGGGTAAAACTTCTTCTGGATATCTTCTTTAAGCATGTTAATCCCCTGTCCGCCGCGGCCGATAACTAGACCTGGCTTACTGGTCGTTAAACGAATCTGAAGACGGTCGCGTGATCGAACAATCTCGACGTTACCGATACCGGCGTTGTGAAGTTTCTTGTGAATATATTCGCGAATCTTAACGTCATCGACGAGGTATTTACGGAAATCGGCTTTCGAACCAGCAAACCACTTGCTCTTCCAATCGGAAGTCAAACTCATACGGTTGCTTAACGGATTGATTTTCTGACCCATTACGAATTCTCCTTAGGCTGCTCGTCCTTTTTGACGGTCTTTTTGGCAGCTGGTTTTGTTTTCTCAATTGGCTTTGGCTCGTCAACAATCACTGTAATGTGAGCCAAGTGTTTGAGGTAACGATTAGCACGACCACGGGCATTTGGCCGCTGACGACGAATCTTTGGTCCTTGCGTTGCAAAGATTTGAGCAACGACCATCTCGTCAGCCTTAAACTCTTTCTGTGTTGCCGCGGCACGGGCCATCTTAAGGGCCTTGTTAATTTCGTGCGCAGAATGTTGCGGCATGACAGCTGTTTGATTAATAGCATCAAGCAAATTCTTGCCCTGAACAATTCTGGTCACAGGAGCGAGTTTTCGCGCCGAGTGACGGACCATTTTAAGCTTGATAGTCACAGGCATTATTTACCACCCGCTGCTTGTTCTTTAGCCATCTTACCGCCGTGATGTCGGAAGTTACGAGTTGGCGAAAATTCACCAAGCTTGTGACCGACCATTTCTTCTGTAACTAAAACTGGGATAAATGACTTACCGTTGTGGACACCGAAAGTGTACCCGATCATTTCAGGGAAAATTGTTGAACGACGACTCCAGGTCTTGATGACCGTCTTGCTGCCAGCTGGCATGCCGTCGATCTTCTTCAGTAGTTTATCGTCCGCAAACGGACCTTTTTTCAGTGATCGGGCCATTATTTTTTCTTTCTCCGCGTAACGATGAACTTATCGGTACGTTTATTACGCCTGGTTTTGACACCGAGTGCGTGCTTACCCCATGGGGTCTTTGGATATTTCAAACCGATTGGGTTAACAGCCTCACCACCACCGTGCGGATGCGAGTTCGGGTTCATGGCTTTACCACGAACTGTTGGACGCCAACCCATGTGGCGCTTGCGGCCGGCTTTGGCGATGCGCACAAGATTGTGAGTCGAGTTTGAAACCCGGCCAATCGACGCCATACATTCTAACAAAATACGACGAATTTCTGAAGAAGAGAGCCGCAGGTAAGCGTACTTACCTTCCTTAGCAGTAATTGTTGCTGACGCACCAGCGGAACGAATAATCTGACCACCGCGGCCTGGCTGCATCTCAACGTTGTGAATTGCCGCACCGACTGGAATGTCAGCTAGCTTCAAACGCGAGCCAACAGAAATGTCGTTCGTTGAGCCGGAAGTGACCAAATCACCGGCCTTTAATTCTTCTGGGGCGATGATGTATTTCTTGGACTTATCTGGCATCTCGATGAGCGCAATGAAAGCGCTGCGATTTGGATCGTACTCAAGTGCGGTTACGGTTGCCTTGCCTTCAAATGGCAAGAACTTAAAATCAACCATTCGATACATACGCTTGACGCCACCACCGCGGTGACGAATAGCAATATGACCGCGGTTATCACGACCAGCGTGTTTCTTAAGACTAACGGTTAACGACTTCTCTGGTCGCTTTTTGGTTAATGATGAAAAATCGGCGTAGCTGAGGCCACGTCGGGCATTTCCGGTAGGTTTGACGACGCGTGGCATTAGTTAGTCTCCTCAGTTTTAGCTTTTTTAGACTTCTTTTCTTCTTCCTTCTTTACCTCAAAACCAGGAAGTTCTTGGCCTTTTTTAAGTTGAACGTATGCTTTTTTAAACGAACCCTGTGTCCCCTTGCGACCACGGAAACGAACCTGTCTGGCTGGAACGTTGACGATACGAACAGAAGTAGCCTCGACTTTGTACATAGTAGCCAAATCCTGAGCGATGGTGGTTTTCGTTGCAGCGTCGGTGACGTGCATGACGTACAATGATTCGCTCATTTTGGCGGCAGATTTTTCAGTTAATAGCGGTTTAATAATCGAAAGCATTATTTAGTCTCCGATTTTTTAGCTTTAGGTGTAGCTTTTTTGGCGGCCGGCTTCTTCGGTTCAGTCGCTTCTTTGGCCTTTGGTTCACCAAAATAGTTAGCGTAAACAGCGGCTTCCATGACAACCGTGCGGCCATCAAACAGGTCGGTGATCGATAAATCACGAGCCATCTTAACTTCAACAGCTTTGAGGTTGTTCGTTGCGAGTAGTAGCTCTGGCTGCATTGCTTCGGTTACTAGTAGGATCGAACCGGTTAGGTCGTGCTTGGCAAGCATCGCAAGAGCTTCTTTGGTCTTAACAACCTTCATGGCGAGAGTTGGAACAGAAACAATCCGGTCCTTAATCGTGCGAAGCATTTCGGCCATCGCGGCGCGCTGCATTTTCTTTGGCAAACGTGTTTTGTAGTTTCGATCCTTGTGCGGACCAAAAACCTTACCACCACCAACCCAAATTGGAGAGCTGGACGTACCGGCGCGAGCGCGACCAGTACCTTTCTGTTTCCATGGTTTTTTGCCGCCGCCACGAACCATTCCACGAGTTTTGGTCGCGGAAGTAGCTTGGCGTGAGTTGGCCTGTTTAGCCAGCACGGCTTGTTTAATGAGCGCAATATTTACGCCCGTTGTTTTGGACATTATGAGTTGCTCCGAATCATGATACGACCCTTGGCTGGACCAGG
>CAYGDK010000014.1:2497-5332 GCA_964348645.1 uncultured Candidatus Saccharibacteria bacterium | reverse complement strand
GTTTTGGACATTATGAGTTGCTCCGAATCATGATACGACCCTTGGCTGGACCAGGAACTGCGCCAGATACAATGATGAGATTGTCTTTTTCGTTAACGGCTAAGACTTTATTGCCACGAACAGTCAGATTAACTGCGCCCATATGTCCGGCCATTTTTTGACCTTTTGGCACACGCTGTGGTCGTTGGGCGCCGATCGAACCCGGCTGACGAATGTTGTCTGAACCATGAGTCATCGGTCCACGGTGGAAATTGTGACGCTTAATAGTTCCAGCAAAACCCTTACCTTTCGTTACGCCACTAATGCTGACCTTGTCACCGACCTGGAACTGACTAACAGAAAGCGTCTCCCCTTCTGGAGAAACGCCTTTAAATTCTTTAAGTAGTATGCCGCGCTTACTGTCGAGCTTCTTGGCAATGTGCTGTTGCGGCTTGCTAGTCTTACCAGCTGCGGCCACACCAACGAGGACGCGATCTTCTGATTTCTCGATTACGGTGTTAGCGGGAGCAAAAATGACCGTGGCAGGAACTAGACGACCTTTGTCGTCCCAGATTTGTGTCATACCAAGTTTCTGGCCAAGAATTGCTTTTGTCATGTCGAATATCTTCGTGTTGTACGGCTATGAACCGAGCACACATTAGGGATATTTTGACATTTTCTCTGATGCGAGTCAAGAAACCTTAGCGTAAGAATTGGGGCTTATAACTATTGCATTCGTTAATAGTGGGAGCTATAGTTACCGCTAAGATCCAAAGTAACAAGAAACCGCGGATGAGTCCGCACTCCCCGGGCCGCTCAGCATTCCCTCGCTGGCGGCCCATTTCATACCCTAACTGTGTATAATATTCCCGAGTACTAGATAGATCTTTCATCAGGATCGAAGCAGCGACCGCCTAACCAACCTGGCAGCGCTCTCCGAGCGAAATCGGACTCCATCCCTGGCCTGCAAGCCACTAGCCCCCGCAACATCAAACGCGGGGGCAGATTATTACTATGGACGAAGTGTTCCGGCAAAGACCTGCCAAGCCAAGAGCGACTTAGCAACCAGGCTCAGAATAATATATGCCCGCTCGCCATAGAGGTAGTCGGCCCATTTACCGACTCTCTTGTACTGCAGGATCATATTGATCGCAAAGCAGTTGAAGAAAACGAAAATCGAAACATAAATCCAATAGACAAAAGCAGGCGGGGTAGCACCGCTAAACCGAGCGCTCCAATAGAAGGCTAATCCAACAACCAGCCACGGAATAATGCCTGCAAATGTCCCCAAGCCAAAACTGAACCAGCTCGGTCGTTCGCCACGCTCAAGCTTGCCTTGATTTTGTACTTCCATCACGAAGCCAAGCAAGTTCATAGTCGCCACAAGCGAAAAGATCATTAGCAAGCTCCCAAAATCGTAAATTCCGACCAGGAGTGAAATCGCCGTCATCATAATTGACGCCGAAAATGCGTACTCCCACCAACGCGCCTTATTGATGCCCTTTAGCAGGTTCTCGTTATATGTCTTGTTGTAGTAGCTGGCGATACTTATATGGGCAAAACTCGACAGAAAGAAGAAGATCGCTACTAGCCATGGTAACGATAGCTTGAATAGTTCACTAGTTGCCGGCAGAAGCGACTGCGTGGCAGTATCAAAAGTCAAATAGCTTGCGGTGATTGGCAATAGAAAATCAACACTCAATAATACTATGGCAATGCCTTGGACGGCGTGAAGGGTTGCCATAACCCAGTTGAATCTTCTTAACTTCTCGAGCTGTAAATTTGGTTCCATATTTCTCCTTCTTTACCTTAAAATATACTTATTGCGTGACAATAAAAAGACCAGTGACTGCGCACAATATCTGACTAATAAATCTCGTTAGTCTTCAAGCTGCTTGAGTAGCTGCTCAATTTGTTCCGGAGTAAGCGGTAACCACGGCGAACCATTTGGATCGGCAAAGGATTTGGCCGGACTATCTCCTTGGGTCCACCACTTCGCCTGAAACGGTACTCCGTTAAATAATACTCTCTGTCCAGCATTGTAAGCGGCTGTGCCACGCCACTCAGGATAAGTACCTGCAGGAACAGTCGGCTGCGGTATTGGCTTATCTCCGGGCAAAACTGGGCCGATTAGCTCCCAGGGCGTTTGCCAAGTTTGTAGGACTGGGTTGTCGGGAGAGTCTCCTTGGGTCCACCACTTCGCTTGATAGACATTTTTGCGCCAGACGACTTTGGTACCGGTTAGATACGCACCTGTCTTAATCCATATTTGATACGGGCTGGTTGCAGGGTCGTCAATTATTTCTTCACGCTTCGTTGTTTGATTGGAGACGGTAGTCTGTTCGGCATTTTTTGAAATATCACCAACGTAACCATCGCCGAGTAAGCCGGAAAATTCTTGCGCCTCCTGCTTAATACCACTACATGAATCCGAAACAACCTTGACGTTGACGTAGTTACTGCCACACGGAACATCTCGATTGGCCGACCACATCGACATTCGACCGATCCCCGCTTCTCGCGTAAATTGGTTGAATGATTTTGCGTCATCGAGCGTAAATACCTGGCCGCTATCATCATTCTGACCAATCATTGGCGTCGCCCCGATCTTTGACCAAAGCGTTACGTCGTTTAGATGAATATTTGCTTGTTCGTATAATATGGCGAGCTGTCGTTTAGTTTGTGTCAGGGCCGATTGTGAACCTTCCGACATCGATTGGTCGGCCGAAAGTGTCGCGCCGTAGTTCATCGTCATCGCGTTAACCCCAGCCAGGTCGACTTTCTGCTCAAGAAACTTGACTACCATTGTCGTGCCGGGCTCGGAAAGACCGCCAGTCGTCACCGGTAGCGTCAACC
>CAYGDK010000014.1:0-2397 GCA_964348645.1 uncultured Candidatus Saccharibacteria bacterium | reverse complement strand
ACCATTGTCGTGCCGGGCTCGGAAAGACCGCCAGTCGTCACCGGTAGCGTCAACCAAACAGCGAGACTCCTGCCCTGCTCCCGCCGTTCACGCTGGACTTGTGCAATTACTTCTGCGCGACGAATTACTGACGGAAGATCCTTAAGCGCATCAAGTTCAATATCTAGATCAATGGTGTCGATTTGGTAGCGATCAATAACCGACAAGTAAGCCGCTTTTAGTGCTTCCTTGTCGCTACAAGAAACGGCTAGCTCGTTATTGAGTAACCCGCCAAAAGAAACAACAACGCTTCCGCCTCGTTGCTTGAGTCGGCCAATTCGGGTGTCTAGTCCCAGGACGCTGTTTGCCTTATCGAGAGTGTAGACGGAGCCCCATGATGGTGTGCACGGCTGGTCCTTAAGAGCGACGATGAACGAAAGTACCGCATTCACACCGCCGTCATTTGTGCCCATATTTTGGAACGAGAAAGTAGGCGTTGCGGTCACATCAACATATGAGGCAAACCAAGGTGTATCGCCACCTCCACTGCGACTTGTCGACGATCCGGTTCGCTGCTGAAAAAAGAAACCCGCCGTAATCGCTGCAATTATACTAAGCGCAAAAATTACTCTCGGAATCGATAATCGGCGTGTCGAACCAATATCAGACATCAGATTTACCTTTTTTTAGCTTCTTCATCTGGCCGTGAGGCGAACTTGTCTCGGTATGCCCGTGGTAGAGTACTGCCTGCCAGTTGAAACTGGTCGCCCGATCTGTCGAAAGCTCTTTGGTGGTTTTCCTGTCAACGTACAGCCAGTCAGTGAGGCCGAGCCATATATCAATCAAGGTTGTACCAATGCCGATATAGGCCGCAATTGCATAGAGAGCTAGTAAAGCGTTAAACGCCGCAAAGACGACATTACCCCAGTTCTCCACCTGATAGCTACGAATAAACGTCCATACGGAGAATCCAACAATCACTAGCGGTGCTAGCACGAAGAGTAACGGTGAAACAGTTCTGTCCTTCACTTTTGGCGTACGAGCAAACGGGATTTTTTCACCACTCAATGATTGGTGAAGAGATTTTAAGACGCCGGCCAAGTTAACTGGCAGCAAAATCAGATTGAAACCATAAATACGTAGTACGTCTAATCGACTATAGCCAGAGTATTTTAAATCACTGGCCATCGCCAGGAAGTATGGCAGCGCAGCTAAAACAACTAACGGACTAAGCAGTCGATGGTTGTAAGGGAAGGCCAATAAGAGGATCAGCCCAAAACTAGCCCATGCTATTGATGCCATATAGTTCACTCTGAGGAGCGTCTCCATTAGCGAGACCGCCTTATTCTCCCTTTTGGCAGCAGCTAAACGTGCAAACCATTTTGGCATAATCAGTAATCCTCCGTTTGCCCACCGTCGACGCTGGATAACTAGTGAGCCAAAGTCGGGCGGGGTGGCGCTGTAACTTAGCCGCTCAGGATAATTAACTAAACTCCAACCCTTCAGTGCTAAGTCGATACTTGATTCCGTATCTTCAATGACCGTTCGGTCCTGAATATATCGCTTCACCTCGAAACCACCAACCCACTCTTTTTCAACAATATCCTCTAGCGCCACCTTGCGAATAACTGCGTTAGCACCAACCCAAAATGTAGCGTTGTAGTACGTCATGCCCTGATGAAGAATATGTTGGACATCCGTTGTTGCTCCAGCTAATCGTTCAATCCGCGTTCTCGCCCCCCTGAAAGATGAGTACGGTGTCTGCACAACTGCCACTCTTTCATTCCCCTCTTGCTGCAAGAAATACGAAAGACGCAAGCAGTAGTCGCGTAAAAGTATCGAGTCAGCATCGAGCGTAAGAATGAATTCACTATCGGGAATGACCAAGTCTGGGTTCTTATTGCTACCTGCCGCAACCAGCGCCGTCCCATCAGGTGTTGGGTGGAAATGATATGCACCGCCCATTAAGCCGATATATGAGTTTAAGTTCATCGCCTTATTAGCTTCATGCGAAAGAGACGAATATTTTTTGCGCTCGAAATAAGTCACTTCACCATCGAATATCCAGCAAAGTCGGTGATATAGCTGCGTTAAGCGCAATTTATCAATAACCTCTCCCTCATTTACTGAAACTTCCAGAGCCCTCGCCACTAGTTCAAGTTCTTTTGCCAACTCACGCAGTACTTGTTCAACGAAAAAGATGTCAACGTGATCTTCAACTGTCTCTAGCTCAGCCTGCCGATTAAGCCAATTGGCTGCCCATTGATAGTGCTCTGCTAGTGTTTTTTGCGCATCAATTGTTGATTTATGTCCTATACCCACCTTCAAGGCTCGACGAAATCGATCTTTTGGCTCGGCGAGTAGCGCTGTGATTTCGCTACTTAGCCTTCGAGTTTCCTCGAGTTTCTGCTTACTAGA
>CAYGDK010000013.1:17455-18561 GCA_964348645.1 uncultured Candidatus Saccharibacteria bacterium | reverse complement strand
AACCTGAAGGATTTTGTGACCAGCCAAATATTTGCTCAGTATCCAACCGTTGAAATTCGCGAGATTGAAACTGACGAAGAGGCGCTGACATTTCAATCGGAACAAACGCTGGTGGCGACCGAACTAGTTCTCAAGCGACCGGCAGCTTACCCAATTAAAACGTTCCAAAATTTCGAGGTTGACCCACTGGCTACTATTACAGGTGTGCTTGGCTCATTGTCGCCAGATGAAACTGTCTGGGTTCAGATGATTATCCGCCCGCTCGACGACGACTGGCAGGAAATTGGTAGTAAGGAAGTTAAGCTCATTAAGGAACCGCCAGCAAAGGGCAAGGGATTCTTTGAAATTATTGCCGATGAATCAAAGGAACTGTTTATCGGATTTTTCAAGCAAATTATTGCACCGAGCGGTGGGGGAGACGGGGGCAAGAAAGACGAGAAGGGCGGAAAAGATTTGGATGGGCCGAAGCAGCAAGCGGTTAAGTCGATCGAGGAGAAAATAACGAAGCTTGGTTTTGAGTCGAATATTCGAATTCTCTCGCGGGCTAACGATGAGCATATTGCCCGAGCAAAACTGGAACAAGTCGTTGGTGCGTACAAACAATTTAATACCCTCAATCTTAATGCATTTATGACAAATGACTTTGTCACCGATCCAGACGTGCTTAAGCTGTTTATGAATCGCGTCTTTGCCTCTCACGATATGGTTTTCAATGTGACTGAGCTGGCAACGTTGTACCATTTTCCTTCCGAAACGGTGGTGACTCCAACTATCGCTTGGGCCGGATCCAGAAAAGGCGAGCCGCCAGCCAACCTACCAACTATTGGCAGTGTTCCAGCTGATGAGCTGACAATTCTGGCTCAAACAAACTTCCGCAATCAAGTGACGAAATTTGGTATTAAACGAAACGATCGCCGCTTGCACGCCTACATTATTGGTAAAACCGGAACTGGTAAGTCTACCTTCATTGAGAACATGATTTACGACGATATACGCGAGGGGCGTGGTGTAGCGGTTGTCGATCCGCACGGACAGCTTGTTGATCATGTGCTGGAGTTTATTCCACCGGAGCGTATTCATGACGTTGTTTACTTCAACCCGGCTGA
>CAYGDK010000013.1:13019-17355 GCA_964348645.1 uncultured Candidatus Saccharibacteria bacterium | reverse complement strand
TACTTGGCTCGATGCTAATTACCAAGATTCAGCTGGCGGCGATGGGGCGAACAAAAATTGCCGAAGACGACCGCCGAGACTTCTACCTATATGTGGATGAGTTCCAGAACTTTGCGACCGATTCGTTCGCTACAATTTTGTCGGAAGCACGTAAGTACCGTCTTAATCTTGTCATGGTTAACCAGTACATCAGTCAGATGCCTGAGACCGTTCGTGATGCTGTCTTCGGCAACGTCGGCACGATGGTGACCTTCCGCGTGGGGGCGACAGACGCACAAGCGCTCCAAAAAGAGTTTGAGCCGGTCTTTGATGTTAACGACTTAGTAAATCAGCCCAATCGACATATCTATATTAAGATGGCTGTTGATGGCGTGACAGTTCCAGCCTTCTCCGCTGGAACACTGCCGCCGCCTGGAGAAAAATCTAACATTGTCAGCCAGGTCGTGGAGGCCAGCACCGCTCAATATACAACACCACGTAGCGACATAGAGGACTACATAGCCGAGTGGTCGGCACCGATAGATTTGAGCGATACAGGGGATAGTGGCAAAAAGGATAGCGGTAAAGCTGCTGGTAACGACACGCCAAAGGACAAGGGTTTTACTGCAGAAGTTAAGGCGGACAACAACCCGAGCGAGAAGGGGAGTGTTAAGCCATTCTTGCCACCTGGCCGAAAGATCGAAATACTTAAGGACCGTTTCTCACGTAATTGGTATGCAGTCACTAATACAAGTGGCGGCGCTAGCCAATCGGTTCAAAAGGTTCAAGTGACGCCGCCGGTTCACGAAGGCGTGCTAGCCCCAGAAACAGGCGAAGTTATCAGGCAAGATATTGCTGCCGAGCAGGGGAGTAGCGAACAAAACACAGTAAGCACCAACCCCCAGAGTGGGGGAGGGGTGAGTCAGAATTCTGTTGATCACTTGATAACCTGGGACCAGGTTGAAGAGCTCGGTTTGTCGGTTGAGCAGAGTAAGGCACCTATAAATAGCGACTCTGACATACTGCCGATCGACGAGCTGACTTGAGTATTTCTATTTGTTAGTCCCCCTCCCCTTTTTGGCTGGGGAGGAGAGAGGGGATATGAGTAAAAATATTTCTGCAATTTCCCCCACCCACACCCGGCCCCCGGCTTTTATTTGTGTGTAATTTCGCCTATTTCGAGGCCTTTTGCCTGATAGCCAATTTTGAACTATTTTACTATTTGTCGCACAAGATACATTGTGCGACATTCTTTCGAGTCAGTTCTCATATCGACTCTAGTCACCACCTGTTGTTGCATCAATTCGCCTATGCCGAAGAGTATATATGTCTGTTCCCTAACCATAGAACTATTCTTAGAATATGTTTTGAACCAGTTAATTATAACTTTAGGTCAAATCTGCCCGTAGACGCGTTTTTTAAACGCGGCTGATTAACTACTCAGCTCAATGGCCATTTTGAACGTTGAAGTTGTCTACTGCGGCGATTTAGACGCACTCCGCGGTGCGTTGTTGCGTAATAATTGTCGTAGGCAAAATTAGCGAGCGCGAACGCGATTTTGCCACCACGCTAGTAGCGGCGTGGCGGTAAAGATCGACGAGTAAGTTCCGATTGTGACACCTACCAACAGCATCACGACAAAGCCGCGAATACTTTCACCACCGAGAATAGTTAGAGCCGTTAGGGTAAAGATCACTGTTAGGCTGGTAGCCAAGGACCGGTTTAAGGTTTGGGACAAAGATTGGTCAGCAATCAATTCGAATTGGTTTTGGGCTGACAGCTGACGCCGACCGAGGTTTTCTCTGATGCGATCAAAGACGACGATGGTATCGTGAACCGAGAAGCCCATGACGGTTAGGAGCGCGGTAATAAACGAGGCGTCAATCTCGAAGCGGAAGAAGTGGGCGAGTATGGCGAATACTCCAACCGATATGACCAGGTCGTGTAACAGCGCGATAACCGCGATGACGCCAAATCTCCAAGAAGAAACTGGATAAGTTACCTCTCGAAAAGAATAAGCGAGGTAGAGGATGATTGTAATGGCTGCCAGAACCACAGCGATAACAGCTTTGCGGCTTAGGTCCTTACTGACCGTTGGTCCGACATTCTGAAATTGTTTCTCGGTAATCTTGCCGTATGACTTCCCTAGCTCCTCAACGGCCGCTCGGTAATCTTTTTGGTCGATTGGTAGGGCTTTGATTAAGTAAGTGTTCTCCCCTGTCTTGGATATGATTGGGCTTTGAACCTGTTGTAAACCTGTTACTTTTTGGCGGAACTCCCCTTCTTCGGCTGGTTTCTCGGTTTGTAATTCGAACACTGCCCCGCCCCGAAAATCGATCCCAAAAGGCAGTTTCCAAATAAACAGCGCAGCTACACCCATGATTAATATAATCAGGGACAAGCCCAGCCAAAGTTGTTTTTTGCGCCCAAGAAAACGATAGTGCGGCATTTTAAACTCGCTCCAATCTATTCGCGAAGAACGGGATCCTGGCAAAAAGTCGTAAGAACGATCGGCTAGCGGTGATGGAACTAAACATCGAAACAAGTACGCCAATTGCGAGCGTTAGAGCAAACCCTTTGACGGAGCCGGTGGTGGTAAAGAAAAGTATCGCGCAAGTAATCAAGGTGGCCATATTCGAATCGCGAACCGATGGCCAGGCTCGGCGGAACGCCTCACCTAAGGCGATGCGCAAGTCTCGGCCGCTGGCTAGCTCTTCGCGCAGACGCTCAAAAATTAAGATATTAGCGTCAACTGCCATACCGATCGATAAAATGAATCCAGCGATACCGGCGAGGGTTAACGTGACGGGAATAAATTTAAAGAGGGCGATGCTAATCGCGGTGTAGCCGGCTAGTGCCAAGAGCGCCACGAAACCCGCGAAACGGTAATTGATTAACATAAACAACGCGACTAAGACGAGGCCAATTAGGCCAGCAACGATACTCTTTTTGACAGATTCCTCCCCGAGGGTGGCGCCGATGGTGCGTTGTTCGACGAGCTTAATTGGCACATCGAGGGCACCTGAATTGAGAAGGTTGACGTTGTCGCGGACCTCTTGAATCGAGTAGTCGCCAGTTATAACTGCTTCACCGTCGACAATCTTTTGCTGAACAGTCGGGGCTTGCAGCAGTTCGTCATCAAGAAAGATAGCCAGTGGCTTTTCGATATTACGTTCAGTTATTTCAGCAAAAAGTCGTTGGCCATCACTGTTAAATTTTAAACTGACTTGAGGGCGATTAGTTGTTTGATCGAAGCTAACTGATGCTTTTTCTAATTGCTTGCCGCTCAATCCCGTTGGTACCCAATCTTCTCCCGCTGCGTTTACTTCTTTGAACTCAAGTAGTGCTGTTTTGCCGATAAGATCGATAGCTTCGTTGACATCATCAATGCCGGGGAGCTCTACGGTGACAACATCCTTATTGCCTATCTTACCTGGTTGAATAGTTGGTTCGGCCACGCCAGTGCTATTAACGCGACGCTCAATTACCTGAACGGTCGAATTGAGCGCGTCGGTGCGGTCGCTGGCCGTAGTGCGCGAGTAGTCGAGCTCATACTTAAGGTAGACACCACCTTTTAAGTCCAAGCCCTGTCTGATTGTTAGCGGTCGACCGAAGAGGCCGGTAGTCGAGGGTAAGCTAATATAAACAGCGCCGCCGATGACGATTAGAATAAAAACTAAATTTATCCAAAATTTTCTTTTTTGCACAGTAGAGACCCTAATTACAGATTTAGTTACCTGTAGTTGTTCTACCGTGTTTTAGTCGGTCTGTACAGTCTGGCCGAGACTCTTAATGCCACACTTTTCGAGGCAATCAGCTAGGTCTGGCGGTAACGGTGTTGAGAAGGGGTGGTGATCTGGTAACTCAAGTGAGGCAGCATGAAGAAACTGACGGTCCAAGCCCGCCAGTCGTGCAACTTCTGTTGATGATTTCTCGCCGTATAACTTGTCGCCCACCAGTGGATGTCCGATAGCTTTGCAGTGAACCCGTATTTGGTGAGTACGTCCCGTAACTGGATGCAGTTCGATTAAGCTGACCGACCGCTCCCCTATCGCGCCATGTGCTAGGGATTTGTAGTGTGTGATGGCTGGGCGACTTTTGGCGGTTGGGAGAAGTGCCACGCGCTGTCGATCATTTTGGTTGTCGCGTTCCAGGGCGTACTCGATCGTGCCGCTTGGTTCGGTACTACCCGTAACTAATGCCAAATATGTTTTTTTAACGGCTCTCCCCTGCCACTGTTCTCGCAGTCTGGATTGTGCGCTGGCTGTTTTTGCCCACAAAATCACACCCGACGTGTCGGTGTCGAGTCGATGAACAATTCCGAAACGATCATCGCTCCCCCATTCTGATGGGTTGA
>CAYGDK010000013.1:0-12919 GCA_964348645.1 uncultured Candidatus Saccharibacteria bacterium | reverse complement strand
TCGAGTCGATGAACAATTCCGAAACGATCATCGCTCCCCCATTCTGATGGGTTGAGATGTTCTTGGCTTATTAGCCAATCGCGTAGAGTCGGATTGGACGATGGCGGTTCGGTGGCCATTTTTGGTGGCTTGTTAATTACAATATATTCTACGGTTTCGGACAGTATTACTGGTTGCATGATTAGATAGTAAGCTAAAGAAAAGGCCCCGTCACCGCTTTTCCTTGCCCAGAGGGCGAAAGTTAGCGATGCGGGGCCTGAATCCGGTTGAGATGGGTGTGGAGCCTCCGGCTCCAGCGGTAGCCAGCTTAGGGCGAACGACACACGAGGTGTCTCTCGACATTGGGCTGTCTATGCCGGGTAGTGCCAGTCGGCAACCACACGAGGAACGCAGTCCTTCGCCGACCCAGGTTTCTCTAGGTCAGATCTGTTTGTCAGCTTTTCGAGGCTTTCACCTCCAGTGCTCAAGGCCATAAGCCCAGATTGAAGTTGGCGGAGTTTGAATCCAGTTGGGCCTTTCTTGCGTTAGGCGTTTGTGGTTGAGGCGGTTGATTGCCTCGTTCCGCTTTCTTCCAGAAAGCATTCTTTCATCTCTTCCTTTTGCTTTGGATCCCTAACGGGTTCCGCGGCGGTACGCAGTTTCGACTTTCGTTCTGCCGAAGCAGTGATCGTCTAACTGACAAAAAGCATTATGCGCTCATCCGTAGTATATGTCAATACCCATTAATGCTGCTAAAAGTTCCTTGGCATTCGTGGCTAAACTCGGTAGTCTCAACTCATGTCTGTAACTGAGTGGAATACATCTTTTAACCGAGAGTTGCAGAAACTCAACCCGGCTCAGCGGGAGGCGGTGGAGTCGATTGATGGCCCGCTCATGATTGTCGCTGGTCCAGGCACGGGTAAAACCCAGGTCGTGGCGATGCGGATTGGGAGAATTTTACAAAAAACCCAGTTGAACGCTCGTAATGTACTGGCGCTGACTTTTACTGAGGCCGGTGTGACGGCACTACAAAAGCGACTCGAGAAGCTGATTGGCCCCGATGCATATCAAGTTACCATCGCGACTTTTCACTCTTTTGCCAATGATATCGTTGGCACCTTTCCGTACTTATTCGGTTTCGCTACTGAAGCAACGCAGACGACGGATTTAGAAAGACTGCAGATTATTCATCGTTTGCTGGAAAAAAATGAAAAACTCCGCGCTCTCCGTCCAGTCCGGACGCCGACGTTTCATGTTCGTGCGATCGGTGATGCGATTCGTAAGCTAAAACAAGAGAATGTTTCTCCGGAAAATTTAAGGAGATTGGCGAACGACGAATTTATCCCAATGAAGGAAAAAGAAACGGCCGCAACAGCGACGCAACGTCAGCGGCAACTAGCGTTAAACCTTGAGTTGGCCGATATCTACGCAGATTATCAGGCTGAGTTACGACACCTGGCTAGATACGACTATGAGGATATGATCCTTTTTGCGCTAACCGCTCTCCGGGAGGAGCCGGACGTCAAGGCATATTATCAAGAACGTTATCAGTACGTACTGGTTGATGAGTATCAGGACACCAATAACGCCCAAAATGCCCTCGTAGAAGCCCTCGTTGATTTTTTTGAGAGTCCTAACGTCTGCGTTGTTGGCGATGATAAACAGGCCATTTATCGATTTCAGGGGGCATCGGTGGCTAATATGTTGCACTTTTCTAAACAGTTTCCGAGCTTAAAGATCGTTTCGTTACGTGAGAACTATCGAAGTCTCTCCCCTATTCTCAAGGCGGCCGATGCGCTCATCGCTAACAATAATCATCAGCTTGCTGATGTTATGACCGGTTTGGAGAGTACCCTAGTGGCAGTTAGGACCAAGAAAAGTGAGTTACCGCCAAGATTCATTCAGTTTGCTAGTGAAGAGGCGGAATATAGCTGGATAATTGATCGAATAAAGCAAGGGATTACCTCAGGCGTGGCGATTGGAGATATCGCGGTTCTTATGCGAAAGAACGATGCCGTTAGGCGTTTTCGTGTCCAGGCCTTGCGTGCTGGTTTACCGCTAGCTGGTAGCGAAACTACTGATTTGGTGGGCGAGACGATTATTCAGCAGCTAATCAGCTTACTGCGGGCGGTGGCCGAACCTATTCAACCGAGAATAGTTATTCCGTCACTTCGATTAATTCGTCCACTCTCCCCCACCTTACTTGCGCGTTACGCCGCACAGCAATCTAGTCGTGGCCAAACAGCTTCCGTGGCTAAGCCGTCAAAGCAAGAGCAAAAAGAAATCGATCAGGCGCTTAATCAGCTCAATACGTGGGTTGATCAAGTCGAAAGCAGATCGCTCACCGAATCTGTTCACGCCATACTCCGTGAATCGTTAATTCTTCAACAAATAATTTCTAGACCCGATGCGCTCGAGCAGTTAGAACTGATCAAGCGTTTTATAAGCGAGGTGCGTCAGTTTGCGCTGTCTCACCCTTCGGCCAAGATTGGCTCGTTCCTGGATTATATATCGCTCCTGCGCGACTATCGCTTGCGCCTAACCGTTCCCAGGCTCCTACCTACGATCGAAGGCATTTTTGTCGGTACCGCACACGGAGCAAAGGGCTTAGAGTTTGGGAACGTTTATCTACCCGGTGTAACAACTAAAAACTGGAGTGATCGTGGTATTCGCGAACTGATCCGACTGCCGGGAACGATTGTTGAAAGCAGCGTTCGGCGAGAAAACGCTCTCGAGGATGAGCGTCGATTATTTTATGTGGCACTAACAAGGGCGAAAAATCAGTTAGTCTGCACGATGACGAAGTTCGACGGCGAAGGTCGCGAGGTACTTCCGAGTCAATTCATCAGCGAGCTCGGTAATACGCTGGAATCGTCGACTCTTGAACAATCGCGTTCAGAGGCGGAAGCAGTAATTATCGAATCATTTAACCCTGTCCCACCTTCGAACCTAAAAAAACAAGAGCTTCGCCTGATTCGAGAGCTGGTAACCTCACGACCATTCTCTTTCACGGACTACAAGACGTATCAGCTTTGTCCGCGTCAATATCTAATGAATTCACTTCTAAAGTTTCCTGCCAAAACTGAACCGAGATTAGTTTACGGTTCGCTCCTTCACCGGGCCTTGGAGCTGTTTTATAAGAAGTATCGAGCGACAAAGAAAATGCCAACAGTCGGTGCATTAGAATCTTTTGCGTCGCAAGCGACGCATGGAATCGAGCAATTTCCGGGTCGTGGGGCGATTATCACTCAGGCTAAAGAGCTCCTGGCTGCTTATTACCCAACAATTAACGATCCAAAGATTCCGATTGGCGTTGAGTATAGCCTGACAAGTCACCATGTCTTGTTAGAAGATATTTGGGTGACAGGAAAGTTTGACCGTATCGATCCGCTCGATGCAACCGCACGAACGGTAAGGATTATAGATTATAAAACTGGCTCTCAAGCCAAAACGCGTAACGATATCGAAGGTAAGACGAAAAGCTCAGACGGGCGATTGCGCGAACAGCTCGTTTTTTATTCACTACTCACTACACTCGACCGACACTTTCCATATGTTGCGACTGAATTTTCGTTACTTTTTCTTGACGATGCGCACACGTTTCGAGAGGAAACATTCGGTGTCAGTACCGAAGAGCGTGAGACGTTGGCTAAGGACGTGGTGCGTACATATCGTGAAATATTAGAAAATACCGAATTCACGCACGAACGTGCTGAATTTGACCGTGGCTGTGAGGTGTGTGAATTGTTCCGCGAGCTGAATTAGGCGGTTTCGCCAAGTGTCGCCTTGAGTGCATTCACAAGAGTTGTCTTGCTTTGCGCACCGACAAATTGTTCGACAACTTGTCCGTTTTTTTCAATGATGAACGTTGGCATCGCGCCGACCTGATATTCCTCAACCTTGGTCTGATTCTCTGGTGCGTCGACGTCAACTTTTTCAAGCGTAACCTTGCCAGCGAATTCCTTTTCAATTTCCTCGACAATTGGGTGCATAACCTTGCAGGGTCCACACCAGGCTGCCCAAAAGTCGTACAGTTTCACTTCGTTCATTGAAAAGAAATCCTCCTTCTAATTACTTATTACCTAGCCAGCTGATGACTGATTTGTCAAACTGTGCGGCTAATCCCCTATTTTCAGCCAATTGATAGAGGCCAAAGAACCCAACACTAAAAACAGCGTCACCGATTAGTGAGTTACGGAAAAACGGAATTGCGGCGATATAGCAATCAATTAAGCCAGTAAGAGTTTTCGGGTACATCAATCCTTCTGCCCAAACGCCAAAATTGGAGACAATAAAGAAAACCAACGATCCAGCGAGTCCGGTGACTCCAACTTTAATTAGAGACGGTTTGCCCTTAAGGACCTGTTCGCCCATGAAGACTGTGAGGACGAACCCAGCGTAAACGTAAGCCATTGTTCCATGGAGACCAATGACAAGGTCGGTAATGAATAGAACAAAGAGCGGCCCAAGGTAGTTCCACGGTCGGCCGATTTTTGCACCACCAAATAAGGCTGCGCCACCTAGCGGTGTGAAGTTGGCCGGATGAGGTAGTAGTCGCCCAAGGATTGAGGCGATTAGGAGGATTACGACCGATGGTTTGCCGAAATTTTGATCCTTCATTTGCAGATTTCAGCATACCGGCTCAAGCAAATTTAACAAGCCTGCCAGGTAACAAAAAAGACCCCCAGTTGGGCCTTTCTTGGTTATGTAGTTGAAAAGTATCGGCTAGCTGTCGAGACGGGAGGGGGCTATCTTGGACAGGAGTGTCCGTGAAGACTCCTCTGGCATCAATTTCTGCGCTTATTTTGACTTATGTAGTTGAAAGTATCGGCTAGCTGTCGAGACGGGAGGGGGCTATCTCGGCAAACTAGGCCGATACATCCAACGACATAAATATAGGTTCGTTACAGTACGCTGGCATAGTACCAAACTGGTATATGCTAGTCAAGGAGAAAGACGCCTATTTAATGCTATTCCCGTCGTTCACTGATACCAGATCTGTTCAGTATGGTCGGCAAGCTTATTAGCGTAACGTGCGGCTTGAAATAAATAGTCAGAAAGACGATTGAGGTAGCGTCCGACTGGGGCGAGATCGCCAGACTTCGGCCAGTCGTGGAACGCCCGTTCGGTTCGTCGTGCTAGCGTCCGACAGGCGTGTAGTGATGCAGCTCCTGGAGTGCCTTCGGGGAGGATAAAGTTCTTCAGTGGGGGGAGGGCTTTATCCCACTGATCAATTTGTTCTTCTAGTGAATCGGTCAGGTTATCAAGTTCATTGAGGATTTTGGCTTTTGTTGGCTCATCGTCTGCAATGCAAGCGCCAATGCTTAAAATAGTTGCCTGAACAACGAACAAACACTTTACCGGAAACTTGGTTGGGCGAAGGTGACTCGCAGCGACACCGAGCGAGGCGTTTGTCTCGTCTAAACTGCCGAGTAACTCAAAGATTGGGTCAGTTTTCGGGGCACGTCGTCCGCCAAGTAGTCCAGTTTCTCCCCCGTCGCCCATGCGGGTGTAGATTTTCATACCTAGTTTTCTATTATGGTTTTTGGCTTTGTGTTGGAGTCGGTATAGCGCGACCATCTGGGGATGAACTCCAGAAAGGCGACCTCAAGATCGTCGGTAAAATCTGTGCCCGGGTATTGCTTACTACGGATCTCCGAGAATGTTTTTCGTTCTTGTGGGTCTGTAATTAATCGGACGGTCCCATCGGCTTGGTAAGTTTTCCACTCCTCCTCACTGAAACCGACAACGAAGGTTGCTGGTACTTCACCCCTGTCGCGCAATAGCTCACATTTCCGCGTACCAAGTTCTGTTTGAATGTAAAAGCTTCCTTGCTCGGTGAGGGTGTAGTGAACGGCTGCGCCGTGCAGCCCTACCTTAATAGCAACGGAGAGACAGCCAATCTTATGCGTAATCAGATAGTCCTTAATGATTTGATCCATAGTTTCGTTATACCCTCATCGTTATTATCGCAAAAGAGCCCGGCGGGCTCTTTTGCATGTTCACTATCTCTGATAATTAGCCGCAACCACCACTGGTGTTGCCGCAGTTGGTGCAGGTGTAACAGGCGCCAGTCTTCATTTTCATGAGCATGCCACATTTATTGCAGATAGGAGCATCGCCGACCGATTTCTTCACAGGCGCATCTTCAAGCGGTAAGGCGGCTTGGTTGCTTGAGGGGGTGGTCGACGTAACTGGCGTCTCAGGTTGAGAGACCACCTCCGCGTCACTTGTTGGTTCTAAGTTGAGCGTTGCTTGGGCATCGCCGACTGGTTGTTCGCTGATCAAGCCCAGTTCGTACTGTTCCTCGGGTGTCAGGCACTTTAAGCCAATGAACCGAGCGATGTAGTCGACGATAGATTTGGCAATCCGGATCTGTGGGTTTTTAGTGAAACCGCTTGGTTCAAAGCGAGCGTTCATGAACTTGCGGACCCAAGTCGCGGTTGGTACCCCGTACTGAAGTGCGATGGACATTGAGGTTGCATACGCGTCCATCAAACCGGCGATCATACTGCCGGTTTTGTTCATGGTGATAAAGATTTCACCAAGCTGCCCGTCTTCAAAGAAGCCAAGCGTTAGGTAGCCTTCGTGTCCGGCGACGCTAAACTTGTGAGTAATGGCGCGGCGTTCATCCGGCAGGCGACGGCGTTTCGGCGTGAATGTACCGGCGACTGGGACTGGGGCGGCTTCGGTTTTCTCTTCCTCTTTAGCTTTCTTCTGGACGTTCAAAGGCTGACTTAGTTTTGACCCATCTCGGTAGAGTGCAACGGCCTTGAGGCCGAGTTTCCATGATTGCATATAGACTTCGGCTACCTCCTCAACAGTTGCTTCGTTGGGCATGTTGATGGTTTTTGAAATCGCTCCAGAGATGAATGGCTGAACGGCTGCCATCATCTTGACGTGCGACATCGGTGAAAGGAAACGGGTACCACGTGCCCCGCACTTATTAGCGCAATCAAAAACAAGATAGTGCTCCTTTTTAAGGTGTGGCGCGCCTTCGAGCATCTGGGTGCCGCAGATAATCTGGTTACTGGCTTCAATCTCGGCTTCGCTGAAGCCTAATTTACTGAGTAGTGAGAAGCTGGGGTCGGATTCTTCGTCTTTTGTAATATTGAGGCGATCCATAGCGGCGTCACCAACGATGTAGCGATTGAACGAGTAGCGAATATCGAACGCGCTCTTGAGCGTCCGCTCGATGGCATCAACCTCTTCGTTGGTTAGACCCTTAGCAACCAGGCTGGCTCGGTTGATGGCAGTGGCTCCCTCGAGGGTGCTGGTGCCGAGTGCGTAGTCAATAATCGCACGCTGTTCGTCGATGCTATAGCCAAGGTTAGCTAGCGCATTCTGGACGGCATTATTAACGATTTTCATAGCGCCGCCGCCGGCGAGCTTCTTGTATTTGACGAGAGCAAAGTCTGGCTCGATACCAGTTGTGTCACAATCCATTAACAGACCAATTGTTCCAGTTGGTGCAATGACGGTGGCCTGGGCGTTGCGGTAGCCAAACTGTTCGCCGAGCGCTACTGCTTCGTCCCAGTCTTGTCTGGCAGCCTCGAGTAAGTCAGTTGAGCAGGCTTTTTCGTCAATTCGATAGGCAGCGGCACGGTGTTTGCGCATCACATTGAGCATTGGGGCGCGGTTTTTGGCGAAACCATTAAATGCGCCCTTAACTGCAGCGAGCTCGGCCGATGTCTTGTAGGCGTGGCCGCACATAATTGCCGTTAACGCACCAGCGATCGCTCGGCCTTCTTCGGAGTCGTAACCGATGCCTTTGAGCATCAAGAGCGTACCAAGGTTGGCGTAACCCAAGCCAAGCGGCCGGTAGTCGTGACTGTTCTTAGCGATTTTTTCTGTTGGGTAGGCGGAAAAGTCGACGGCAATCTCTTGGCTAGTAAACATAATTCGGCAGGCGTGGCGGTATCCGGCAATGTCAAAGTTACCTCGACTATCGGCGAATTTAACCAGGTTGATAGATGCTAAATTACAAGCTGAGTCGTTGAGGAACATGTACTCCGAGCATGGGTTGGAGGCGTAGATTCTTTCGGTATTCGAGCTGGTATGCCACTCGTTAACGGTGGTATCGAACTGTAGTCCTGGGTCAGCGCACTGCCAGGCAGCCTTGGAGATCATATCCATCAGCTCTCGGGCTTTATAGGTTTTGTATATTTCACCCGATGTTCTGTTGCGTGTTGACCATTCGCCGTCGTTCTCAACGGCTTTCATGAATTCGTCTGTCACGCGGACCGAGTTGTTCGAGTTTTGGCCGCTAACGGTGCCGTAGGCCTCACCGTTGAAGTCCGAAGAGTAGCCGGCTGCCATTAATGCTTGAACTTTGCGCTCTTCTCGAACTTTCCAGTTAATAAAGTCCTCAATCTCTGGGTGGTCGATATCGACAACGACCATTTTGGCGGCGCGTCTGGTTGTGCCGCCGGATTTAACGGAATCGGCTGCTCGGTCAAAGACCTTAAGGAAGCTCATCATACCGCTCGATTTTCCACCGCCTGATAGTTTTTCAAAACGGCTGCGTAGCGGCGAGAAGTTGGCGCCCGATCCGGAGCCGTACTTGAAGATATGTGACTCGGTTTTAATCAGCTCAAAAATTTCAGGCAGGGAGTCGCGAACAGACAAAATGAAACAGGCTGAGCACTGAGGGTTCTTATAGGCTGTCTCGGTTTTTAAAACTTTCTCTTCCTTGAAATCCCAGTAAAAGCCGCCGCCCTGACCCTCGATCTTATATTGGTGGTAGTGACCGACGTTGAACCACACCGGTGAATTAAACGCCGCCTTCTGGGTTATCAGTAGATGGCTAAGTTCGTCTTCGTAGCGGGTTCGGTCTTCTTTGGAGGCAAAGTAGCCGAACTTCTCACCAAAATCGGCAAAGCTGTGAGCGATGCGGTAGACGGCTTGCTTGGCGCTGGTTTCGCGACCTTCTTTGGTTGGAACGCCGGCTTTTCGCAAATACTTGTAAGCGAGAATATCGGTGGCAAGTTGCGTCCAGGTCGAAGGGATTTCTAGATCAGTGATTTGCGAGATAACGGTGCCTTTTTCATCGGTAATAATAGAGCTTCGCTTCTCCCAAACGATATCGGCGTAGACATCTTTATTATCTTCGGTGAAGTGGCGGCTAATTTTTAACCCCTTACTCCCCTGCCCCTTTTTATCGGGCAGATCGACAGAAATCTCAACTGGCTTTAAGGCGATTTCGGAAAGTTTGTCTTTTTGCTTGGCCATGTTCCCCCTTCTATACTTATATTGCGGCACCTGTGACCCACAATATTGGGGCTTTCAAGTCGTAAACCCACTTAAACGAAAGCTTTGTACGGCGTCAAGGGCATTTACTATATATGGTTAAAAATATAAAAATATTTCGGCTCTTGTTCGGTTTTTATACGGCAAGTTTAGAAGGTATAGATAAGTCGTTACTTGCGCAACTCTCTACGGGTACTCGTCGTGTTCGTTTCTCGAAAACTGCTAACGCAATTTTCTGCGAATGAAGGCCGGGACATCAAACTCGTCGTCAGAGTCCTTGTCTTTGGGTGCGGGGGTTGGGTCGACTGGCTCGGGACGTTCTTGGCGATTATGTCTGTCTGGTCGATTGGTTGGTCGAGGATCGATCATCGGCTCGTAGTCCATCGGCGAAGTTGGCTGTTGCGGCGGTGTTGGGTTGGAACTGCCAAAAAACGGAACAGTGTTGAATCCGCCGCTGTTTTGCCCCATCGGCGCGGCTGGTCGCAAGCCCATGCCAAATCCTTCATCGATCGAGCGTCGTTTCGGCGGTGTTTTAGCTATCTCATTCTCAAAGCCAGTGGCGATCACAGTAATCTTGATTTCGCCGCTCATGGCGTCGTCAACGATAGCTCCGAAGATAATGTTAGCTTCAGGGTGGGCAGCTTCGGTAATAGCTTTCGAGGCTTCCTCGACTTCGTACATCGTCATATCTGGTCCGCCGGTGATGTTGTAAAGAATACCCATCGCGCCGTCGATAGACAGCTCAAGAAGCGGTGAGTCGATTGCTTGACGAGCGGCTTCGATAGCGCGATTCTCGCCGTTAGCCCGGCCGATACCCATTAACGCCGAGCCGGCGTCTTTCATGATCGTACGAACGTCAGCAAAGTCGACGTTGATAATACCTGGAACAATAATCAAGTCCGAAATACCCTGGACGCCTTGACGTAGGATATCGTCAACAATGCCAAACGCATCAGGGAGCGAAGTCTTTTTGTCGATAACTTGGAGAAGTCGGTCGTTCGGGATAGTGATTAAGGTATCAACTTTGTCACGTAATTCTTCGATGCCGAGCTCGGCCATCTTTTTGCGGCGCAAGCCCTCGAAGCTAAATGGTTTAGTAACGACGCCAACCGTTAGGGCGCCGAGTTCTTTAGCGATTTGGGCGACAAGTGGCGCAGCACCGGTACCGGTTCCGCCGCCAGCTCCGTAGGTAACAAAAACCATGTCCGCACCTTTGAGGACTTCGTAAATTTCGTCTTTATTCTCTTCGGCCGACTTGCGACCGACTTCGGTGTCAGCACCGGCTCCCAAGCCTCGCGTTGTTTCTTTGCCGATTTGAACTTTGGTCGGCGCAGGGTTATTGATCAACGCTTGGGCGTCTGTGTTGACAGCGATAAACTCGACACCACGAACGCGAGCTGAAATCATCCGCGCGATTGCGTTCCCGCCGGAACCGCCAACGCCGCAGACTTTTATATTTGCGAGTGTGTCTAAGCTTTCTTTATCCATTTTGTGGGTTGTGTCGAGCAAAAGAATTTATATCCATAAGGTTAATAAGTGGTTTGTACCGCAAAACTGTCAATTCGTAAAGTTTCGCAGCATGCCGCGGAACCTGTCGAACACCCCCCCGAGTTTTTTGAAATCAAAGGTACTGCGACCTGATCCTCCTTGTCGCTCATCGATTCCCCAGAGGACTAGACCAACGCTGGTAGCGTAAATTGGATTGTCTATTTTGTCAATCATGCCGCTCATTGGCGGTGTCGGGAAGCCTAATTCGGCCGGCAAACGGAGTTCTTTGCGAGCCAATTCGCACAAATCCTCCAAAGCAGCGCCGCAGCCAGTGAAAACTATTCCAGCCGGCAGCAGCCCGTCTTTGCCGATTTTATCTAGTTCTTCGCGAATCATTTGAAATATCTCCGTGACGCGCGCTTCTATTATTTCAGCAACTTGTCGGCGGTTAATCTTCTCGTCTTCGGCCGGATCTAGGACCGACAAGTTGATTTGCTCGCTTTCACGAACATTTTCAGGAATAACCGAGCCGTACTTAAGCTTGATGGCTTCGGCGACATCTAGGTTTTTGCGCAGGCCGATAGCGATATCGTTGGTGATATGACGCGACCCAACAGGCAAACTAGCGGCATGCAGTAATTCGCCTTCTTCGAAAACGGCCAAATTGGTTGAGCCGGCGCCAAAATCGACAACAACCACACCGGTCTCCCGTTGCTGTCTGGTGGTGATCGCTTTGGCGGTAGCGAGCGGCGCAAAAACAATGCCATCAATCTGCAACCCTGCTTGCTCGACGGTTTTAATCATATTGCGAAGGGCAGCAGCTGAGCTGGAAATAACAAGCGCCTCGGTCTCGAGTCGAATACCGTTCATCCCGATCGGATCACGGACCTCTTCGTGACCGTCGACAACAAAATGATGCGGAAATACATGAATTAGTTCGCGGTTTTGAGGTAATGCAACTGTTTTTGCTGCCTCAACCACGCGCGCTACGTCGGTGTAGTCAATTTCGCCGTTAGGTTTTGAGATAGCGACGACGCCCTTGGCGGGCATAGTTTCGATGTGTGGACCGCCCAGGCTGACGAATGCGTGAGTAATAGCAGAGCCGGCCATTCGCTCGGCTTCTTCGAGTGCGTGCGATAGCGCTGACACAGTTTCCTCAATGTCGGTAATAACGCCTTTACGCAATCCTCCATGCTGAATTGCTGAAACGCCGACGATGTGGATATTGCCTTCGTTTAACGTACCGACACAGACGGCAATTTTTGACGAACCGATATCTACGCCAACAACAAGGTTGTCCTGAGCCATTGTTATTTACCGCCCCCCCGTGCGTTCATGCTAGGCGTGGCTGAACCCTAATACGTGGAGGAAGCCGTGATTGGCGAGTGACACGATCTCTTGCGAAAGACTCCAGCCGGCAACAACTGATTGTCGAGTGGCGGTTTCAATCGAAATGACGATACTCGCAGGATAATTAGGGTCTTCACCGTTTCGAGTAAAGCTTAGAACGTCGGTTGGTGTGTCAACTCCCCGAAACTGTGCATTTAAGGCTTTAATTTTTTTGTCCCCCACAAAAACTATTTCTGTTATCAATCTACCAACCCCAACAGATTGCTGCAAGGGATTTTGGTCTGTCGCTTCCTTGCGTAAGCGCGATAATGTTCGCGTCAGTTGCTCTTCGATGGCATGTATATCAACTTGTGTTTTTTGCTCGTTGACAAAGACTAGCTCGAGCTCGCTCGGCATAGTTTAGCCCTTATTAGTAGAAAGGGATTCGCGGACGACTTTTGAAACAAGATTCATATCCGCCTTGCCTTTGAACTGCGGGCTGAGTGCGCCCATTACCTTACCCATATCGGCAATACTGGCCGGGTTGCTACTGAGGTAAACGGCGATAATAGAGCGAATCTTGTCCTCGGTCATTTGCTCGGGAACATACTTTGCAAGAATTTTTGCTTCTTGAGCTTCCATTTCGGCCAGTTCTGGTTTGCCGGCAGCGGTAAAGCCTTCGATGGCCTCATGGCGACGCTTAACCTCTTTTTGAGCGATCGTAGTTGATTCTTCTTCGGTTAGTTCACTCCCCTTTTCTATTTGGGCGTTCTTGAGGGCGCTTTTAAGCATTCTAAGTGTTTCGCGCTCAACAGTATCGCCGGCGCGCATAGCGGCGACAAGGTCAGTTTCAACCTGTTGTAGCATTAGTAGC
>CAYGDK010000012.1:15593-18820 GCA_964348645.1 uncultured Candidatus Saccharibacteria bacterium | reverse complement strand
CGGGCGGGTGGTGTGGCCGTAATTAATCGCCGCGACCCATTCAGGGAGTATCTTGCTAAGCAGGCCGCCGTCAGTGTGGTTGAATTTGACTGCGCAACTTCGGAGATAGCCCACACCGTTGCCGAAACTATCGGTAAACAGCTGAACGTCAAGTCCGAAGCGATTGGGCACGCTCTTTCGTCGGCGTGGCAGCCGGCCGGCCGGATGCGGGTTTTGGAAGGTCGGTACACGATTGTAGACGACTCGTACAACGCGTCTCCTACATCAATGGCTGCTGCGTTAGAAAAGCTACATCATATGCCGAATCGCAAAGTGGCGATTCTTGGCTCAATGCTTGAACTCGGTCGAGACGAAGTCAAATTTCACGAAGAAGTTGGTGTGCTTGCACACGGGACTGCCGATCTCGTGATCGGCGTTGGCGACCTGGCTAAGCATTACCAGCCTAATCAGTGGTTTGCGACTAGTGCCGAGGCGGCTAAAGAGGTGGTTGCGTTTCTCCAGAAAGGAGATAGCATACTAGTCAAAGGATCACATGGAATCCGAACAGATATAATCGTGGAGGCATTGCAATAACAAATGGAATTCTTGGCCGGAGATAACTTCGCACTCGCTAAAACTTTTTGGCTCGCAACGCTCGCTTTCTTAGTCGCAATTCTGTGGACACCGCTATTTACTGACTTTTTATACAAAAATCGCTTGGGCAAGCGTATTCGCCAAACCGGATTTGACGAGAAAAAGGCACCGATTTTCTACAGTTTGCACAAACATAAAGAGAACACCCCAACCATGGGCGGGTTGCTCGTTTGGATTACAGCAGCTGTCATTACTGTACTGATGAATCTTGATCGCGGGCAAACGTGGTTGCCGCTCTTTACCCTAGTTTCAACCGGCTTAGTCGGCGCAGCCGATGATCTAATGAATATCTTTGGCATTGGGCCGAACGCTGGTGGATTACGTTTTCGTTGGAAATTAATCCTCTATACCTTAATTGCCCTTGTCGGTGCGTGGTGGTTCTTCTTCAAACTCGACTTCAGCATCATCGGCGTACCTTGGGTTGGCCAGTTTGATATCGGCTTTTGGTATATTCCTGTCTTCGTTTTAGTGCTCGTCTTTACTACATTCTCGGCCAACGAAACTGACGGGCTTGATGGTTTAGCCGGCGGCGTCATGGCTAGCTGTTTTGCTGCGTACGGCATAATTGCTCTTATTCAGGACAAGACAGAACTAGCAGCCTTCTGTGGCACGATACTGGGCGCCTTACTCGCCTTCTTATGGTTCAATGTTTATCCGGCAAGGTTCTTTATGGGCGATACGGGTGCTATGGCGCTCGGCATGACACTCGGCGTTCTGGCATTTCTGACTGATACAGTTTTTATTCTGCCGATCATAGGTCTCGTGCTTTGGATTGAAGGTTTTTCGGCCGTTATCCAAATTTTGTCCAAAAAGCTTCGTCAAGGAAAAAAGATATTCTTGTCAGCACCGATCCACCATCACTTTCAGGCGCTCGGTTGGCCGGAGCCCCGGATAACCATGCGATTTTGGATTATCTCCGCAGTTATGGCTATGGTCGGTCTGTTTGTCGAAGTAATTTCCCACTAACACTGGCCGTTACCGAGTAGCTTTGGCATACTAGACCAAGATGACTTGGGAAGATTTCCGCTCTAAGCGAGTAGCGCTCTTAGGTGCAGGTATTGAGAACCTGAGCTTAATCGAACACTTGGATGCCGCTGGTGCGGCGGTATTTGTCTGTGATCAGCGGAGCGAACCCGTCAGCGAAGAAGTTAAATACCGGTTTCCAAATCTTAAGATTGTGACAGGTGATCAGCACCTGGATAACTTGGGCAGCTACGACTTTGTTTTTCGTTCTCCGGGCCTTCCGATTGAGCGAGTTGAGCGTGCGCTCGAGGGAGTGAAGACGCCACCGATTGTGACTTCGGCAACGGACCTGTTTTTGGGCATGACCAAGGCAACGGTTGTTGGAGTGACTGGCACGAAAGGCAAGGGCACGACGTCAACAATGATCGGTAGCATCCTCGAGTCCGCAGGTCGTTCGGTGGTGGTTGCGGGTAACATTGGTAAACCAATATTCTCAATACTCAACGAACTTACTCCCGAAACGATAGTCGTCCTGGAACTATCAAGCTTTCAGCTAGAAGACATTCGTCACAGCCCGAAAATCGCCGTTATCTTGCCGATCGGCGAAGACCACCTGAAGCCCTTAAGCGATGAAAGCCCAAATTATCACAAGTCGCTCAACGACTATGTGGCCGCCAAGTCACACGTTACTCTCCACCAGTCATCTGACGATGTTCTGGTGTTCGCGGCCGATAGCCCCGACGCCACTGCTATTGCCAGTATCAGTAAGGCTAAAAAAATTGCTGTTTCTCAGTCGGCTTACCAGAACCACTGGAACGTTGGTACGCACGGCGACGTATATAGGAGCGGTGAACCATTTTGCGATCTAAGTACGGTGGGACTGCGTGGACAGCACATCTTTCTGAATGCTACGATCGCCGCCGCAGTCGCAATCGAATTAGGTGTAACTATAGATGAGATAACGGCTGGATTGAAAAAATTCCAACCACTGCCACACCGGCTGCAGGAGTTCATGACGAAGAACGAGGTGCGGTTTATTGATGATTCGTACGCCACTAATCCCGAAGCCACTATCGCGGCCCTGACGGCTTTTACGGAGCCGGTTATTCTCATTGCTGGAGGGTCAAGTAAAGGGGCTGATTTTTCCTCGTTAGCGAGCAAGCTAGCCGAAAGTACGGTAGCTGGCGTAGTTTTAGTTGGACAAGAAGCACCGCGACTACGCCAGGCGATCTTGAAGGTCGCTCCTGATCTCTTAATTGAGGACGGCGGAGATTCAATGACAAGTATCGTCGAGCACGCACTCGGATTGGCTAAACCCGGTATGGTAGTACTTCTGTCGCCGGCGTGTGCCAGTAAGGATATGTTTCGCAACGCCGCCGATCGTGGCGATCAATTTCAAGCAGCGATCAGGGCGGCGGCGTAAGAATGCAGCAAGCTTTTAAGCTACGCCGTCGCGGTGACAATACTATTCCGATCGTTGGCTTGGCGTTGTCGCTTTTTGGCCTGGTCATGATCCTTTCATCATCCCAAGTAACGGCGGCCGACCAGTTTGGTAGCTCGTACTTCTTTTTTACCCGTCAGCTGACGGCGTGGGTCTTGGGGGTCGGTGCCTTTCTCTTCTTTCTTCGGGT
>CAYGDK010000012.1:13281-15493 GCA_964348645.1 uncultured Candidatus Saccharibacteria bacterium | reverse complement strand
GCCTATCATACTCATCAAGCGCTCATTGCCGTGGGTAGCGGAGGAATGTGGGGAGTCGGTTTTGGCCAGGGAACTAGTAAATATTCATACCTTCCCCAAGCTCACACCGACTCGATCTTTGCCGTTATTGCCGAAGAACTAGGCTTTATTCGGACAAGCGTTATTCTCCTGGCGTATCTTTATTTGGGCTGGCGTGGTTTTAGTGTTGCCCGGCGTGCTAATAGTCGCTTTGTCCAATTACTCGCGACTGGCATATCGACAATGTTCGTTGCCCAAGCGCTGGTTAACATCGCCGGGATTCTGAGCGTTTTGCCGCTGACGGGTGTGCCGTTGCCGTTTGTTAGTTACGGAGGATCGTCTTTGATTGTTTCGCTGGCGGCACTTGGACTATTGACGAACCTTTCTCGGGAGACGGTCGACGGGTGACAATTGCCAATAATCGACGCAATCAGGTATAGTGGCGCCAGGTTTAGATAGGAGAAAAGTGACGCAACAGAAACAAAAGCATAAACCAATTTTGCTCGTCGGAGGTGGGACTGGTGGCCACATTTTTCCGCTTGTTGCTATCGGCGAAGAACTGGTTGCTCAGAAACTTCCGTTTATTTATGTTGGTGCCAAGAACGGTCGAGAGGAAGCGATTGTACGGGAGCTTGGTTGGGAATTTGCGCCTATTGCTGCCGGAAAAATTCGCCGTTATTTAACGCTCTCAACGCTAACTGCCAACGTGATTGATATTTTTCGAACAATTCAGGGATTCTTCCAGGCACTTAGACTGCTGATTAAAACCGGTGCTCCAGCTGTCATCAGTAAGGGTGGCTACGTTGCCTTTCCGGTAGTTTATGCCGCTCGAATGCTTGGTCGGCCCGTCTATGCTCATGAATCTGACGCAGTAATGGGACTAACAAATCGGTTAACTGCTAATTTTGCTCGCAAAATGTTTACGGCATTTGCCCCTTCAGTTTACCCTCGGTCGGACGGACGGTATCTCCAAGTAGGTATTCCAATCAGAAAGAATCTTCGACAAGCTGCGCGTCTCCGTTCGCCCAAGAAAACTCGGTCAATAATTCTAGTTCTTGGCGGTATACAGGGTGCATCTTCGGTCAACAGCCAAATCCGTAACGCCCTCAAGAGGATTTTGCCAATCGCGGATGTTGTTCACGTAACTGGAGAAAAAGAATTCGCAATCTATCAAAAGTTTCAAGCAGGACTCGATAAGACAATGCGGAGTGCATATAAGCCATTTTCATTTTTGGATCGGGAGTTGGCGTATTATTTTCAAGCGGCAGATTTGGTAATCAGTCGGGCTAGCGCGACAACAATTGCCGAGGGAGCCTTGTTCGGCAAGGCGATGTTGCTGATTCCACTACCCACAGCGGCCGGAAACCACCAGGTCATTAACGCCAAGATTCTTGGCGCTGAACATGCTGCGGTAGTTAAAGAGGAGTATCAGCTTTCTCCAGATTCTTTTATCGAAACAATTCAGGAACTGTTGTCGGACAGCGCGGAGACCTCAACTTTGGGTATGAAGCTGAGAGCGTATTTCCATAACGACGACGCTATCGCACTGATCTTAAGAGAAGTGTACGGTGAAAAAAATGGCAACTAGACAGAAGAAGGAGCCGAAGTCTTTTTACTTCATCGGTATTAATGGAGTCGCCATGTCGGGACTGGCCGTCATGCTCAAACAGTCTGGTTACGAAGTTACTGGCTCGGATGAAGCCGAAGAGTTTCCGACTGACGCGGTATTGTCGCGTAATAATATTACGGTTCATAGGGGCTTTAAGGCTGATAATCTTAAGTTTAAGCCGGACGTTGTCGTTGTTTCAGCAGCGTACGGCGTGAATAATGTCGAATTTAAAGCTGCAAAATCGCTACGTATTACTATCCAAACTCAGTCAGAGGCCTTGGGATTGCTTATGCAGCGATATGAGGGTGTTGGTGTGGCTGGTGTCCACGGCAAGACAACAACAAGCTCACTTTTGTCATATATTCTAAAGGAGTCAGGTAACTCACCAAGCTATATGATTGGCGCGCCCGATGTTCCCGGACTGTCTGGTAATGCATTTTTGGGGGATGGGAAGTATTTCGTAGCCGAAGCAGACGAATACCGAAAATCGGAAGCGAGCAAGGAGCCAAAGTTCCTGGACTTACCTCTGAAGCATGTCATCATCACCAGCATCGAGCTCGACCACCCAGATGTCTATGAAACAGC
>CAYGDK010000012.1:10415-13181 GCA_964348645.1 uncultured Candidatus Saccharibacteria bacterium | reverse complement strand
GCGCTAGCAACTTTTGAAGGCCCCGCTCGTCGTTTCGAGCATCTCGGTGAATTTAACGGCGCGCCCATTTTTCACGACTACGCCCATCACCCAACAGCGCTTGGTTACTTAATTGAAACTGCCAAGGAACAATTCCCCGATTCTCGTCTCGTTTTAGTCTTTCAGCCGCATACATATAGCCGAACCGGCAAGCTACTCAAGGAATTTGCCTCAAGCTTGGCCGTCGCCGATCAACTTATCTTACTGAATATCTTTGCTTCGGCACGTGAGAAATCTGGCTATGTAACGATCAAAGATCTAGTTGATGAAGTCCGAAAGCTTAAGCCGGATGCTGAGTACCGTTCGAGCCTAGAAGATGCGGCAACCTATCTTTCCAGTTTCATTTCTAGCAATCATGTAGTTTTCCTCGTGGGGGCGGGCGATGTATATAAAATCTTCCAAAAGCTCCGAGAGCAACACTCTTAACGTCAAACTTAGGGAGCGTTTTGGCGAGCGGCTCAAAGAGAACTGCTCGCTGGCTCCATATGTCCGCAGCGGTGTTGGCGGCGTGGCGGAGTATTTAATAGAGGTCAAGAGCATTGATGAAATTACTTCTGCTTGCCAAATCGCTCACAGTGCTCGTCGACCATTTGCGGTTATCGGCGCAGGGACGGCGACGATTGCCAGTCACGTTGGCTCGCTCGGCTTAGTTATCGTCAACGAGGCTGCTCAGATTCATTTTGCTGAACAGAACAGTCTGGTAGTTGTTGAGTCTGGTGCTACCAACTCCAGCTTGATTACTGCCGCGGCCTCGAAAGGCCTTGGCGGGTTAGAGTTCCTGCTCGGTATCCCCGGGTCAGTTGGTGGTGCTGTGGCAACGAACGCTACTTATCAAGGCCGTAGCCTCAAGTCGTTCATCAAGTCTGTTGTTTGTTGGGTGGTCGACGGGAGCGAGTCGCGAGTTGTAACACTTTCATACCCAGAAACCGAACTTCAGTTACGGCACGCTTCTCAATCGGCGAATGCCGTGATCGGCCCAGTTATTCTGGCGGTGAACTTACAGTTCTCGCGTCTTTACCCTGACGAAATAATGCGCAGGTTGGGCGCTTTTCGACAACGCTCAGCCATCATTGGTGCCAAGCAGTCGGTGGTTGGACGACCCTTCGAAGAGACACTTCGTGACTATCCGTTGCTGCTAAGGGATGTCGAGCGTTTCCGCCGATCGAACCTGCGTTATGACGCCAGCACTGATGTGATACGGGCGAATAGGCTACCAATTCAACCAAGCGAAATTCGTGCATATATTTGGGCGATTAAAGAAATGGCCGTTGAACAGGGGGTTACCCTTGCTGACCGACTCACCTATCTGGGATACTGGCCGGATGAAGGGGCGGATGAATCAACCTAAATTGCGACGAACACCTAAAGTCTTCGGAACTAGTTACCGCCCATCACCACCTTCGTCACGTGGCCAGGCCCCAATTGTTACATTTAAACATTGGCGACCCGTTATAACTGTAGTCGTCTTGGTTGTGCTCGGAGCGCTTGTGTCGCGCTTGCCGGTTTTTCAAATCAAAACTGTTACTATTACGGGCCTGACCAATGCTGAATTGATTTCTGAGCTTGAGGGTTTAAGGGGGAAATCAATTTTCTCGGGCAGCATTAGCCGCACTACTTCAAAATGGCTTGGGCGTGACCCATCGCTCGCTGAACTAGTGTGCAGACGGGGTATTCCGGATTCGATCAGTTGTTCTGGAAAGAATAGAACCGGCGCGTTAGTCTGGAAAAACCAAACAGGTGAGTACTGGGTGGATGCGGACGGTCGCGTGTTTTCTGCGCGGTCTGCAACTGAACAAGCTGCCCTTGTCGTTGAGGATCGAGTTGGCGAAATCAAGATTGGCACAGACGTCGCCAGCCAGGAAATCATCACCACCTACTTACGCTTGCAGCAAAGGCTAACCGATCGATCGATTGCTGTGAAGAATTTCATCGTTGCTGATGCCCTCTATCAGCCAAGTGTGATCATATCTTCATTCCCGGGTCCAAGTAGCGCCGCTATTCAGCGCGAGGTCACCGTTCTATTTGCTGCTACAGAGTCCATCGACGCCCAAGTTCAGACCCTCGCCAGCCTGCTCATCCAGCGAGGTGAGCGAGTTGCTGCGCAAATTGATTTACGCGTTCCTGGCTATGTGTACTATCGTTGATTATGATTCAGCAGCAACCAACTCGTTGGTGCGTCCATGTCCGTCGACACCCTAAGCTGCTCGACCACCTCTGCGATCTCCGTGGAATCGCGGATAGCGATTTATCCCCGGACTACGCGCGTCATCTTCATGATCCGATGCTTTTGCCCGATATGGATAAAGCGTGCAACCTCATCGAGCAGGCAGTGGCAGGTAAGTGGCACGTAACGATCTTTGGAGACTACGACGCTGACGGTACCCCGGCCTCAGCGATTTTGAGCCTTATGCTTGATCAGATTGGCCTCGAACATGAGGTTGTACTTCCGACTCGCCTGACTGGCTATGGCTTACGCATTGAACAGGTCAAAGAGATAGCAACTCGGTCTAAGCTGCTCATTACTGTTGATACCGGAGTGACTTCCGTCGCGGAGATTACTCTCGCTAAAGAGCTTGGCCTGAAAGTAATTATCTTGGATCATCATTTACCGCTTGATGAGCTACCACCGGCCGACGCGATCGTCGATCCGCACCGAATTGATTCCCAGTATCCGTTTCCTCATCTGTGCGGCTGCGCGTTGGCGTACAAATTTGTCGTGGCCTTAGG
>CAYGDK010000012.1:0-10315 GCA_964348645.1 uncultured Candidatus Saccharibacteria bacterium | reverse complement strand
GACAAAATATTTGTTCTTGGCGCTGAAGGCTGGCCGAGCGGTGTCGTGGGGTTAGTGGCTGGTAAAATTGCGACTCAATTTTCTCGACCCGTCTTGGTAGCCACCTTCGAGGGCGAGCTGGCCAAAGGCAGCGCCCGCTCAACTGCTAGTTACCCAATCGTTGAGGCGTTATCCCGTCAGCACGCCCTCCTTAATACCTATGGTGGACATGCCAGCGCCGCCGGATTCTCCCTGCCCAAAGAAAAGTGGTCAGACTTTGTTTCGGCACTAAAAGAAGACGCTGATAAGGTTCTAACTGCTGAGGATTTGCGTCGCACTTTTCACGTTGACGCCGAACTAGAGTCGAATGACTTAGATAAAAGATCGGTCGACTCACTCGAAAAGCTTCAGCCGTTTGGTCAGGGTAACCACCGTCCACTTTTTCTCTTGCGGGATGTCGAGCTACGCGATGCGCGCAGGATCGGACGGGAGGGAAGGCACCTAAAAGCGCGCCTCGTTACGGCCGGGCAAGAACTTGATTGTATTGCCTTCAGCTGTGACGAGCAGCTCCACCAGTCGACCGTACCGATCGACTGTATCGGCCACCTAGAAGTAAATCGTTGGAACGACCGGGAATCGGTTCAATTTCAGCTTGTCGACTTCCGTTTGAGCGGAGAACCGGTAGAGTGGGTACCGAATGGCTAGACCGAAAACAACATATATCTGTCTTAATTGCCAACAGCAGTTCACAACTTGGTCGGGACGCTGTTTGAACTGTAATGAGTGGAACACGATCGTCGAACAAGAACAGTCAACGAGCGACTTGGTCGCTGGCGCTGTTGCGGCAAGGCTTACTCCGCTAAAAGAACTGAGTGTCGAAGCCAAGCGGCGGATTAAGACAAATGCCCCCGACTTTGATCGAGTTTTAGGTGGAAATGACCCAGGGATAGTAGTCGGATCGGTTATTCTGCTCGCCGGCAACCCCGGCATTGGTAAAAGTACGCTGTTGCTCCAGGTAGCCAGCTCAATTCCAAATTCACTCTACTTTTCTGCCGAAGAGTCGCTCGAGCAGATTCGCCTACGTTCTGCCCGACTCGGATTGAAGAATAGCTTACTTCCAATTTCCGCCGAACGTCGACTGCCAAACATTATCCAGGCAATCCGTGAACATAAGCCCGCTTTTGTAGTTATCGATTCAATCCAAACAGTTTACGACGAGAGTCTGCCCGGCACTCCTGGTTCGCTGGTTCAGGTACGCGAGAATTGTTGGCGCCTACAGCAACTCGCCAAGAATGAAGGAGTGGCTTTATTGCTTGTGGGGCACGTCACTAAAGAGGGCGTAATTGCTGGACCAAAAGTGCTTGAGCACCTGGTTGATGTTGTTCTATACCTGGAAGGGGAGAGACAGACTGGACTGCGTGTACTCCGGGCCGAAAAAAACCGTTTTGGTGCGACTGATGAGGTTGGTATTTGGCAGCTCGAATCAACCGGCTTTGCTCCTGTCGCCGATCCAAGCCGTCTATTTGAGAGTATTTTAACCGAAAACGTTCCGGGCCGAGCGCTCGCCGCCACCATCGAAGGCAGTCGGGCGTTTATCGTCGAAGTTCAAGCGCTCGCTGCTAAAACGTCGTTTGGTTATCCAAAGCGGAGCGCGCAAGGCATTGACCTCGGTCGCCTGACGCTACTCGCGGCGGTTATCGAAAATCGACTCAAAGTCCCGGTTAGCCAGTTCGATCTTTACGTGAATATCGTTGGCGGCTTGAGCGTTAAGGATCCGGGTGTTGATCTAGCCGTCACAGCCGCTGTGCTTTCAAGCGTGACTGGCAAGCTACTGCCGAATAAGCTTGTGCTATCTGGTGAAGTTGGGTTGCTGGGTGAAGTACGTCCACCGACTCATGCTGCAATTAGACGCAAAGAAGTCGAACGCCTTTCTTACACGTTTAATAGCTCGATTAAGACTGTCAGCGGACTATCCAAGCTTTTTACTGACGCAAAGGGTGACTAGATAATATTGAGAATAATCGTGACGCCGGCCGATTCGTTGCCGGTTAGATCGGTTGTTTTCGCAGTAAAATGGTAGATTCCCGGGGTTAGGCCGGTTAGGGTTGTCGATTGGCCAGGCTTTAGGATTTCAAAAGTTCCAGCGGGGATTGAGCCGTTGCGGAGCGCGTATATTTTGACTGATTTAAAGTCGCTGTTCGTCGGATTAACCCAAGTTAGTTTCACTGAGCCAGACGGTAGTCCGATTTGATTACCATTGAAATTAGTTACTTCGTCAGGCGCCGTGGTGTCGCTCGATACTGTCACGCTAATTTCTGTTGATTTGGTCGAGCCGTTATTGCTCGTTAGGATCGCTGTAATAGTGTGAATACCGTTCGACAAGCTATTGGCGCTGTATTCAGTAGAATACGGTGCTGAGCCGTCTACCTGGACGGAAGTATTGTCGATAAGAAACTCAACTGATCGAACACCGCTCGGAGCCGACGCTTCGGCGCTAATCGTAAATGTTCCACTGACGGTTCCATTATTTGTTGGCGAGGTTATCGTGACGGCCGGCTGATTACCCCCCAGCTGACACTTTTCGGTCGGTGGGGTATTGGCAAAACCGTTCGCGATTGCCCACGCGCGAACGGGCGCCTCCCACTGTGGGTTGTCGGGTTTCTCGGAACGGATGTTGAGATAAGTTCGTTCTTCGGCGAGTTCATTAGGGATAGACTCGTCGGCCAGTAAGCCGTTCTCGCGACAGACACGGACACGAACAAATGCCGTATCGTTTTCGGTTGGTTTTTGCCATGGGGCGACGATGTCCTTAATTTTTTCGGTCGTGGCCGTTGTCGGGATTAAGTTGGAGTAGCGCGCGACTTCAAGATCCTCAAGTCCGGCCGGGCGAGTGAACTGCTCGACAGGCAACCCTTTATGAATCTTTTCCATATACTCATCCCAGATTGGGGCCGCCGCAATTGAACCACCGGCATTGTTCATGGAGGTGTTGTCGTTATTGCCGGCCCAAACACCCGTTACATACTGAGGTGTGTAGCCGATCGTCCAGGCGTCACGGTAGGCGTTCGTTGTACCAGTTTTCGAAGCGGTTGGGCGTCCGGTAATTGTTAGCGAATTCATCACACGCGAAAAGGTTGGCTTTTTCGCTTCAACGTCGCTGAGCATGCTGGTGATCTGATAGGCGATCTTAGGATCAAGAACTTCGTGGCTATCTTTTGGCTCCTCGTGATTGTAGATTTCCTTACCGCGACTATCGGATATTTTGAGGACAGGAGTGGTTGGGACCAGCGTACCGTTATTGGCAAATACACCGTAGGCAGTTGTCAGATCGACGAGCTTAACTTCCCCGCCGCCAAGTACCAATGAAAGTCCGTAACGATCTTTGTCGTTAAGGGTGGTAATGCCCATGTCGTGGGCTGTTTTCAGTGCCTTGTCGATACCGATCAATGCCAAAGCTTTAACTGCCGGAATGTTGAGCGAGTTACCGAGCGCCTGTCTGACCGTCAGTGGCCCACGTGAACGACCGTCGTAGTTTTCGGGGTGATATTTGTCAAAATCAGTTTCAACGTCAAAGAGGGTGTAGCCTGGATGAAGCTTCTCTTTAAAGGCGGCGGCGTAAACGATCGGCTTGAAAGAAGAACCCGGCTGGCGCTCGGCCGTTGCGACATTAAAGTTACCAAACTGTTCTTGGAAGTAATTAACCGAACCGACCATCGATATAACCTCGCCTCGTTTTGGATCGATTGAAACCAAAGCGGCGTTGCTAGCGCCGGCGCGTTTAAGAGTTTTTTCTGTGGCTGTGCTGAGTATCTCCTCGGCTACTAACTGCTTATCAAGGTCGAGCGTGGTCACAACCGTTAGTCCACCTTCTTCCACTTTCTGTTCTGCTAACTGCTCATCGCCGAGTTCTTCCGTGAAGTAATCTACGAGCCAATCCTGGACGTACTGGACAAAATGCGGAGCAGTAATCGAATCCTTACGAGCAGCAAACTTTGGCACAACTTTCTTTGCTTCCTCGGCTTGCTCCTTAGTAATGAAAGACATGCCGACCATTGAGTCGAGGGTGTAGTTGCGGCGTTCGATGAGTTGATCAACATTCGGTCCGTACGGTGATAGCGAGCTCGGTCGTTGCAAGAGCGCGGCCAGCGTGGCAGCTTCGTCAAGAGTAAGGTCACGCGCCGATTTACCAAAGAAGGAGCGGCTAGCGGCCTCGATACCGTAGTTTGTTCCGCCGTACGGCATTTGATTGAAGTACATCGTCAGTATTTCTTCTTTAGAAAATAGTACTTCCATCTCAATCGCGAGAATGACTTCCTTAATTTTACGAACAAAGCTTTTTTCCCGAGTCAGAATAGTATTCTTGGCGAGCTGTTGCGTTAGCGTTGAACCGCCCTGACTAAGATCCCGTCGCGCGATATCAACAAAAATTGCCCGAATAATACCGGTGAAATCAATGCCAACGTGAGTATAAAAATCTCTATCCTCAAGCGCGATCGTGGCTTGTTTGGCGACTTCGGGGATATCCTTACTTTCGACAAGGATACGTTTCTTGTCGCCGGAAATTGTATAGAGCGGTTTCATGTTCCGGTCATAAAGTCGGGTTGAGCCAACAGAGACTAGGTCACGAATTTTATTAGGTGTGGGTAGATCTTTGGCAAACCAAGCAAACAGAAAAATAGTTATTAATAGGAAAGCGCCGAGTCCCCAGAGCGTGATAATGCCGAACTGTTTCCAGGTAAACCGTCCGCCTTTTTTGCGCCCAAAAAGTTTCTGGTGCAGCTTTGTGAGGCCGACCGGGCTCTTGAAAGGATTCTTAAATGAGAGCAATCGCTTCATGAGTAGACACTACTAATTCTACAGAGATATACTGGAACTACAAATATGGAAACAGCAGAGCAAACCAGTCAGTCAGAAATATTTTCGTACGGAATAGTCGAGATTATCGATCAGGAAAGTTTGCGACGTCGTCTCGCCACCGGCAAGAAGTTGGTGGTCAAGCTTGGCGTCGACCCTACGAGTCCAGATCTTCATCTTGGACACGCCGTGGTCTTACGTAAACTGCGTCAGTTCCAAGACGCTGGCTGCGAAGCAGTATTAGTGATTGGAGACTTCACAACCATGATCGGCGACCCATCGGGTCGAAATAGCACCCGTCCAGTTCTAAGCGAAGACGAAATTAAACAGAATATGCAAACGTATGTCGACCAGGCGTATCTGATTCTCGATAAAGAAAAGACCCGCGTCGTTTATAACTCCAGCTGGCTTGGCAAGATGAAGTTTGCTGACCTAATCAAGGTCGCTATGCAACTAAATATGAGCACTCTACTTGAGCGTGAAGATTTTGCGGCGCGTCTCAAGGCGAACGAGCCGTTCAGCGTTCACGAGATTCTCTACCCAATTTCGCAGGCAATTGATTCGGTTGAATTGAAGGCTGATGTCGAGCTTGGCGGGTGGGACCAACGGCTTAACCTTTTACTCGGTCGAGAGCTGCAAAAGAAAATGGGCTTACCGCCCCAAGAAGTTGTAATTATGAACCCGCTGGTTGGTACCGATGGCGAACGGAAAATGAGCAAAAGTTACGGCAACTTTATTGGCTTAACCGAATCTGCCGACCAAATGTACGGCAAGCTAATGAGCATCCCAGATAAATTGACAGACTCATATGCCGAGCTAGCGGGGCTTATGACAACCGAGCAGATTGCTGCACTGCCAACACATCCACGCGATCGCAAGGCGGCAGTTGCTCGCGCGATCGTGGCGCTTTACCACGGAGATGAAGCTGCCACTCAAGCCGGTGAACGATTTACGAAAACCTTTAGTGATAAATCGGGTGCAGGGGAGCTGTCAGACGAAATTGCGGTCGAAGGTGACACAATTACACTTTTGGAGGCAGTAAAGCTAACAGCGGGCGTAAGTGGTTCGGAAGCGCAACGCCTCATATCTCAGAATGCTGTGCGACTTAACGGCGAAGTTGCGGTCGATCCAGGTTTTGTAATTCAGGTCGGTGAAACTGGCCATCAACTGCAGGTTGGTAAGCATCGATTTTACGAGCTAATAAAAGAAGCCTAATATTTAGACGTATGAAGAGGGGATTCACATTAATTGAAGCGTTGACGGTGATTGCCATTATCGGCACGTTGGCAACGATTACGACCTACGTCATAACCAGCGCTCAACGCCAAGCACGCGACGCAAAGCGTCGCAGCGATCTAACGGCGATCGGCGTTGGTTTTCAGGCGCGCTTCGAAGCTCAGACGTGCAACGCCGCTTCGCGATCTCGGTACCCCGGCTTTAATGGTTACGACCCTATTGCCGGGGATAATGGCTGGCAGCCTGTCAGTAGCTTGCGGTCTTATAGTGATGACTGCGGCGCATTTACCGAATTTTTGTCGTCGGTGCCGACTGATCCTAAATACGAGGCCGATGACCCTTACCAATTTAATCTTTCTTTGGAAGGTGTAGGTGGAAGCATTGTCGGCAAGCATTTTCGCCTTCGTGCCAGACTCGAGAAAAACCTAACAGTTGCCCAAATCGATGAGCTGAACAGACTAAGTCGCACTTGGGTTGCTAATTTTGGCGGCAGGTCCTACGTAACCGCTAACGGCAGCTATTCATCGTATAGATACTTTATCGGCGATTAAGGTGTTACAATCTAGGGAGATTAACTGTTACTTCCGCTGTGATTTCTATATGACATTTTTACGAGAAAGAACTGCCTTAAAGAATGATTTCGAGCAGCTTTTTGCTGCGAGAAACAGAGGTTGTCTCAACCGATGATAATCGGCCAAGTCCACCAAACCGTTCGAGCGGCCTTCAAGAAGGCGTTTAACCAAGAACCGCCGCGGTTTGATATAGAATTTGCTAAGCACCGAATGTTTGGTGATTTTTCTACGAACTTAGCGATGGTAGCAGCAGTGGATGTTGGCCAGACCCCGATGAACCTTGCGCAGCAGATTGTGTCCGAGCTTGAAAAGACAACTATCTTTAAAAGTGTGTCGGTGACAACCCCAGGTTTTATTAATTTTGTCGTGACTGACGAATATCTGACTGAGGTAGTGAAAGAAGTTATTCGCCGCCCCGATTCATTTGGCCGGACCGACTTAGGTAAAGAAATCCGCGTATTAATTGAATATGTGTCAGCCAATCCGCTCGGACCATTGACGCTGGCTAACGGGCGCGGCGCTTTTGTGGGTGAGTCGATCGCCAGAGTGCTCGAGCTTTATGGCTGCACCGTGATGCGGGAGTATTACGTTAACGATCGAGGCGTTCAGATTACTCAACTTGGTCATTCTATCCTTCACCCCGAAGATCCGGACCGTCAGTATCCGGCGCCGTACGTGGACGAATTGCGAGCGCGAATCAGTGAAAAAACTGATCGCGAAGCCGGCGAAAAGGCCTCGGCAATTGTGATGGAAGAGATGATTAAGCCGAGCCTGCGCAAACTCGGCATCAACTTTCACCAATTTTTCTCTGAAGCTTCGCTTTATCAGACCGGTGTATTTAAGAAAACGATGGAGCTACTTAAAGCACTCGACTACGCTTACGACGCCGACGGTGCCACATGGCTTGAGACAACTCGGTTTGGCGACGATAAAGATCGGGTCTTAACTAAATCGGACGGTGAGGACACTTACTTTTCCTCGGATATTTCCTACTTTAATTACAAGATTCAGCGCGGCTACCACCGACTAATAACCGTGCTTGGCGCTGATCATCATAGTTACGCCAGGCAGATGAACATGGTCATCGAAGGCATCTTACGCGGTCATTATACGTGGGCCGGTTCGGCTGATTGGGTGATTACCCAAATTGTAAAACTGTTTAAGGATGGCGAAGAGCTAAAGATGTCCAAGCGGGCCGGTAATTTTGTACCGCTCGACGAATTAATTGAACAAGTTGGTCCTGACGTGACGCGCTTCTTCTTTTTGAGTCGAAGCGTCGATAGTCATTTGGATTTTGACATGAATTTAGCGCTCTCAGCTTCTTCGCAAAACCCCGTTTTCTACATTCAGTATGCGTATGCTCGAATTAGCTCTATTTTTCGCCAGTTCTCGAAAACAGACGACTTTGAAGTGCCGGAAAAAATTATAATTTCCGACCCAATTGAACGACAACTTCTGCTGCGAATCTTACGCTTCCCGGACTTAGTTGAAGATATTGCTGGTGACCTGGGGGTTCATAAGCTGACGCACTATGCGACGGCGTTGGCGACTGATTTGCATGCTTTCTACGAAAAGCTGCGTGTTCAGGGCGAGCCAGATGAAATCGCCCAATCACGGCTGGCGATTCTCAAGGCAACGAGCCTGACCATCAAGAAGACTTTAGATTTGATCGGTATTAGCGCGCCGTCACGAATGGTCAAGGACGCCTAGAGCGTTACTGAAAAGATTTCTTGTCCGATCGCGATCCAGTAAGAACCTGTGGCGCCATCGATAGCAATGTCGGCTGGTGCCGCTTTACTACCTAAGAAGTACTTCGTGGCCGTGCCAAGATTCTTGTCGGTAGTAGTTAAGAATCCTCCAGAAAGTACGGCGATCTTTGGTTGCTCTTCGACGCTAGCAATGCGGGCGGACGCGATATTGAGGCTAACTGATCCATTCAAGGCACTCTTGCCTGCCTGGAGGCCAATAACCTGTCCCTGGTCGGAGATTGCGATTACCTGGCCATTAATCGCCGTGTCACTGACTATGGATGAAAGTTGGTCGAATTTTCCGACGCTCTTAACTGCCGCCAACTCCTTATCAAAAGCGGACTGACGAAACATTGTTTTAGTTTCCGGTGCGTAAATATATAGGTTGCCGACGTACGCTTGGACGAGCTTTACGCCAGTTCCTAGTGTTGCCGGCTGGGTAAGGGCAATCGGCTGCGCCGTGGTTGAACCGTCGAACAGCCAGAGGTTACTGGTGGCGTCGCTGACGACAATACGCTGATCGTTGACGATCGCAACTGATCGAGGATTTTGTATTAGCAAACTTTGCTCCGTTTTAATTGTCCGACCTTCGCGGATCGTCCAAAGCTGACCAGTGTTATCGATTGCTGCCAAGATGGCGTTCTGCGCATCAAGGGCGACAATCTCCTTATCGATTTTTGTCACAACTGTACTTGGCCGGACAAACTCAGTGCCGGCTTCTCTTGCCAGCTGACCAAAAACCGCTTGATCGTCCGCCGATAAATCCAGATAACGATCCAAGTTGAACTTTGTAGCCAGGAAGTTTATTCGTTCGTTAGCTGACACCGAAGAGAACTCTTGGACGAGCGTCGGAGTAGGGGCGGCTTGATTAGCTTTTTGGATGCGTCCAGAAATAACCCGGTAGCCGCTGAAAATAACAACTATTATTACTACAAGCGAAACGGCTAATCGTTTATTTATTTTTGGTAGATGAAATCTGCCTAGCTTAAGGCGGCTAATTAATGAAGGCGATGGTAGAAAGTTGTCGTCCGATGTTTCGGTTGGTATGACTTCGGCTTGTTTGCGAAGTTGGCTCTTGGGTCGAAGGCGCGCTCGGAACGTACTAAAAAGGCCAGTTGCCGCAGAAACGACGGGCTGAAGATTTAGTTTGGGCAACGCAAGCTTTGGTAGGCGAATCGGCGTGGTGTGCTCAAGGTTATCCCAAAAGACCGTCTGTTCCTGGCCAAGGTTGTCTTGTCGATAACGAATTAGCGTTGCGAAAAAGTTTTGTCGTTCAAGCGCTGGAGCTTGGTCGATTAATTCTGCCGATAAGGCGCTGATATCGCTTTCCGCCCAAGCAGATGGCTCCTGGCTACGTAAGAATTTGACCACATCTTGGTTGGCCACCATGAGCCACTCATGGTCACTTAGGTCCCCGCTCGTGACCGACGAAAACTGACCAGGCTGACTTGTGTCGGTAGCGGTAACGTCGGTCAGCGCGTTGTTCCGAAACAATAATAGTCGGCAGTTGCCGATAACCGTAAAATGAACTTCTTGTTCGATAAACAGAGCGACGGCGCAGCTGACTTTTACTCCCAACTTTTCCGCGGCCTGACTGATGGTGTGATTGGTCAGCTTAAGAGCATGTTCAAACTTCATCAGTGTTGAGTTACTCTGACTGCGCACGAACTCGCGCACGAGCGTTGTCACGATCTGCTGTCCAAATTCTCGAGCGTGATGCCACGGACTATCGATTTCGAGAGTTGTAACCATCATGCAGCGACTACCTCGACCATCGATCGGGTGGATTTCGGTTGTCACAAAGCTATCCGGCAGCCGCTCTTTGCGGGTTAGGCGGACGATGTCGTAAGAGAAAAGTTCTTTGGCCATAACGTCCTCCTGTATGTATCAGAAAAAACCAGCTACTCCAAGCTTTGACCTGTGTCG
>CAYGDK010000011.1:0-22787 GCA_964348645.1 uncultured Candidatus Saccharibacteria bacterium | reverse complement strand
AGAGCGCCAAGCTTATACCTTGGTGGTCCATGGTTCGAATCCATGCACCCCCACATGAAGAACATCTGGAGGCTATTTGAGTTAGTACCTGGCTACAAAGCGCGACTCTTTAAGGTTGTTCTAGTTAACAGTATCCTCGGACTTGTTGGTCTCGCTACTCCCTACCTCCTAAAAGTAACCCTCGACCGCGTCGTTGCCGCCACGAGCGGAGCAGCCGTAAATACCAACGAGATCACGGCAGCACTCTCGATTCTAATCGGCGTCAGCCTCGTCGGTGTCTTTTTTGACTACATCGGCGAGCGCCTTGGCGACCTGCTCTTTATCGACATTATGTGGGAGGTTCGAAAACGTGTATTTAATCACCTCTCTTCGTTATCAGTACATTACTACGAGAAAAATCGTGCCGGCGAAATTATGGAACGGATTAGCAGCGGGACAATGGCCTTTGCCCGCTGGGCTTTTGCAATAGCCGACGGTTTCTTGGGCGTCTCTATAACGATAATCTTGGCAATTCTTTTTCTCTGGACCCAGGTACCGCTCGTTGGCCTGCTTGTTAGCATCTCGGTACCGCTCAACTTCCTGCTAGTTATCAATCGAATAATTAAGACCAAACCAATTCGGGAAGAGTGGTCGAAACACGCTGAGCAGGGCATGGGTGAGATGGGTGAAACGCTTAATCAAATATCAACCGTACGAAGCTTTGGCCAGGAGAAACAGCGCCTCGTGCGATACACGAGACAAGTCGATGAATATCGTAACCTACGCATCGAACAATCTAAGATTGAGTGGCAAACCAATGCCGCCAGAGGCGTGCTCAATGTTGCAACTTTTATCGGCGCGATCGCAATCGTCTCGTGGGGAATCGTCAATGGCCAGAATAGCATCGGCGATATCCTGATGATCTCACTCTACATTCAACAGATTCGCGGAAATATCTCGCCGCTGAGTCGCATCTTAACCGATACAGGTGAAGTCGAAACCGCTGCTAGTAGGCTTGCAATAATTCTGGACGCCGAACCAGCTGTAGCCGATCGAGCTGACGCAAGCGACCTACAAACCCTCGAATCAATCGAGTTCAAGAATGTCTCATTTCAGTACCCCGGAAAGCCAAAGATAATATTAAAGAATGTTTCTTTTCGCATCGGACGCGGACAATCTGCCGCCTTAGTCGGCCCATCTGGAGTTGGTAAAAGCACAATAACCAAGCTCCTATTACGTTTCTACGAACCTAGTAGCGGAAATATTCTCATCAACGATCAGCCCATTGAAGCATTTACCCAAAACTCGCTACGTCAGCATATCGGTATGGTTATGCAGGATGTAGCGCTCTTCAATGACACCATTAAAGAAAATCTGCGCTTCGCCAACCAAGAGGCGACCGATAATGACATTATCACTGCCGCCAAGATTGCTCACGCCGATGTATTTATCAACAAGCTACCAGAAAAATATGAAACTCTGGTCGGCGAACGCGGCGTCCGATTGTCGGGCGGCGAGAAACAGCGCGTTGCTATCGCCCGGGCCGTTCTACGCAATCCCCAACTCGTTATCTTGGACGAAGCCACCTCCGCTCTCGATTCAGCGTCCGAGCGATTCGTCCAAGAAGGCTTACAAGCGCTTCTTCAGAATAAGACAGCGATTATTATCGCCCATCGTTTGAGCACCGTTATGCGTGCCGACCAGATTATAGTACTAGAGAACGGCACAGTCCTCGAAAAGGGAAGCCACGAGCAACTCATTAAAAAAAGAGGGCTTTACGCCAAGTTATTCTCGATGCAGTCTGATAGCCTCAAGTCGTTCGATTTATTGCCTGGTGAGCTGGGCAGTATTGATTCCTCGGCCCAAAAGGGGCACAACAAGAGCAGAAAGTTGAGCTAAACTGTATTAATGAACGGCAAGAAGCGTATTCTCCTGATCGCAGCACTTTCCACCGTTGCAGCGATAACATTACTTTGTGGCACCGCTGCGGTGACTGCTTACGCTTATCAGAATCGCGTCCTGCCCCGAACTATCGTCGCCGGACTTTCTGTTGGTAGTCTCACTCATCAACAAGCCGCCCAGCTACTCCTCCAAAAGGAGTCCGAGCTTGCCAGCGCGACGTTGCCAGTTGTCTATCAGGATCAGTCAGCAGACATTCCGCTCGTCGACCTCGGCGTGTCGATCGCAGGACCAGACCAGAACGTGACGAGCAACCAAAGCGATATCTGGGACTGGATTCGCCCTACACACTGGCAACGGTTTTTTTCGCATAAAGAAGTAGCGATTCGTTACAACATCGACCAAACGGTTGCCCAGAAAAAGGTTGAGAGCGTCTTCGGCGTTATCACAACCGCCAAAGACGCCACAATCACCGTCGAGAACGGCGCTTTAACCATTCAGCCGTCAGCTAGTGGTGAGTCGATCGGCATCGGCAGTATCGTCAACGCCGTTGATTCGCTCTTAACCAGGGGAACCGTGCCGGTCGTGACAGTGGCCGTTGAGCCAGTCGAACCGCAGGTGTTTACCGAAACGGCAACCCAAACAAAAACCGAAATTGAGGCGGCGCTGAGGCCCGTCTACCTTGTTGCCGACAATCGGGGTTTTACAATTCCGAAAGAACACCTATACGACTTAGTTAGCTATGAGGTTAAGGACGGCTCTCTTGCCTGGCTGATTAGTGATGAAAAGCTTCAAGCGTACCTGTCCACCAAAATCACCGGGCGCATTAACGTGAAGATGATTCAAAAACTTATTCAGGCCGATACGCTGGAAGTCACCCAACAGGGCAAAGACGGAAAAATCGTCGATACGGCTACGCTCGTCAGCTCAGTACGCCGAACAATAACCGAACGAGCCGATACCAAACAACAGCCGTTGGTCATCCCTGTTCAGACGGTTACCTTCACTGAAAAAATCGTCCCTCCGGAGTACATCGCCGGCTTATTTGAGGGATTGTACATCGACATCAACTTGTCTAAGCAAAAAATGTTTGTCATGAACAGCCAAACAAAAACCGGACAGTTTCTAATTTCGAGCGGTAAGCGCGGGACAGCCACACCCGTCGGCCTGTTCTACGTAAAAAATAAAATCGACCTTGCGCAGTCGCGATTATACCCAGGTATCTGGATGCGCAACTGGAATGCCCTCGCCAAAAATGCCGATGGTTCTGGCTACGAGGGTTATGGCATTCACGACCTTCCGGCATTTAATAAGGAATATACGATCGTCGAGGGCGCATCTCACCTTGGCCGACCAGTTTCGCACGGATGTGTCCGCCTTGGTCACGCCGAATCCGTTTGGTTCTACCAAAACGTCCCAGTTGGCACACCGGTCAACATTCACTACTAATCAACCCGGTTAATCAGCCGGGCAAGCAACGCGCGATCATCCGCTGAGAGCGGTTTATCGCCGAGTAATTGTTTCTCCAGGTAGAAACGCAGGCTGCCTTTTAGGGCAGCGATCGACGCCAGAAATTGGTTAGTCACATCTTCACTGCCGTTCCGCTCGACTGCTTGTTCGAGCGCTCGTATTTGACCGCCAATTCGGCGCAGTCTTCCTATAAGCCTCTTCTGTTCTTCGCGAGTCATCCACAATACCCCATTAGTTTTTTATATACCCCCGGTGGGTATATTTCTAGGTGTGAAAAAGTGGATAAGTTCATTAATGCGCTTATCTATAGTTCTATGGCTTGGCCGAGTTCAGGCGCTTGGACGGTGACATTGGGTAGAACGTGCTTAATGTTTTCGATAAACAAAGGAGTTCGCTCGGCGTCGGCGTGGACAATCAGCACTTTGGCGTTTTCCGACAAACGGATACCGCCGATCCAATCCAAAAGTTCAGAATTGTCGGCGTGGCCAGAAAAGACTTCTGCTTTTACGATCTTGGCGCGAACGGCGATTTTCTCATTCATGATCGTGACGTGGTCGTTGCCCTGTAAGATTTCGCTACCGAGCGTACCCTGGGCCTGATAGCCGACGACGAGCAGATAGGTATTTGGCCAACTCAAGTAGCGCTTTAGATGATGGTGAATCCGACCGCCATCCATCATGCCAGAGCCAGCTAAAATAACTTTTGGCGGCGCTTGTTCGTTAATTGACTTCGAGTCTTCAACGCTAGCCGCCAGAACCAGGCCATTAAAGTCGAAAATATCTTGGTCGGTTTTGCGAACTTGCTGAACTTCCTTTTTGTATAGCTCCTGATGTCGCTCAAAGACTTGTAGGGCCTCAATGGCGAGCGGGCTATCCAGGTAAATCGGGATTCGGGGCAGTTGATGCTTATTAAAGAGAAGGTTGAACATATAAAGCAGCTCCTGGCTGCGCTCAATCGAAAAAGCTGGGATCAGTAGCACGCCACGTCGCTGAATAACCCACTCAACCGATTCCTTTAGAACCGCTAAGCGATCTTCCTTATCTTCGCGCTCCCGGCCGCCGTAAGTTCCTTCCATGACGACCGCATCAGCTGCAAAGTCGTCTTCTGGCTGCGGCAGCAAAATATTTGGAGCGTGGCCGATGTCCCCTGAAAAAACAATTTTCTTTCCGCCGGCCTCAAGGTGAACGGTTGAGGATCCAAGGATATGACCGGCGTCGTAAAGCGTAACACCGTCGTCGCCGAGTAGCGCGTGGCGCTGGTGATACGGAATCGCCTGAAACAATTCGAGCGTCCGGCGCAAATCGACTTCCGTAAACAGCAGCGGCTTACCATCACGTTCGTGACGACGTTCAGATAAGTCGTAGGCGTCCTTCAGTACTAACGTTGTCAGTTCGAGTGTTGCCCGGGTGCCAAAGATCGGCCCGCGATAGCCCTCGGCTACCAATTTGGGCAAGCGGCCAACGTGATCCAAGTGCGCATGCGTCACAATCACCGCCTCTACTTCGTTCGGCGCGTAACTAAAAGGCTCGTCGTTGTGTTCAGTCCAGGCGTCGGCTCCCTGAAACAACCCGCAATCAACGATGTATTTATGCTGATCAGTTTCGATCAAAAAATTGGAGCCGGTGACTTCGCCCGCCGCCCCAAAAAAGCTTACTTTTACCATTTAGCCGTCAGCGCCGCGGGCGATTCGGTTGATGTCGGCCTTGGCCATCTTGAGGACTTTTTCAACCAATCGCTTCGGGTTGTCATCAAAAATGATTTGGTTGCGACCGCGATGAGCTACAGTCAACAGGTGATCGAGTTCATCAGAAATTCCACCAGAGTCAGTCAGAATACCAATCGGCTTTTTGTCCTCAAAGGCGATCGTAAATTCGTTGAGGGTGCCAATTCGTCCGTGAACAAAAATGACGGCATCGGTGGCGCGGATGAACAACAGGTTGCGACCCGAGTAACCAAAGCCGGTATAGATGGCAAAATCAGTGTATTTGTAAGGTAATTTGTAGCGACGGATATGGTCGTGAAAGTTGTGCGCCGGCGATACGCCAAGCGTAAATCCACCGGCCTTTTTGGCCCCCTTAGCGGCTTCGTCGGGAATTCCAGTTGTGTCGCCAGTGACCACAATTGCCCCGGCGCGAGCCAGGTGATAACCAATGAGCTCGGCTTTTCGAGCCGACTCTTTGTCTGCGATAACAGCGGAACCAGAAACGCCAACTTTAATCGATTGAATAACGCCCTCCCCTCGACATACTGTAACCTGGCAACGACCAGCTCGTAAAGCCAGCGCGCCTGGCTTGTTCAGGTGTAGCCCTTTGAGGTAAAATTCACTGTAGTTTCGCACCTTATTTATTTTCTGGAGTAGCTCAGCGGTAGAGCAGTGCGCTGTTAACGCATTGGTCGTCGGTTCGAATCCGACCTCCAGAGCGAACGAAGTGAGCGGAGGAGGGAGGATCTAGTGACTGGGAGAGCGATCCTCCTACCTCCGGAGCCAAACAAAAAACTCGTCCTCGTGGCGGGTTTTTTGTATTGATTGGGAAGAGATTGCGAGTAGACGTTCGACTGATTCCGGGCCTGCCGGTATTATTTCAGCATGCCCCAAGCACTCAGTCAGCTTCTTGCCCTGATCGTGATCGGAACAGCCACCACCGCACCCATTGTTGCCTGGGGACAATCTTACGACTGGCAAGTCTCCGGCCGGACCGCTCGGGAGCTTTTCCCACTCTTCGGCCTACTCGCCTACTCGCTGATGTGGCAGCAGGTGTTCGTCTTTAATATCTTTCGCAATCTTGGCCCAAATTTTCGTAAATGGTTCGGAACGATCGCTGGATTAGCAATCTTTATTTTTATCGTCCTCCACCCGCTTTTATTGGCGCTAGCCCAGTTTGAATCGACAGAAAAACTACCGCCCGAAAGCTGGTACAAATACGTTAACAGCAAGCAGCGAGATTTTATTACCCTCGGAGTGATCGCTTGGCTGACTTTTCTGGCTTACGACGTCGCTCGACTGGTCAAGAATACAGGTTGGTACCCGCGCTACTCTTGGATAATCCGCTACAGCGGCCACGCCGCCTTCTTTCTGATCTATATACACAGCACGCAGCTCGGCACCCACCTGCAAACTGGCATTTTCCCAGCGGTCTGGACGTTCTTTGCCGCTTCGGCCCTGGTATTGATCGCGCGTGAAGCATACCAGGACGTTCAACGACTAACTACCCGCGGCTAATTGCTCGACATTCCCAGGTTCGGGAGTACAATTTAGGCAATGAAGATATCAGAAGGAGTGGCGCACACATTACCTGACGATTTAAAACAGGCACTCTTAGCTGATAAAGAAGCGCTTGGGAAATGGGAGAGTCTCACCCCGCTCGCCCGAAACGAATGGATTTGTTGGGTGGAATATCCAAAACAAGCAAAGACGCGGGAAAATCACGTTTGGCGGGTCGTCTCTGAATTAAAAGAAGGTGTTCGTCGCCCGTGCTGCTGGCTCGGCTGCACCCACCGCAAGGATAAAGAACTCAGCACTACCCAGAAGTGGATTCTTGAGAGGCGTAATAGAAAATGAGGAGAGGTCGAAGAAAGAAGACCGCCCAACTGTTTGACGACCAAGTCCTTTTTGCGACCTTTGTTACGGTGGTAGTCCTTATACTCGCGCCATGGGTCTGGAAACTCATTATCATTCTTGCCGCGGCAATCGTGGTGTCGCTTTATCTCGCGGGGCACGCTCGCAAAATGAAGGCGCTTCGCCAGAGCGGAGCAGATCAGATCGATCAGATGAGTGGTCGGGAATTTGAAGAGCGCCTCTGGCTTCTCTTTAAAGATTTGGGCTGGTCGGTTGAGACAACGCCTGTCAGCGGCGATTGGGGTGCCGACCTAATCATCTCCAAGGACGGCCAGCGAATCGCCGTTCAGGCAAAACGATACTCGAAGCCGGTTGGCGTCCAGGCCATCCAAGAAGCAGTTTCTGCCCAAGCCAAGTACGGTTGCACCGGCTCAATGGTAGTTACGAACAATACGTACACCCGCCAGGCCCAGGAGCTTGCGAAGCACAATCGAACTGAACTCTGGGACAGGGAAAAACTGGTCTCGGAAATGCTCACGCTTGTCGTCGACTAATCCTACGCCTTTTGACTGATTTGGCTCATCCGCTAGACGCCCGATCCTACAGCCGATACTTAAACAACGAATTGGCGTACGCCATACCTGGCTGCGCCACGCTTGAACCAACAAAGGGGTAGGCTGGTTGGCGGGAATGTTAGGCGCCCATTCGCTTCCATATCTCATGCTTAGCCACATACGCGACAAAGAAACCGCCAACAATATCTATACCGTAATGTCCCCGAGAGAAAATCAACGCGACTACTTCCAGGAAGACGCTCAGTAGTAAGAGACTTTTGATATTTGGCGCATCCTGACGTTCAACTATTAAGTAACATAGCACCACGAGCATCATGTGACCTGAAGGAAATTGTCCAAGCTGAATTATCGGCAAAAAGTTTGCCAGCCCGTACTCCATTCCTGGCCCGAGCGGACTGCCAAGTGGATTGAGTAATATGATCGCTGCGCGCATACCCTCAGCGAGTGCAAACGCCCACAATACGACCGGGAGTAAACGTATTCGGCCAGAAAAAACATAAACCGCCAAGAGTATGACGCTCAGGAAATTGGCAGGATCACTAACATACTGCGTCCAACCTATGTACGGCGTAACGGAAAATAGTAGATCCTGAGGAATCGGCCGATCGGGAACGTGAGCATAAATGAGTCGGCTACTTACTGAGTTCAGTCCGATACTCGCCGCTAGCGCCAGCGCTGGCCAAGCCAACTTCTTGAGAAACTTTCCGTCCAGCATCGAATGCATTGTAGGCTTCCCGAACAATGTAGTCGATCGTATGAAGATCAGCCTAGCCCTATCTATTCCTGTTAATGCGCCCATACTAGGAGAAAGGAGATATATACTATGGGTTGGATTGTAGCAATTTTAGTCGGAGCACTGATCGGTTGGTTAGCAAGTCGGATGATGAACACCGACCAACAGCAGGGAGCGTTAGCCAATATTGGTATCGGAATTGTTGGTTCGTTACTTGGTAGTTGGTTGTTTGGCGGAGTACTAGGCATCGGCAGCGCCGGAGCGGCAGGTTCGTTTAGTTTCTGGGGTTTGATTTGGGGCGTTGTTGGAGCCGTTATATTGATCGCACTACTCAAGGCCTTCAAGGTACTTAAGTAATGCCAGTTGAGGTTCGTGAAGAAGTAACAAACAACAACACGGGCGTTACCAGTGGCCAAACAACTCAGGTTGCTTCGTCTCGTCAGGTTATGACTCAAGGTGAAGTCCAGGATGCACATACCGACCGGGGTAATGCTTGGATCTGGTACGTTGTTGGACTAGTTGACCTACTTCTACTAATTAGAATTGTCTTCAAACTATTCGGGGCGAAGTCAGTTGGCTTTGCCGACCTTCTCTACGGCATAACGGATATCTTTGTAGCGCCATTTCGCGGAATCTTCTCAAACGTACAAGTAGAGAAAGCCTACTTTGACTCCGCGGCCTTACTGGCAATCGTTGTTTTTGCCTTTATCGGCTGGGCTATCTCAAAGCTCATCGACTTACTGGCCCGACCAGTGACAAGTAGCAAAGTTTAGTACAAAGAACTCGACTTTTTAGAGAGCGGTAGTATGCTCAGTTTGATGACGATACAGAGTAAAATACTAAATCTCCTCAGAATTGGTTTGGGTTGGATATTCCTATGGGCGTTTCTGGATAAGGTTTGGGGACTCGGCTTCTCTACCGCTGACGGCAAGGCCTGGATCGACGGCGTTTCGCCAACCACCGGATTCTTGAAGTTCGGTGTCGACGGTCCGTTTACTAATACATTCCAATCAATGGCCGGTCAGCCGATCGTCGACTGGCTCTATATGCTTGGACTGCTATTGGTGGGGACTGCGCTTGTGCTAGGTATCGCCACGAGACTTGCCGCCATCGGCGGCACGATTATGATGCTGCTAATATTCTTTGCCGCCTCAATCCCACCAGAGCATAATCCCGTAATTGACGAACATATTATTTATATTCTAAGTCTATGGCTGCTAGCCGCCTCGCCTGAAACTGGCAACTGGCTCGGGTTGGGTCGTTGGTGGCACAACCTACTAATCGTTCAAAGATTTCCGATACTGAAATAACTATTTTCGGCAATTATTGAGTTAATGCAATGGATCAACCCAGTTCCGTCGACGAATACATAAAGCACGCCAATCCCGCAACTAGGGAGAAACTCAGAGAGTTTCGTCGCATCATTACCGGGGCCGCGCCAGGTGCCGAGGAAAAGATTGCGTACGGGATGCCGGCCTACCACTTGAATGGGCCGCTTGTGTATTTCGGTGGCTTCAAGAACCATGTCAGCCTCTTTGCAACAGCTAGTCGTCGGGTAAAGGAAAAATTTGCCGAGGAGTTAGCGCCATTCGTCCAATCCAAAGGGACGATTCAATTCCCTTTATCAGAGTCCTTGCCAAGCGAGCTCATTCACAAGATTGTTCTCGAACGCGTACGAGAAAATTCCAGTAACCCGTAATTCGGCAAGCTTGCTATACTGACCACATGAGCCAAACACGAAAACTATTTCTATTTTTAGGGATTCCGTTGGTAGTTATTTTTGCAGTCATTGCTGTTATCAGTCTCAACAGTGGCACGACGGAAACTGCCGTAAACGAGAAAGAAACCGATACCGAGACCAAGGCCGAATCCGATTCGGAAAGCCTGACGATCTTCAACCTGGGCGGTATCACGCTCTCATCGTACAACGCAAGTACTGGTATGGCCGGTGACGTTCTCTTCTCCAAGAACGGGCTTGATGCTGCGCGTGGCCAGGAGTCTATCTTCTACATGTTTGGCCAAAGACTACCCAAAAATAACGCCGATGAACCTCAGCGCATCAATCCAAACTTTGAATTCCGTGGCATAACTAAACCGATCGATCTTATCGCCGCCATTGACGGTATAGTCATAGATATTAAGGAGCAAAGCGGTAGCAGTGACGTTGAACTATTTATTGTTCCAAGCGAAAACAGCAACTGGGTGGTCGGCTACGACCACATTACCGATGTTGTGGTCGAAAAAGGCCAAACCGTTAAAGCCGGTCAAAAGCTCGGTGTGGTAGCTAAGGAGTCTTCTGGTGACTATCGTTACGAATTACAAATCAACAACAACGCCACCGACACAATGCACTGCCCAACCACGCTACTTGATCCATCAGTTAAAACATTGCTCGGCACTCAAATTACTAAGCTAGCTAGCGACTGGACTGCTTGGTATGGCAAGGATGTCTTCGGTGCTCACACCGACGGCTGCCTGAAGCCCAGTATTACGGCCGCCGAGTCCGAGGGCCGCTAGCCCTTCTCAGTTGAGCAAGGTTTGTAGTATTGTCAGGCTATGACAGATAAACAAACCCTAATCGCCCGTGCCGCCTTTTTACTTACGCTCGTTTCCGTTGCCGGTAGTCTTTACTTTAGCGAAGTGGCTGGCTTCCCGCCCTGCAAACTCTGCTGGATTCAACGATTAGCAGTATTTCCAACATTAGTACTTTTGATTGTTGGCATCCTACGAAAAGACAGCCTCCTGCACACTTATATCTTGCCGCTCGTTATCCCCGCCCTGCTTGTTTCGATCTACCATAACCTTCTCTACTACAACGTTCTCAGCGAGTCGGCTTCCACCTGTGAAGCTGGAATCTCCTGCACAACTAAATACATCGAGTGGTTCGGCTTTGTTACCATTCCACTCTTAGCCCTTTTCTCGCTGGTTGGCCTAACTGCATTAATGATTCTATTTCGACGCGAAGGGAGAAAAGCATGAGCTCTGATATGAAGTTTGTTGGCGTTGTGGTTGGGTTGGCGGTACTAGCAATTATTGGGTTTTTTATCTTCGGCAAGAACACAACCCCGTCGAATGCCCCGATCGAACCGGCAGAACTTGCCGACGCCGGCCAACTGACGCGGGCTGATTCGCCAGTACGCGGACCAGCGGACGCTAAAGTTACCATCGTTGAGTTTGCCGACTTTCAGTGCCCGGCCTGCAAAAACGCTGTTCCGGTCGTTGAAGAAGTTCTCGCCAAGTACCCAACACAGGTAAAACTTATTTTCCGCCACTTTCCTATCTCTTCGATTCATCAACACGCCGACGAAACGAGTCTAGCCGGCGAAGCAGCCAAGAACCAGGGAAAGTTTTGGGAATGGTACAGCAAAATGTACGAAAAACAGGGCGAGTGGAGCGTTCAATCAAAGCGTAAGATTACTGAATTCCTAGCCAATTACGCCAAAGACCTCGGTCTCGACTCGGATAAATATAATGCCGACAAGACAAGCTCCGCTGCCCGGGATATTATTGCGCGAGATTTGGCCGATGCCGACGCCTTGGGCGTTGATTCGACCCCGACGTTCTTCGTCAACGGCAAACAACTCAGCTCGATTACTGATCTCGAAGCCGCCGTCGCCGAAGCTGCTAAATAGCTTGAGTACTCCGGGCGGGCTGCTACGATAGCTGTATGAGCCAAACTCGCAAACTATTTTTGTTCGTTGGCCTACCGCTCGTTATCGTTTTGGTTGGCACGGTCCTTTATAGCCTTAAAGGAGATACGGCCAGTAATCCAAGTAGTACCACCGAACAAACAGTAACCGAGGAAAAGAACACCGACGCCAAGTCTGTCACCTGGTCGTTTGACGGTAAGACTTGGCGGTCAAGTGGCGAAGCGCCCGACTGTGTCACTCCCCTCGCGCTCAAAACACCTGTCGATATCAGCAAAGCGACTTCAATTCTTTATCCCGGCCAAACCCGCGGCGGGAACTACAAGCCGCACGGTGGCTTTCGCTTCGACGGACTAAAGAACAGCGACATTACCGTTACGGCCCCTTACGACGCTATCGTTACCCAAGCCAGCCGCTACATCGAACAAGGCGAGATCCAGTACTTGTTCGAGTTCGTCAACGAGTGCGGTGTCGCCTACCGTTTCGATCACTTACTAACGCTGTCTCCTAAGTTCCAAGCTTTAGCCGACCAATTACCTGAGGCAAAAGTCGACGACTCGCGCACCACCAAACTGGAGCCAACTGCCGTTACGGCCGGGGAAATCATCGCCACTGCTGTTGGTTTCGCTAAAACCAGTAATGTCGGCGTCGATTTCGGTGTCTACGATTTGCGAAATATGAACGATGCGTCGAAAAGTGATGCCTACCAGGCAACTCACGAAAACTTCGCTTCACTTACCTTCTTCGGTACGTGCTGGCTGGATTTATTGCCAGATGATGTTAAAACTGTCGCAAAAGCTCTTCCGGGCGGCGACGGCCAGGCCGGTAAACAGAGCGACTATTGTAAGTAAACGATCGCTAAAAATAGTCCCCTAGATTATTGGCAGCCACAAGATTCGCCTGTAGAATTACAGGTATGGCAGCATATCGGACATTTCGGCTATTAGAGCCGGAGCTTTGCCTTGAGTGCCGCTTCTCCCGGATGGCTGACGTAGAAGAAGCCGACGGAAGTGTACGTAGTACGATCCTTTGCACTCGGCGTGATTGCGATAACTGGGATATCAGTAGCGCAGAGCCAGCGAAGAAGGTTACTCCGCACGACCCCGACTAGCTATTCTAGACTCAGTAAGAGCAGTCGGCTTGATTGGATTCGACCCCGGCGCACGCCGGGGTCTTCTATAATTGTCGCGTTTATCCTTGATCTTTTAACCAGAATCGCCTAACATACTTCAGCTCGCGAACTATTCGCAGTGGAGGAAATACCATGTCTGAAACTTCTCGCACCTTCAAACCCGGCTGGCAAATTCTGGAAGAGGCTGGCGCCATCGCTATGGCCAACCCGGAAGACGTCGAAGCCGCTAAGTTCTTCGAAATCCAGCTCCTTGCTCGATCGGAAGAAGTGATCCCGGTATCTCACAGAAATCGGGTTCTCCAAGCAGCACTCGAAGCCTGTTCTGCTATCTACGCCAAGGAGCAGTTTTGGCCACTTCTTGTCGCCAACTTCTTCGACACACAGTTCGGCAAGACTGATCTCGGCTCAGCCATTGGCTCCAGCGCCCGCTGGGAGCTCTGCGACCACGACAAGAGCCCGATTGGCTACATCATCATCAACAAGGAGTACCGCGCGCCGGTTACCAAACAGGATCTCGGCATAGCGCGTCAGCTCGGAATCCGTGGAACGATCGAACGAGGCCGCGGCGGCATCCTGGTCGCAACGAGCGGCGGCTAGACCCCAGCCCAACAGTGCCCCGAGCTCATTCGCTCGGGGCACACTCTTTTATTTACTCAACGTTTGCCTTGCAGGTGGCACAGTTGCACTCGTACCCGGTGCAGCTACAACGAGCTGTTTCATCTGCACCTTCAACGTGACAATCGCATGCCGAACCGCAGGCCTCACAGTTTCCTGTCTTTTCTTCACCCATATAACCTCCTTTTCTCTATCGTAGCCTAGTCGTCAAGAGAGCAGTGCGCCAGGCATCATACTGTCTATCAGCCCTTAACTCCCAGGGGACTTTCCCGTACAATACGGCGACGGAACTCGTTCCCCACATGGAGAAGATATGCAGCAGATACCTCAATTCGTCCCTGACGATCCAATTGCCACTCTCAACAATTGTCGAGGCTACTACAGTCGCCCCAAAGACAAAAACGGCAACTGGGTTGGACCGCTCGTTGGCTACGCCAAGAAGTACGGCCCCGATAACAAGCAGATGGTGGGCAACCTCTATCTAGACTGCGCTCGGCTAGAGCGCTTCCCAAGCATCCTTGTTCAATACGCGGCGATGCTCGCCGAAGATATCCGCCAGGCTGACGGTAACGTCGACTGGATCATGGGCGTCCCCGAAGGGGGAAAAAGCATTGCGCTCCTGGTCGCTCTCGAGCTTGGGGTCGAATACATCTATCCAGATGGTAAGACCTCGAGCGACATGACGGCTAAGCGTCACGCTATCGCGCCAAACACTAGCGGTTGGATATTTGAGGATGTTTGCAACAACTTCTCGACCACCGATACTGTTCTCGGATTGATCGAGCGGGCCAACGCCAAAGTCCTCGGCATCGGATGCATCTTCAACAGATCCGGTCAGCAGGTGTACTTCGGCAACGGCCAACCGTTGCCAGTTCTGTCTGTTCTTGAAGTCGAAGCGGAGCAGTTCGAGCAAGAGGATCCAGCAGTTGCCGGCGACATCTTCGAAGGCAACGTTCGGCTCGAGCCGAAAGCCTGCATCGAAGAGCTCGTCACGATCATGCACAACGCAGAAGCGCAGCGTCATGCGATCGAAACCGGCAGCTGATACCCACCCAAACGCCCGCGGAACCTCCGCGGGCGTTGCCATTCCCTTGATAACCTTACCGAGACAGCCTAGAATTCGTTCTTGAGTACGGAACCACTCGGTTTTGTGCCGCACATCACAGGAAAGTTATGAACGCCAATGCACTGGAACCACTTGCCGAAGGCAAGACCAAGATCATCATGCCGGCTCCCGGCAATCAAACCCATGTACTTGTCAAAAGCAAGGACGACATTACCGCCGGCGACGGCGCCAAGCATGACATTCTGCCCGGCAAAGCCATCGCTGCCACGACCACAACCTGCAACGTCTTCCGCTTGATTCAACAGGTGGGAGTGGTGCCGACGCACTACTACAGTCAGACCGACGAAACGACCTTTGAGGCGATTAAGGCACTCATGATCCCAATCGAGGTCGTCGTCAGACGGCGAGCGGCCGGGTCGTACCTAAAACGGAATCCGGAAGCCAAACAGGGCGAGATCCTGCCACGGCTGGAGATCGAGTTCTTCTATAAGGACGACGATCAACACGATCCGATGATGGTGTGGAAACCAGCCACGGACGAGTTTCTCCTCTACGACGCTAAGGCGCCAGTCACGCCCGGAAGCGAGGTCGGTGTCTTGCGTCGCAAAGATGTTGATCCGGCGCCCCCGGCCCGCATCTTCCTTCGGTATAACGAGATTGCCTTCATGCGCGTGGCAGCAGCCACGGTCTTCGAGCAGCTTGAGCGCACCTGGGTCAAGCAGGAAATGGCGCTCGTCGATCTGAAAGTTGAGTTCGGCTTCGACCACACCGGCAACCTGATGCTGGCCGACGTCATCGACAACGACTCGTGGCGCCTCTGGCGCTACGGCTCGCCCGAAGGTCAGCTGGACAAGCAGGTCTATCGAGATCTGTCCGATGAAGACCCTGCCGTCAAGGAGGCGGCTCTAGCTCAAATTCGTCAGAACTACGAGCTGGTCGCCAAGATGACCGAACGCTTCGGCGTCTAGGACTGGGTGCGGCACAATACTCACATGCCCGCGGAAATATCCGCGGGCTAAACTTTTACATCTCGATATTCTGCTACTATTTAGTAAAAGGAGGGTAATGTTTTTCCATAAAAGAGAAGACAAGTCGTTCGTTGCCGTGGCAATGACGATGATTATGATTGGCGCAGCGATCGTGGCGTTTGGTTTAGTTGGTTGGCTGGTGAATGTTTCAAACGCGGAAAACGTGATTGCGTTTCCGTCGATGAAAGTAATCGGCGGTTTCGTGATTATCGGACTCGGTTACATTCAGTTAGAGCTCGGTTTACTGCGAAAGAAATAAGAATAGGATTGTCAGGATAGAGTGAGCGCCCGGCTTGGAGTAGCCGGGCGCTTTGGTGTCGAAAGTGGTTAGGACCCGACCGCCGTCATTTGCTGACGCAAAGACACGGGCTCGAGCCCATCCTGCGCTCGAATCTTGTTACGAACGTGAAGCCTGTGAAGATCGTGTGCAAAGTCGTAAACTCCGACGCTCCCTCGAGCAACAACGACGCCGTCTTCGACGATCGTCATGCCCATTTCGCCGGACTTGGGATTAGGCTTTCGTGAAAAGTACGGCGTGTGGCCGTGCAACTCGTAGATGATCGCTTGGTTGATCGAAGGTGAATCGCCTTCCAGGAAGAGTAGCATAGGTTAAGGTTCCTCCGTTGGGCTCGAAAGCCCGTCCCGACAATTTTCCGCCCGAACAAAACAAATTTCAAGGCTTTCGTGACTTTTTTTCCTCAAGAGCTACAATGGCTTCTGACATGGAAGCGATATATTTTTCAGTTGGCGGCGTAGTCCTGGGGGCATTTATCGGAGCCGCCGTAGCAAGCTACTTTTTGCGCGGTCGCAAGAACGACGCTTCGGAAATAATGGCGATCGCCAAAGAAAAGTTCTCAACCGATAAGGAAGAGATCAAAATCGACCTCGAAGGAAAAAAGGACGCTATTAAGACGCTTGTCGAAGAAATTCGTAAGCAGCTGACCGACACAAACCGTCAGTTTCTTGAAAGCGAGAAAGAACGCGTGTCTCATTTTGCCGAGTTGAAGAAAGAGCTTGAGACTCACAAGCAGCTAGCCGGCGAACTGCGAGGCTCAACTGAAGAGCTTAAGAACGTTCTATCGAACAACCAAATGCGCGGGCAGTTTGGCGAGCGTGTCGCAGAGGATCTTTTAAAAATGGCCGGCTTCGTTATTAATCAGGACTACTTCGTTCAAGCCACATTCGAGGAAGGACGACCCGACTTCACAATCGTCTTGCCCGACAAAACCAAAGTTAACATCGATGTTAAGTTTCCTTACCAAAATTTGCAGAAATTTACCGAGGCCAAAGACGCCGAAGAGAAGAAACGCCACATGGCACAGTTTCAGCGCGACGTTCGCGAAAAAATTAAACAGATTGCGACCCGCGGTTATATCAACCCCGACGATAATACGGTCGACTTTGCCGTCGCCTTTATTCCCAACGAAATGATATTTAGCTTTATCTACGAGCGCAGTAACGACATTTGGGAAGAAGCGATGGCCAAGAAGGTCATTCTTGCTGGCCCGTACTCGTTCGTGGCGCTTCTGCGAATGGTTAAACAGGCCCACTCCAATTTCCGGATGCAATCAAACATTCACCAGGTCATCGGCTTGGTTCAGAAGTTCCGACAGGAATACGACAAGTTTTCCGGCGAACTTGACACCCTCGGTACCCGCATTGATTCGGCTGCAAAGCAGTTTCAGAGCGTTTCTTCGACTCGGGCTCGCAGCCTTGGCCGCGTCATCGACCAAATCGACAATCAGCAAGTCCTCGATGATACGACACCGATCAAACTAATAGATTAAAGAATTAGCCGGCCCAGATGGGCCGGCTGTTGTGTTAATCACGGGGCAACCTGCCCCCAACTGCCATGTCAGACGCCAAGATTGTCAGAACTGCGAGATCCGCAGGATTATTCCTCTCTGGCGCAAGAAGTGCCAAGGCGGACTGCTCGCCGTTACGTGGAGTCTCATAGCAGAGCCTGACGAGCCGTTCCTCCTCCTTCAGGCCCAGGTGAGTAATGTCCTCCCCACGTCTTATCAGGTGGCGGATACACCGTTCGATCTGATTCGCAGAACCTTTCTTGGCCAATGGGTGTAGACTGCAACGAGTGCGGAACCTGTTAACAGCGTGAACTGTTACGGCGATACCGCCTTCGCAACCATGTTTGGGTTTGCCCAATAATTTCACCTCCTCGCCCGACAAGTTGTCGGGACGGCTTATTTTGGCAGCCACCAAGTGGTGCGTCAAGGTATTTAGCTAAAGAATTTGGCCGCCCCTGTGGGGGCGGCCAATGGCAATTCGACCAGACTAACTTGCTAGCAGACGATGGAGCTCCTTGACCGGTCGTCGAGGGTTCAGACGGGTCGGCACCGATCGGAAACACGTCGACGAACCTGCGGAAACACTTAGCAGTGCCTCCGCGATCGGGACTCTTCGCTGCCGTAAGAATAGAAACTCCAGAGTCGGATCGAACCCGTAACGTACTGGACGTCCTCCGTTCAATCGCCGTGAAATTAGCCGCTCGATTACCCTACCGCGCAGCGCGTATGGGATCGCAAGCAGCGTTGCTTTGTCGTAGATGTCGAGCAACTCCTCGTAGGAGCTGACAACCAAGGGCTTGACCAAGGGTTTAACCATGCTCTCGCCCGTGAGAAGGTGGACTCCCGTTGCGAGCATACAGCTTTGCTTGCCAACCGAAACCTGCTGCTGACGAACGATAATCAAGCCCTGAACACAACACTCCCGGCTCCAGTTCAGACACCAACCTTCCTTGCAGTCGCTATCCTGGTACGGACGGGTTGTCCACGACGTATAGACGCGCGGCAGGATTCTGATCGGATAAGATCCGTTATCTTGAGTAGCAACATAGATGCGGCTGCTCATATCCTCCCAGGCAGCGACATCATCGACACCGGGTTGGTCAAGCCAGCGGAATGATCGCAACAGCGACCTACCCGAACCTGGCATGTATTGACGAAAGATCTCGCTTAAAGTTTCAATCATAGGTACGAACTCCGTTGCCCCTAACGGAGCATGCTAATTTTAGGGTGGCAAATACTATTAATCAAGGGTTTAGGGTAAAATTTACAGGTCATGGAAAATAAGTCCGAAGCTCAAGTCCGCTTGGAAAAACTAGAAGAACTCAGAAAGCTCGGCATCGAGCCGTACCCGGCCACTATCCCCGACCACATAACGATTGCCGAAGTAAAGGACCAGGCCGAAGGTGCAGTTGCCGCCACCGTTGGTCGCATCTCGGCCATCCGTGAACACGGCAAGTCGACTTTCGTCGACCTTGTCGACGAGCAGCAGAAGTTCCAGACATACTTTAAGCTTGACGAAGTGGGCGAGCGGCAATACAGCCTGTTGTCACTTTTTGATGTTGGCGACTACCTCTGGGTTTCGGGTGAATTATTTACCACCAAGGCGGGCGAGCTGTCGCTTAAAGTTAAGGAATCAACGCTGCTAACCAAATCTCTCCTCCCTATTCCGGAGCATTGGCACGGTCTGTCGGACATTGAGACGCGGTACCGTTCGCGCGCCCTCGATTTTAAGATTAACGAAAACGCCTATCAAACAATTAAGACCAGGAGCAAGGTTGTCGATCTGGTTCGCGACTTTTTTGCTCGCCACGGTTTTATCGAGGTTCATACTCCAATCCTCCAGCCGATCCCTGGCGGCGCAGCGGCTAAACCTTTTATTACTCACTACAATACACTCGATGCCGACTTTTACTTGCGGATTGCCCCCGAATTATATTTGAAACGCTTAGTAGCGGGCGGCTTTAACCGTGTCTTTGAGATCGGGCCAAGCTTCCGCAACGAAGGATTGAGCCATATGCACAACCCCGAGTTCTATTCCTGCGAAGCTTACTGGGCATATCAAGACTACAAAGGTTTCATGAAAGCGACTCAAGATCTCATACAAGAACTGGTTCAAAAAGTTCACGGCTCACTCGAACTGACCTACCAGGAGCAAAAAATCGACTTCTCTGGAGATTTTCCGGTTAAAAAGTACGCCGATGTCATTAAGGATGATACGGGGATCGATATCGAAACGGCCAACACGTTTGCCAAGCTCAAGAAAGAGATCGAAGAAAAAGATATTAAATTTGAAGGGCAAAAGATCACTGTCTGGAACGAGCTAGTCGACGAGCTATTCAAAAAAGTTAGTCGACCCAAAATCGTTCAGCCAACATTCGTCACCGACTACCCGCTCGTGACTACGCCACTCGCCAAAAAACATCGCGATAACGCCGATCTGGCTGAGCGTTTTCAGCTGATCGCGGCTGGTGGTTTTGAGCTCGTTAACGCCTACACAGAGCTAAACGATCCAATTGATCAGGAAGCGCGCTTCCGCGAACAAATGAAAATGGCCGACGAGGGTTGGGACGAAGCGATGGCGCTCGACGAAAACTTTATTGAAGCCCTCAAGTTTGGCATGCCGCCAACTTCCGGCTGGGGCATGGGCATCGACCGATTGGTGATGATCTTGACCGATCAATATTCTATAAAAGAAGTTATTCCCTTCCCAACGCTCCGACCGAAAAAGTAACGCAAAACCAGTGACAGGCACCTTACGTCGGTGTAAGCTACTGCTACCACGTTATGGTGGAGGAAACTTATGGCAGGACAGGGATGCACATCTGACAAGATCGATAGTCGCGCCGGCGTTGTCGGTGCTCGCGAAGGAGAAGTTCGCGAAATGATTGAACGGGCGGAGAAAGACCCAAGTGCCTGGGATCAGGCCAGGGTCGAACATTTGGCGGAAACGGTATACAGCGTCGGAATTGCCCAAGCTGCTGCGTATCACGCTTGGGGCAACAACGACCCCGAACGAGCTCTGCGCTTTCTCGAGCTCGCCCTCTCAAGGGAGGTAAACGAGGAAAAGAAAAAGAAGCTCAGGAAAGAAATCGCCGAAGCGCGGGCGGCCATGGCCACATAACCGCTCTCACCAATGGGTCCGTCGTGCTACACTTTCAGTGCAAGCATGGCGGACCTTTTTCATTTCAATAAACTAGACCAGCAGCCCAACCTCGTCCACGGGGTTGCGACAGCTGAATTCGGCAATATGTCGTTTAACTGGGGTGACTATCAAACTGTCCGAGATAACCGGAAGCGATTTTTTGATGCGCTTCAGGTTGACGAGCCGCGTGTGACAGTTGCTTCCTTGGTTCACGGTGCGACTGTCAGTGAGGTAACAGCTGCCGAATGGGGGTGGGGCATCGTCAATCCCGAAGAATCACTTGAAGCCGACATTCTAGTAACCGCCCAACCTGATACTTTTCTGTTCATGGTAGTGGCGGACTGTCTGGCGCTTTTTCTGTTTGAACCTGATAAACAGGTGTGCGCCTTGGTTCACGCTGGTTGGCGAGGCGTCGAGGCGCGAGCTCCAGAAGTGGCTATCAGGTATCTGATCGAGAAGCACGGCTGTCGACCAGAAAGGATTCTGGCTGGAATGAGCCCAGCGATCCAGGCAAAGTCATTCTCTTTCCCAACCGAGAACGTCGAACAGAACAACTTGCCCAATTGGGCGCCTTACCTGAAGGTTGTTGGCAACGAGACGCAGATAGATTTTACCGGCTACGCCTATCAGCAGTTACTCGATAGCGGCCTTAACTCTGAAAATATCGAGCGTTCTACTGTTGACACTAAAACTGACCCTCGTTTCTTCTCCCACAGACGCTCTGTCGAGCAACAACTGCCCGAAGCTCGCTTTGGCTGTCTGATCGGTTTCAAAAACAGCGGCTAATCTCATTGACTTTTTAGCCCCAACCTGTTAGACTCACCCCCGACAGTCAGGGGCGCCCAAAAGGCAACCCGCGCACGTCACAACTTAGCACAGGACAAAACAATGAAACGAAGGATGATTCTTTTCGTCACTTTGGTCGGCGCGCTTTGCGCACCGGCCCACGCTCAGCAATCTGGGGGAGACTGGGAAACCGGTCAAGTTCAGATCAAGTGTGTCCGCGGTCACGCGGGCTGCACCCTGACTCATGAGAATGATGGACAGGGCGGCGGCATACAAGACCTCGGCGGCAACGGCCGCGTCGGAGGAACCGACATCGACCAGCTTGGCGGTGGCAACCCACCGACAACTAGCGGCAGCACCGGTAACCCGCCCGCCAACACTGGCGACGGTAACCCGGTCATTACTCCGCCCGATAACGGTGGCGACCAGCCGACCGAGAGCGAGGTAGAAACGGCAGAACGACTCGCCCGCGAGCAACAGGAACGCGTCGAGGCTGCGCGCGAGCGCGCCGAAAACGCCAGAACTGAGCGCGAGCAAAAGCTCGCGGCTCAAGAGATGCTTCGTGCCGAGAACAGAATGCGAACTGAGGTAGATCGCAGCCTCCGTAAGGTCCGCCAAGCAAGCATCAGCTCAAGTGCCAACCTCAAGAAGGCGCTTGAAGTACTGAAGGTTTGGACAGACGCCATGAAGAAAGCCGGCATGACAAAGGAATTGGTCGGCTGGTTAAAGGACAACAAGGACTCGCTTGACGAGCTCGTGAAGGCCAAGGATGATATCAGGTGGTTTGTCGACAAGAAGCTTCAATTCGAGAGCTTGATTGACGACTACAATGCGTTTTCCGAGGATGGCACAACTCTCGTCTCTCTCAAAGAGCGAGTGGGCAACGTCGAGAATCAGGCCGGTGATGCTAGCGACGCAAAGCAGCGAGCAAACATTGCCCTGATCATTAGCGGTATCGTCGCACTTCTGGGTATCGGAAAGCTCCTGCTCTCACTCTTCACGGGTGGTGGTGGGTCGAACACCCCGAAGCCCAAGGTCACATCGGTCACGCCTAACAGCGGTCCAGTGACAGGCGGAACGATCGTTACGGTTAAGGGACTAAACCTGACTGCAACGATGCTTTTCCAGATCGATGGCAAGTCAGCTCGAGTAGCTGCCTACGTCGGGCCAGATCAAGTAAACATCGAGACTCCCGCCGGCACCTCGCCGGGCAAGGCAGACCTCGTGTTTGGCGAGCCAGGCTCGAAGGGCTACGTCATCAAGGACGCGTTCGAGTACATTCCCTAGCACACGACCTCAAGTCCTGTGCTAACTCGGGCTCCCAGCAATGGGAGCCCAAACTTTACCCCAAAAT
>CAYGDK010000010.1:0-24894 GCA_964348645.1 uncultured Candidatus Saccharibacteria bacterium | reverse complement strand
GTCCAGGTGTATCACAAGGGCAACGTCAAGGGCGTGGCGGGCAATATGCACTCCTTTGAATTGCAGACGTATTCGGGCTACCTCCAACCCACTGGCATCCCGCAGTTGGTGCTGGCGGGATCGGAGATCGCCAATAACTACGATCTCGACTGCGAGATTCTGAACGATGATTTGGATTTACGCATTCACGTCAAGGGTCCGCTCGCGCTCGATGAAACAATCGAAGTGGACACCTACCGCAAGACCATCAAGCGGCTGTCCGATAACAGCGACGCCTTCCCGTTTTTGCAGGACGATTCTGTTGTGCGCGGCGAGTGGCTGCCGAATGACCCGACCGAGGGTCACCTTTCGGGCAGTGACACGGTCAACACCTATCAATACATCGAAGCCGACGCGGTGGGGGTGACAGTGACCACGCTCTGGGAGGACTGCTTCGCATGAACAAGTACGGCGACTGGCGCATCACGATCTTCAACCGCGCGGGCTATCCACTGGCTGAGGTGGAACCCATCTCGTTTCTGTGCATCTGGTCGATCAACGAACAGGGCACGGGCGAGATGATCCTGTCCACGCATTACGATCCGAAATGCACGCGCGCCAATCTCGCGGTTGGGAATTTCGTGGAGTTCCGCCATGCGCGGCTCGGCGACTGGGTGGGAGTCATCATCCCGCACGACGGGCGTGAGGGCAGCGGCGCGGGGACGATCACGGTCCGAATGCGGGAGGCCACCTTCCAGTTCGCGCGCAGGCGGGCGCCCATCTGGGACTTCGAGAACAATCAGCCGCGTCTCGTCCTGCGCTCAGGCAAGGCCATCGACTGGATCATCCGCCAGTGCAATATCAAAGAGGATACGCGCCTGCGCACGGGCGACGTGCATAACACCCGCGACATGGTTTATGAAGCCCTGCTGGACCGCATGTTCTCGGACATCGTGGATCACATCATCCAGCGCCGCAGACGCAAGTTGTACCTATGGGTGACGCCCTCGCGCGACGCGCACAACTGCCTGATCGTGAACGTCAACCTGGTGGAACGCAAGACCCTGCGCGATGGCGACTACATCGCCTTGCAGGAAGATATCAATCTCGAAACGCCGCGCGGGACCTTCTGGCGCGAAGACGGGGAGCTGGTCAACGATGTGGTGGTGCGCAACGAGGGCGACCAGGAAGAAGAGCTGATCCGCAAGTGGCGCACGGACGAGGACTCCATCGGTCAGTATGGTTTATGGGAAGGCACGGACAGCATTTCAACGGATGAAGAGAGCGTGGTGGAATGGTGGGCCGAGGAGTATCTGAAGCTGCACGCCCGCCTGAACCAGCGCCCGTCGCTGGCGATCGTGGAAGGCGAGGAGCAGCCCGATTTTTATTCACAGGTGCGCGTTGGCAAAGTGGCGCGCGTGCTCTTGCATTCGCAGAATAGTTACTACGGCGACGGCGGCTTCGATGAAATGTCGCAACTGGTGATGCTCGAATATGAAACGAACATCAACAAGGTCATCGCCACACCGGAGTTCATCCCGCATGAATAAGAAATTCGGGAACGCCTCCGCGCGCGCCATGATGGGCAGTAACCTGCCCGACCGTCTCTCGGATATCGAGAAGAAGCTGAAGCAGAGGAACGGCAAGCACATCACCGAGTTGATGAATATCCTTCGGGACCTGGTCGGTCCGCGCATCATCGCCACGGACGACCCTGACAACACTGAACCGCAGGATTCGGCTTTTTCTGGGTGGGTGATGGCTGCCACCGCGCAGGCCCTGGCCGATGGCAACTTTACGCTGGCGCGGATATTGGTTGGCTTGGTGCAATACGGAATCGGCGATGACGGTCTTCTCATCCGTGGCGCAGACTTCCTCGAACGGCATCTGGCTACGATTGGCAGTTACAACCGTCTGGCCAGGCGCGGCTTTCGTGATCTGCTCGGAAAACCCGCCTACGTTACTGAAGTGGAAGACGCGGACGTTGGAACCAATCTCATCACCAGCAACCCGGGCTTCGAGTCTGGAAATGTCTCCACGGGATATTCCACGAACACCAATTGGAGCGTGGACAGCACAAAAGTAAATAGCGGCGCCTATTCTGCGACCACGAGCAACACCAACCCGCTGACCACGAATAAATACGCCGTGACTGCTGGAAACATGCTGCGAGTTGGGGCGTATCTCCGCGTGCTGAATGACACCGTCTCGATCACGGTGAAATTCTACGATGCTGTGCCCGCGCAGGTCGGGCCGACGATCACCATCTTTTCGGAGAATGTGGCGACATCCCCGAACTTTACGGAGAAGTATGGCTTTGCGACTGCGCCCGCGGGCGCGACACAGGCAGAGGTAATCGTCACGTATGGCGGCGGAAGCGGAATGCACGTGGACGATCTTTCGCTGGTTGTTGTAACGCAACTTGGAGGGACGCGCATCAGTGACGATGGCGTGGATATTTTCGATGAGATCGACTATGTCCGCTATCACGACGGTGCTTTGGAATTTCCATTCCTGGATGGCGCAGTAGTAGAAAATCGTGACGGCGGCATCATTCAGTTTTTATCCAGTGATTCCAAGCCAAGATCTAATTATGGCTCTGAGCTTTTCAACATAGCCGGAGCAGGTTGGACGCCCTATGCCTACCCTGTTGGATATTACGCAGGACAAACGACGGGCGGCACGCTTACGCTGGCGGCAGGTGGCGGTTGTGTCGCCGCACCTGTTCTTCTTACCGCGCCCATGCGCCTGTACTCAGTGAGTCTGCGTGTCAACGACATTGGGGCGCGGACGTGGAACTGGGCCTTATTCGAGGAGGGACATGAAACTGATAATGTTCTGACCAGGGTTCATTATGGACAGACCCCCGATTCCTTCACAGCAGGCGGCGCAGAGACAAGAACAGTGGACTTGGGCTCGTTGCAATATATTTCGGCGGGTATCTACTGGCTGGTGATTCAAAACACCCACGCCAGTAATGCCTTGATCATACAACGCTCGGCGACGGATATTTTTTCACTGAACATGGCTCAGACCAAAACCGTCACCAATCCAGTTGGAAGTACGCTCGACTTCACGGCGGCCACGTGGACAAAGATAGGGAATGTCCCGCTGATCAGGCTGAATGGGTACAACTTTGGAAACGGAGCATTCTGATGAAATTGGCATCTCTTCTTCTTGTTATCACTCTTTTGTTTGCAAGTGTCATCCCCCCTGTCCCCTACACTGGAAAGACCAGCCGTGAAATTATCACGCTGGACAACTATCATGATTTCCAGCGGGTTGTTGTCCCGAGTCACACTCCGATCACAGTGACGCAACAGATTCTGGACAATCTTTGTTTTGCAGAGTGGTACACAAAAGATGAAGTGAACCCGATTCTGCATGGCGGCCTGGTTCCGTGTAATGCGGTGCTGCCGTACGTGAAAGGATGAGCATGCTCTGGACACCTCAAGATCGGAGACAGCCATGTTGCCGTTGAGACGTTCGCTGGCGCCACTGTCCGCGAGGGGAGGGTCCGTGGCGGTGTTTGCGCCGACCAGTATTGCGGGACTTCGCGTATGGGCAGATTTTAGCGACATCACAACGCTTTTTCAGGACAGCGCAGGCTCGACGCCCGTTGCGTCTGACGGTGATGTAATTGGCAAATTCACAGACCTATCCACTAATAACAATCATGGGACGCAGGCTGTCACTGCAAATAAGCCGATTTATAAAACCAATATTAAGAACGGAAAAAGCGTCTCGCGGTACGCAGGGGACGCGCTGGATACGCCAGACGCCCTGAATCTTTCCGCCCTGTCCCTTTTTATTGTGCTAAAAGACACGTCTAACCTCAATACCTTTGCACATCTTACAAGCCCGTCGACTCTTTACTTTGGGTTATCTAATACCGGTACTCAAAAATTTGAGGTGTTTGCTGGTGGGGCGTGGAGAGTTGGCGCGGCTACAATTTCAAACAGCAATTTCTATTTAGTTGATTATCTGATTGCATCTGGAGACTTGCGAACCTATGTCAACGGGACAATTGACATGACCTCGACCGCCGCCGTTACACTTGGAGGCACCTATTCACTTCAAATTGGCGGACGCTCTGATGACATAAGCGATATGACAGGTGATATAGCGGAAGTGTTATTGTACGATTCGGTGTTGTCTGACGCCAACCGTCAATTGGTGGAAACATATCTAAATACAAAATGGGCGGTGTACTAATGACTGAATGGATATATCGCATTAACGTTCTAGTCCCCGACGCGCTTCGCCCGGTGCTGTCTGCTCTCTGGACAATAATCGCGCCCGAGGGAGACCCCGAGTCGTTGAGTTTTAGTGTGCCCTTATCCCCGTTGGGGCAAGCCCCGCCGACGCACTGGGGCATGTCTACGGCGGCGACGGATGAGATGGTCACGCTCATCACGCAAATTTTCACCGATGACCTGGTCGGGTGTTTTGTCAGCGTGCAGGACTACACGGTCAACGATTGGGATGCGTTCATCGCGTCGCACGGCTTGAAGGTCAATCAAACGGAGTTGATAGTATGAAAACAAAGATCCTGATCGAATACGATGATGCGACCGACACGGTCAAGGTGCGCGCGGTGCAGGAAGCGAAGTTCGGCGACGCGGCGACTGAGATCACCACCGCCGAGAAAAATCAAGCGAAGGCGCTGGCGAAGAAATTGCACAACACGTACAAGGCCAAGCCGAATCCGAAGGCTGGAAAGGTGAAATAACATGGACTTAATCTTTCACGCGACATACATCGCAAGTAAGGTCGGTAAGACAGGTCTGACCGTGACCGTGGACGTGGACAAGATCCTGCGCTCCGACGGCACGCGCACAGCGGTCGCCACAGCCGCATCGGCCACCGAAGGGCGCAACGGTCACTACTGGTACCGCGTGGCGTCGGTGACGGACCTGGTCACCTATGATTATGTGGCCTGCTTTAAAACGTCCGATGCGACGGTGGATACCCAGCACCTGCACAGCGGCTGGATGGATTTCCCGACGGCGTATGATACGCAGTTGGGCTATCCAACAGGCGATGCCTTTGCACGTCTGGGTGCGCCCGCGGGTGCATCTGTCAGCGCGGATGTGGCGGCGATCAAGACTGACACGGGCAACCTGGTGACACGCATCACATCTGGACTCTTTACGGGCATCACCTCACTGGCGCAATGGCTGGGGCTGATCATGGGCAAGCAAACGGGCAACAGCACCGCCCGCACAGAGGTCCGCGCCACGGGTGCGGGCTCTGGTACGTATGACGAGACGACGGACAGCCTGCAAGCCATTGTAGACACGGGCATCGATGTGACGGTCACGCTTACGCCTGCGCAGTCCGATGAAGTTGTCGCGGCGGAGCAGGGAGTCGATATCTCGATCAGGCGCCACGTGGACTATGCCAAGACGCTGACAGGCATGACCATCGACGCGAACTGGACGAAGATGTATGTCACGATGAAGCGCGACCTGAAAGAGGAGGATGGCAGTGCGGTCCTGCAATGGATGGTAAGCAATCCCGCCGTGAGTGGGAGCGACGGGATTACGGTTCTGAATCAGGCCGCAGGCGGGGCGAACCGCACCAAAGGTTCCGCGACTGTGAACCAGGGCGCGGGCACCATCGCGTTGACCTTGTTGCGCGACGTGACCAGCCTCGTGCGCCCGCCGTCCGATTTCAAGTTGAGCAACTATCAGTATGACGTGGTGCAGTTCGTCGGCACCGCGAAGACCCAGCTCAAGAATGGCAAGGGCGCCACGAGTGACGCCGCGACCCAGGCGACGAGTTAACCCCCCTGTCGTTGGGTACAACGACATCCCCCCAAATCGAAGAACGATTTGGGGGGAGATAATCTGAAAGGAGATCTATCATGCCAAAGAAATTGCCTCGTGAAGTTCGTGAAGCCGACAGCGCTGACAAGAAGTTCAAGCCCGTGCCGATGTGGACGAACAAGGTGGATGTGCCCGTGCGTCTGTGGCCTTCGGGCGGGACGGCGAAACTGGCGGTCAATACGCCCGTTCTGCGCGGACAGATCGTCCGCAAGGATTTCGGCGCCGTGGCGTTCTGCTCCTTCAACCCGCCTCTGCGCGGGCTGTTCACCGCGGGCTGGATCAAACTCGCGGATCTCGCGTCCGCGCCCGTGGTAGTCGCGCCGCCTGCGCAATAAGATTTGACCCTCACCCCTGCCCTCTCCCTGATCTCGATATGGCGGAAATACCGCCTACTCGACCACCACAGGGAGAGGGTTTTTATTTCAGCCCTGCGATCACATTCTTGATCTGGTCGCGTTTGAGGGCGGCGTAGAGGGTGTCGGTGGTTTGGAGGGAGGCGTGCATCACGTTTTGGGAGACGGCTTTGTATTGGCCCATATTCTGGGCGCGCTCGCGGGCGTAGACGATATGTCCGTGGCGGAGTTTGTGGGGAGATTTATACGGCAGGTTCGCGGATTCACATAACAATTCAAGGTCATCGCGCAGGCAGGAGGCGCGCTCGCGGGCGGGGAAGGCGGGCGCCACCAGCTCCTCGCCCGTGCGGGAGAGGGCGGGATACCAGGGCGCGTCCACGGGGAAGGAGCCGCGCAGGAAGTGGTCCCAGCGCGTCACCACGTCCAGCAGGTCGGGGATGTCGAGCAGGTAGGTGATGGCGGCGACGGCGTTCTTGGTATGCACGCCGCGCTCGGGCAGTTGGTAGAGCGTCCGTTCGGGCAGGTCGAGGCAGGCGATGGGCAGGGTCACGAAGGCGCCGTCACGCATCCCCGACAGGAAGAGCAAAGCAATGGCCGCCTGAATGCGTCTGACGCGCAGTGTTTCTGGGGAAACGGCCAGCAGGGCGCGCACTTCTTCGAGGGAGTAATACGCGCGCACGGGCAGGCGCGAGTCCAGGTTGTGGGAGCGCGGCGGTTTGAGCAGGTGCAGCCAGGAGGGCGTGATCAGACGGTAGCGCGGGGCGTAGTCGAGGCGGGCGAACTCGAAGAACTTGCGCACGGTGCCAAGGGCCTTGACGAGCGTGGACGGGGCCAGCCCCAGCCCGACGAGATAGGCTGGGAAGACAGGGTCCACTGCGCGGGCGGTCGGAAGCGGCGCGGCGTCTGCCCAGCGCAACAGGTGGCGCAGGTGCCCGTCCGCGCTGGCGATGGAGGCGTCGGTCAGTTGCAGGTCGCGCCGACAGTAGCGCAGGAAGCCGCGCACGTCGAGCCAGTTTTGACGGTGGATCATACCCCACCCGCCCTTCGGGCACCCTCCCCATCTGAAAGAGCATCAGATGGAGAGGGGAGTTTGCGGGATTTGAGACGGTTGACGGTGCGTCCGCAGTGGGGACAGACGCCCTGCTGGAGGGTCAGCGACTTGGAGACGTGGCGCGCGCGGTTCGCATCAAACGCGACGGGACGGCGGCAACGCAGACACCAGGCGTGACCCTCGGGCATGGTCTGGGTGCGCGCGCGGGACTTGGACAGCCGACGCAGCCAGTGGGCGCAGGCGGTGCCGTGAATCCAGATGTGGCCGTGTTCGTCTGTGGTGTGGGGCAGGCCGTGGGGGATGTAACCGCGGTAGATCGTGTCGATGTTGACGGCGATCTCTTCGGCCAGTTCGGCGGGCTTGTAGAGCATGTCGAGCAGTCGCGGGATGCGAATGATCTGGGCGTGCTTGATGAGGGGTTTGGAGTTGGGTCGAGTTGGCATGGTTCACCTGAAATGAAAAGACAGACGCGATGATTCCGCCGCTAGAGGCGGTGAATGGTACGCATCTGTCTCTCCAAACAGGTGCCGATTTCTGAGAATCGGCATAAGTTTTGTCGGGGCGAAAGGATTTGAACCTTCGACCTCACGGCGGGGAGGATTGACTTGTTTTCCGTCATATTGGGTTTACGGCGGGGAGAGGTATTGCCAGATGCCGCATTCTTTGAATTGAACTTGGAAGTCAGAGGGGGCAATGTAGATGGTTCCACCTGCTTGACCAAAGTGGTTATCGATAATATCGCCCGTGACCGTGGATCGTTTCCAGTAGCAATCGGTGCCTTTCCCTGTGGAACGCCACACGCCTGGGGCGATGTCTATGTTGACGAGGTAGAAGCCGTCGTCTTTATCGGCTTTGAGCAGATCAGGGGTGGCTGTGGGAGGTTCGGGCGTGTTGGTGACGGTGGGAGTGTAGAGCGGCGTGGGGAAAAGTGTGGAGGTGATGAGTACGATCTTGGTGACATAGACCGTGGGCGGCGCGGTGAACGTGGGATAGGCGGTCTGTGACGGGATGGGTGTCCAGACGCTGGCAGTTTGCGCGATGGCGGTTTGAATGGATTCAGTGGAGGGCGCGCAGGCGACCAGGGCAAAGCAAATCAATACGATTGCGATGCGTTTCATGTCTCACTTCTCCTTTTTGAATTAATCCACCAAGCGAAGGCCAAAGCCAGCGGGGGAATGAACCACTCGAAGCGGTCGAGCGCTGATTGTTCGACGGCCATACCGAGGATGAAGAGAGCAACAAGAACGCCGACCGCCTGCCATTCACGGGGGATATTCCGCACATTTCACCTTACCCAATTCTCTTGTGGAGTTTCTATCCATCGAAAAACAGCATCAACGATGTGGTGAATGGCGGCGCTGTATGTCACCAGCGGCCATTTGCGGACCAGATACCAGCGCACACGCAGGGACAGTGAAAGTGTTTGCCAGTTGGTGAGGTAGTAGACCCGCTCACCCTTTTTTGTTGTTGCGTGTGACATATTGTTCTGCCGTATCTCTAATCGCTTTTCGTTCACGGGGGGAAAGTTGATCCCAATGGTTTTGAATGTAAGTAAGGTTTTCTTCAGGACGAGGAAGGCCGAGGGCATCATAGACTTCCATTCCAAAAGTTTGCCCAAGCAATTTTATATTAATCGGACCAGGTCTTTTTGCTCCGCTCATCCACATGGTAACCAATGGCTGACTGACGCCTAAGTAAGCCGCGAAGTCTGTGACGGTTTTCCTGGAGCCTTGTTTGTTCTGCCATTCAACAAATTTCTTTTCAATGAATTCGGGAAACGTCATAGGCTTATTTTATTCCTTTTGCTTTGGTGGTCAAATACCCTTGACAAATTCATAACTATGGTTATAAAATACGCTTTGAATAAAAACGCAAACGGAAGGAAGCGCATGGCAAAGAAGAAAGAAGAATACACGGTGGATGTTGTTATCACTTCTGCGGATCAGGCGCAGGAATTGAGCGAGGGCTTGCCGAGCATTTGGTCGAAGGAAAGCCTGTTATCACAGCGGACGTTGATCTATATTGCAAAACTCCTCGAAGAGCAAAACGCCCTGCTTGCGCTTCTGTCGCACAGAGCATCGCCGAAAAAAGCACCTACACTAACTCCACTTGAAGCGTGGCTTCAAAAGTGGTTTGGCAAGGGGAAGAAATAATGCCTAAGCAAAAGCTCACGATGAAACCAAAAACTGACAAAGACATCCTGAACGAGTACCTCGTGCAGTACCAACCCACCGACGCGGATCTGCAGGAAGCCTTTGATGTGTCGCGCCAGATGGTCTGGAATTACAAGACGGGCATCTGGAAGCCTGGTTCGGTGCGTTTAGGAAACATGGCCCAGCGCGCGGACTGGGTGGGCGACATGGCGCGCGAGATGCTCAGTCTGCGCGGGTTGACGGTGGCGGCTCCGGTCGCTGTCACGGTGGAGGCGGCATGAACGCTCCTTTGAATAATCCACATTTGTTCAACGCGAAATATGGCAAGGTCTTTGTGCCGAAAGCGCCTGGCTCGAAGTTGTACGTGGCGCATGTCGGGCATGGCACGCGGCGCTGGTTCAAGACGGCGACCAAGGCGAAGGAATATGCCGAGCGCGTGCTGATCCGCTGGCGCCGTCTGTACGATGCGGCGATCGCGGCGATGAGTCAACAGGTGGAGGCGGCATGAGAGGCAGACCAAAACTTCATCGTGAGTATGAACTCCTGTCGGTTTTGCGCAATGACCCGCGCATGAGCATTCAGGAAATGTGCGACGCGATGGGTATCAAGGCCAAGTCGCACGTGCATGGTCTCTTGAAAAAACTGGAAGATGAAGGACTGATCCAGCGAGAGCCGAACCTTTCGAGAAGCGTTTCCATCGGAGGCGTTCGCCTACCGAGGAGCGAAATGAAAGCGCGGCACGCTCCGAAGTATTCCAAAACGAATTACGAAAAGAAAACAGCGGCGGGAAAGCAGGGACGCGGGACGAGCGCCTTGCAGTCGAAGTCCGCGAAACGACAGACCGAAGCCGCACGGATCGAGATGGTGGTGGCCCGTGCGAAGGCGATGGAAGCGAACGGCGGGTATGACGTGATCCACGACCATCGCAATCATTTTTATTCTGGCCGCGTCCACGCGGTGAAGATCGGATAACGGAAGGAGATTCCAATGAACGCTAATCAACAGAAGGTGATGGCATGAGCGCGCGCCCAGCCCTGCATTTTATCTGCGAGACCCAACTGGGCGACTTCGAGAACGAAGTCCGCCGGTGGCTGGCCTTGGGATACGACTTCAACCGCGGCATGGTCTGCGGTGAGAACGAGATCGCAATGTGGATGGAACTCGGCGAGCGCCTGTATGAATACGAGCTGCTGGCCGCCGTCACGCCCGTCCTGCTCGATCACAGGGTCAACGTGATGCAGGCGCAGAACTGGGACCTGTATCAGTCCGCGGTGCTGTGGAACGGTTTTTATCTGCAATGGATGTTCCGCATCCTGCCCGATAAATTGTCTATGTTGTCTATGGTGGCGCACGGGAGTGTGGCATCGGTCGATCTCCTTCCAGTGCCATAGTAGCACCTTACCAGCTTTCCCATGATTCCCCCGATTTCCCCCGCCGAAATTGCCGCAGTCATTTTGGCCGAACTGCTTTTCGGCATCGGCTTCAACCAGTTCGTGGTGTGGGAAAAGGATCACTCGTTGTGGCCGATGGCGGTCAACGTGATCATCGGGACCGTGGTGACAGTGGGACTGCCCACGCTGGTCTGGTGGCGCGTCGCCCTGGACTTCTGGCAGGCTTCGGCCTTGCTGACCTTCTGCTTCTGCTCGAGCGGCCTGCCCATGTTTCTCGGTTCGGCCAAACGCAAGGTGGAAGAGAGTCACAAGCGCAGGCCGTGGCCCACCGCGGCGGCGCAAGCCAGAGACGCGGCGGTGATGGACATGAACGTGCTGGCCGACGATGTGGCGGCTGGCAAGGCAAATGCGGCGCAGGTGGCGAACTCCCTGCACAGAATTATCGGAACGTTGAAATCGGTTTGACCCCACCCGCCCCGATTACGGGGCACCCTCCCCAAATCAAAGAGCGATTTAGGGAGGGGAAAGTGGAAGGCTTGAGATCGGGCAGAAGCGGAGCGGCATTCTACTTGGTATGGCGAGCCTCCTTTGTTTGTAAGCGCTCCGCTTCTGCCTGCTCTTGAGCAGGACGCATTCTCTCTCCTGAACCAGCCCCGCCGCAGCGCAACGGCGGCGGGGTATGGAGAGAGACCAGATCCCCAGCCCCCTCCACAATGGGAAGGGGAGCAAGTAAGGAAGGCTTAAATGACTGATCCACGAGACGCCTATTTGAAAATGCTCGAGCAGTTGGCGGGCGGCGAGCTGAGCGCGCTTCAGCGCAAGTGTTTTGAATTGTTGAAGGCGCATCCCGAAGGTTTGACCCGTCAGGAGTTCGTGCTGGAAATCTTCGGCTATCGTCCTGTCAACGTGGCGGGGGACACGAACGACCGCAAGGTTCGCAAGGCGCTGGAAGCCCTGCGGGGGAGATTGTTCCCGATCGTCTCGACCAGCGCCAGGGCGGGCTACCGACTGGACACGAGCCGCGATGCAGTGATGGGCATGGTGCGTGAGTGGATGAGCCGACGCGATAAGCTGACCGACCTGATCAACAAGGCGGTGAAGTTTTACGAAATCCCCGTGGCGTATGCGGAGCCAGTCCACGCGGTGCAGTTGGAGTTCGGTATTAAACGCACCGTTGCTGTTGAATCATGAGTTCTACGGCACGCACAAAAGGAGCATTCATGCTAAAAGAAATCTTGGAATGGGTAAACAAACATTCTGCGCCGAATGAGTCTTATAAGTATTCTCGCTGCGTAATTTGTGGTCATGCGTGGTGGGGTAACAACGAAGATCATAATTTTGATTGTTGGGTTCCGCGCCTGAAAGAAGCCGTAGAACACCGCGTGCACCCGACTTATGGGGAGCTGCCCGCTTCCGATGTTTGGACTACGCCCGAAGATTTACCCGCTCCTGTAGTTCGTCTTGACCCGCCCATAAGCGGGTAACGCAAACCGTTCTACCGCCCCTTGCGGGCAAAGGAGTCTGTATGCAAGAACAATTGAACAAACTTGCTGACGTGCTAAGAAAAGACGTAATTATTACAAAAGACCTTGGCGAAATAGCAAAGGAGATTTCCAGCATCGTGATTGACGCATTTAGCGATAGCCTGCTAGAAAAGGGATTGCTACTCGTGAAGGCAATTTGCGATTTCTCTGCGGAACTTGAGAAAGACGAGACCGAATGAGCAAATTATCAAACTTGCGCGACGCCCTTGTGAAACTCGAAGCGGCAGAGGACGCACTTTTCCATGCTCGCCAATCTTTTCGAGAAAGTCCGAGTTATTCGCGCTTAGACCATCAGTACGAGATAATCGGCGACGCCGCCAATATCATACGAGATATTCTAGGTATCGAAGAAGGTGAGCGGATGAAGAAAATCGGTTTAGCACAGGCGCAGGTTGCATACTATCGAGGCGAGTAACATGAGCATGAAAGATACTGAAAACGGAGTGCGTGCCATGTTCTATTGCAATAATGTTCGAGTCTTGGATGTGTACACGCGCTTTCCTCTTGTTGTTGGCGACGAACTGCGGTGCTTTGGAAAAATATATAAGATTGTTCATCGGCTATTCGCCTACGATGATTTCCAGTCTTACCACTTCGCCTATACAATGGTGTTAATAAAAGAGGCAGAATGATTACACTTTTAGATGCCGTAAAAATGGCGTATCGCAAGCACGTCATGGATGATCCGAATATCGGATGGGAACAATTATCTGAAACCCTGTTTGCCGCCTTGTGTAATGAAATGGGCGATGCCGAGTATCAGAAATGGCTTCTGTCAACCCGTGAGCGCTTGTTCTGGAAAATGACTACAAATGGTTTGCCAACTCGAACAGAACTTGCGAATGATTACGCAGACGCCCTGCTCGCAAAGAAACGCGCAAAGCAGGAAAGCGGTAGAACATTGCGTGGTTCGGACGGGGCTTTGTTGTGCGATTGCGGAGAACCATTCCCCGAAAGTGGCCGCTGTAAATTCTGTGGTGTGGTTGCTAATGCGCCCCGCCGCACACGCTGACCGTTGGAAGGCTAAGAAAATGTATCAATTGATTTACGCAGACCCGCCCTGGCATTTCCGAGTCCATTCCGAGAAGGGCGAAGGTCGCTCCGCAATACAGCATTATTCTGTGATGAGCCTCGAAGATATTGCAAACATGCCTATTCAAGACATTGCCGAAGATAACTCAATTTGTTTGATGTGGGTAATTGACCCGATGATTGAGCAGGGTTATCAAGTAATGCGGGCATGGGGCTTTACTCCAAAGACAGTTGGCTTTTATTGGGTAAAGCAAAATATAAAATCCGAAGGCTTTTTTACTGGCTTAGGTTATTACACAAGGGCGAATCCAGAACAGTGCATTTTAGGAACACGTGGTAAAGGCTTGCCCCGAAAAGATAAAGGTGTAAAGCGTTTGATAGTCTCTCCGCGTGGTCGTCATTCCACAAAGCCAGTCGAAGCCTACGAAAGAATTGAAAGGCTTTTTGGTAATGTCAGCAGGGTTGAGTTATTCGCCCGTTGCAATCGTCAAGGTTGGTCAGCGTTTGGTAATCAGGTCGAAGGTTCTATACGCCTTCCAACCAAGCGTGCAGCGGACGCGATAGAGCCGCGCCGCTAACGCAAACCGTTAGGTACAGAACTGGAAGGTAAGCCATGAAATGCGAGATCTGCAAAAGAGAGATCGTTGGACCGTCCGCTGAAATGCTTATGACTGGGTCGAATGGGAATCGGCGCTACAAGGTGTGCTTGATGCATACCGCCGATGGTCCCGTCGACGTGGCTGCGCGGATCGAGAAGAACGCAGGGATGCGTGTGCATCGCATGGGTGTGAAGGCCAAGACGATCAAGAAGCTGGTCCGCGCGGCAGGTGAACTGTGAGTGACGCGACACGGCAGTTCTCGCTGGTTGTGAGCGCGGTGCCTGTGATGAACATCACCGCGAGGCCGCTGGAAGAAACGATCCTGCGCACGTGCGACTGCATGGATGAAAAGCTGATACCGCATTATGTGTATGCCAACGGCTGGGAGTGCTCGGTGTGCGGGAAGCAGACGATACGCAATGACAGACTCGAACTCTCTGCAGGTCGGTGAGAAGCTGACCGACGGCGGGGTGGTGGTGGGGCGCACGGTCAGCGAGTATGGTCTGCATTGCGCGGTGATCGAGTGCTCGGAGAAGTATCCGCCGCTGGAGGCGTGGATGAAGATGGTCGGGAAGCCGATCATGCACCACGATTACGGCGAGCGGCAGAACGGCAGAATGTTCATTGGAAGACTGTTTCTCTACTGGAAGGAGTAGGGCACATGAAAAAAGAAATTCGGAAAGCGGTGAGTGCGCTTTGTCCTGGCGTGAAGATCAAGTTCGATAAGCAGGATAACCCAACCATCATCGTTCCAGACGATAAGGAAAAACAAGCGCGCAAGATCATGCGGACTGTGACGTCGATCTTCAAGCAGTATGGATGGCTGGTGAAGTTCGACATGAGCAAGGCAAGGAAGGTGTAGTCATGAAAGCCATGAACGGAAGGTTAGTGGCAATCGCAATTTTATTGATGGTGCTGACGGCGTGCGGAGCCGACCCGCGCAGGGAGGCGGCAGCGTATGAGACGCGGGTGATCGCGGATCAGACGGCGGCGAATATGGAGCAGGCGCGCGCGATCGAGGCGCAGCAGGAAGCCGAGCGCGCGGCGGCGGCGGCGTATCGTCAGCAGGTGTGGGACGCTTCGATCGAGACCGCCAAGTCGATGGGCAAGTTCTTCATTGCGATCAATGCCTTTGTGCTCACGCTGGCAGTCGCGTTCGTGGTCGGGTCGGGCGCGTTCACGGTCCGCCAGACGGTGGCGGGAGTCGGTGACGCGCTGGTGTTGAAGGCGATGACGCAGGCGGCGCTGATCCACATGGACAAGAGCACGCGGACATTCCCGAGCCTGATCACGGAGATGAACGGGACGAAGTTTCTGACGAATCAGTCCACGGGACAGACCTGGCGGCTGGATAAGGAGACGCTGGCGAATCCGCACATGATTGCAATGTTGGCACAGGTAGCGGCTACGGGCGCGGCGTTGCAGGAGATGAAGGGCGCGAAGGATGCGGGCGGGATGGCGATCTTCCAGCCTGAGATCATCGAGGCGAGCACGGAGAGGATGACGGTCGGAAAGAACATTCGTTCGACTTTGAATTTCGTCACTGGAAGGAGCGACGATGAAAAGTAATCAGTTTCAGAATGTGACGCCTGCGCCGATGCCGCAGGCCGAGAGCACGGAGTTTTTGCACACACAGCAGGCAGGGCTGATCGTGCCGCTGTCTCAGGCGCTGGCTACGGGCGGGATCGTGTTCCTGCTGGTGTTGACGCTGGCCTTTGTGTTCGATGCGATGGACCCGCTCAAGCCCGCGCTGGTGGCGGGTGTGCTGGGCGTGACGGCCTGGTGGCTGGTGTCGCTGCGCAGTTGGAGCCGACTGACGAAGCGGAATCCGCTCGGCGTCGAAGTTCGAAGCGTGGACGATGACGGGGATGAGTCTACGCCGAGGGTGATCCGCGTCCAGCTGGACCGCGTTACGGAGACGGGTCATTACCAGCAATCGTCCATCTTCGATCTCCCGAAAGGCGTGACGGAGGCGATGATGGCCTCGCTGGCAAATGGTATTTTGAACTTGCACCAACCGTTCACTGAATTGGAATGGTGCGGCCCGGACAAGCCTTTTTCGATGTCGAAGTTTCGCCAGTTGCGCGCTCTTCTGGAAAATCGCTCGCTGATCGAGCCGAAGAACCCCAAAGATAAGCGACAGGGTATCCAGTTCAATGCGGATGGGGAGGAGCTTTTACGGAGCTTTTTGCCCTAAAAACGTGCGTAAGTGCGTACTTACGTGCGAAACGGGTACCGGTTTTACGGCTTTCCTCTCTTGGGGTGGGGGAGGGGAGTGGGTCAGCAACTCATGTCGCTGACACAGGCGATGGCGGCACGAAGCCGACTCGCCTAGAAGGAGCAGACGATGAATGAGGATGAGTATCGGAACGCGGTGATCAAGATGCGCAAGCACCAGGATGACTTTTTCCGCTTCCATCAGAGGAACGACTTGATCGAGGCGAAGCGGTTGGAGAAGCAGATCGACGCGGAGAACGAACGCTGGAAGTTGGAGAAGGATCAACGCGCTCGTGAGTTGTCGCGTGTGAATGAGATGCGGCAGGAAGCGTTGATTGATAACGCGGACGATGTTGTGCCAGATCTGGATGCGTAGGAGAGAACAATGCTGAAGAAGATCACGGTCGAGAAGGTCATTCTATTTTTGGCGGCGGGATTTGCCGCGTATAACTTCGGGCTGGCTGGCGGTTTTATCGAAGGTCAGGTGTTCAGCGTGGGCGGGTTGATCGCTGGCGTGGTGGTGAACGTGAGCCTGGCAGTGGCGGCCAGCCGGTATGGGTCGATCACAGGCGCGAAGCGCACGAAGCAGGCACAGGCCGCGTTTTGGGCGATGTTGATCATTTCGCCGTCGCTGGTGGCGCCCGTCATTTATTACAGCCTGCCTGTGACCTTCCTGGCTTTCGCCCATGCGGATGTGTGGTGGCTGAATATCCTGTCCAGCCTGCCGCGCATAGTATGGTCACTGGCCTGGCCTGCGGGAGCCGACCTTGCCATTGTCCTGGCGGGGGCGGTGAGCGGGAAGGGACTGATCGCACTGTCCGATGCTTCGACTTCGCTCAGCACGCAGTCCGAGGCGAGTGCGGAGGGTAGTGCGTCGAGTGCGCAGGGAGTGCGCCCGCACAAGAAGGGCAGTGCGTCCGCAGTGCGCTCGGAGTGCGCCGCACTCAGCGCACAGTACGCCTGCACAGAGGCGCAGTGCGGCTGGAGTCCGTCGGTGGATGCGCTGATGGAGGCCGCACGTGCGGGGAAGAATCCGAAGAGCGCGGCGTCGAGCGCGAAGGCTGGACACGCGAAGAACAATCATCCGAAGAAGCCGTTGGCGGTTGGTTTATTCGCTGAGGCAGTCAGCAAGACGGAGAAGGCGCAATGAGCGGTCTCATCGTTGGGCTGGTGATCCGTGCGCCGATCACGAACGATTTTGTCTCGACCGCCAAGTACGTAGCGATCATTTACGCCGACCATGCCTGGGAGGATGGGACGCACGCCTATCCAGCGGTTGAGACGGTGGCAACTGCAATGGGCGTGGAAGCGAGAACTGTTCAGCGTCATTTACGCGAACTGGAAAAGATCGGGATGCTGGTGCCAGATGGCAAGGGCCCGCGCGGAACGAATAAGTACAAATTTCCGCTCGTAGAAGGCAAAGATGGCTCGGTGAGACTGGCTTTGATTGGGGGTGACACTATGTCACCCAGTCAAATTGTCGGGGGTGACACGGATTCGGGTGACACGGATTCGGGTGACACCGGTGTCACCCGAATAAATAAACCATCAGATGTTGTTGTAGTAGTTAACGCGGGCATCGCTGAAATTTCGACACGCTACGAGCAGGAGTTCGGGTCCCTGACGCCGATGATTGCCGACGCCGTCAAAGACGATGTGGACACGTACACGGCGGAGTGGGTGCTCGAGGCGATGGATATCGCGGTCAAGGCGAACGTGCGCCGCTGGAATTATGTGCATGGCATTTTGAAGGCTTGCAAGGCTAAGGATATCAAACCGTCTTTGAACCGATTGGAGAAACCAAATGCAAACAGCAGCTCAGGCAATTCACAGCGCTCAAAATCCTCCAAGCCCGCATCTGCGGGATCTACCCAGTACACGGACGCAGATCGAGCCGCAGCCAACGCGATCAACCAGCGGTGACTGTCCGCACTGCAAAGGGTCAGGAATACGCGCCCTGAGTGATGACGAGTGCAAAGACATTCCTGGCTGGCGTCCTGGCTATTCGTTCTCTGGGCCGTGTGAGTATTGCATTCGGTCGCGCAACGATAAACAGCGCGAGGAGTTGCAGGCGGTCTCGATGATGACTAGCGATGAAAAGTTATATCGGCTGGAGTCCATCGTCACAGCAGGTCGAGCCGACACGCAGAAGATGGTGGATGCCTGCCGCGCGATGGTCCAGCAGGAAGCGTTCATGCTGACGATCTGGGGCACGAACGGAAACGCGAAGAGCGCGGCATTGATCGCCGTGGTGAACGAGTTTCTCGACCGAGGCATCCCCGCCATCTATCTGCCGTCGTATGACTTGCTGAACTGGTTGCAGGATGCGTTCCACGCGAACGGCGATGTGAAGAGCGAGTCGATGTACGAGCGGCTGGAGCGGGTCAAGTCGGTGCGGATGCTGGCCGTGGACGAGTTCCAGGCGGTGAAGGTGACAGACTGGCGGCTCGAACAACTGCGGAACCTGATCGACCGTCGCTGGCGGGATGGGCTGGATGGACGCTCGTTCACATTGCTGGCGATGAACGAAGATCCCGCGTCGCTCGAACCCCGCATCTGGTCCCGATTGCGGGATGGGCGCAACTGCCTGAGCGGTGAGCCGATCTTGTTGAACGAAGACACGGATATGCGTCCGTTGCTGCGGAGGAAGGCATGGCACCTGAAGAACGTAAAGCATTTGTAGACTCATTGGCCGCCGATTTCAGGAAGGCGAAGGAGTCCAACTCGCAGGATGTGGCGACGTGGATGAATCTTGCTAACCGATATGCGCAGATCAGCGCCAACATGAACTGGGCCTACTGCGCGCGGCGAGCAAGTGAGTGCCGACCTGCGATGCATGTGGTCACAGACTTGGGTATGTCAGGCATGGCGCTCGCGCTGACGCTGGTTCCTGTTGCGATGGAAACGGAGGAGCGATGAATTTCTTTGACATTGTTCGAGACGCCTTGCGAACGAAGCATTATGCCTACCGCACCGAGAAAACCTATCTGCACTGGATACGGCAATACGTGCGATTTGTTGCGCCGACGCATCCGCGTGATGCTGGCATTGATGGGGTGAAACGCTTCCTGACCCACCTCTCAGTGGATCGGCAAGTGAGCGCGGCCACGCAAGGGCAGGCGTTAGCGGCTCTGCTGTTCGTGTACAAGCTCTATGGTGTGGAGCTGGGCAATCTGGACATCGTGCGGGCGCGCAAGTCCACCTGGCTGCCCACTGTCCTGACACACGAGGAAGCCATGCGACTGTTGGAACAGCTGGATGGTCAATATCGCATCATGGGTCAGTTGATGTATGGCGGCGGTCTGCGGTTGATGGAGGTTCTTCGCTTGCGGGTGAAAGATGTGGACTTCGACCGCAAGTCGATCACACTACGGGATACGAAGTCGAACCGCGACCGCGTCACCTGCTTGCCCGAAGCGGCCATCCCGTCGCTGATGTTGCACCTGGCGAAGGTCAAAGCCCAGCACACCGAAGATCTCGCCAATGGACGCGGAGAGGTGGAACTACCGAATGCGCTGGACAGGAAATACCCGTCCGCGCCGCTGGAGTGGGGCTGGCAATACGTATTCCCCGCGGGTGGCTTCTCGACCGATCCGCGCAGTGGGCATGTGCGCAGGCATCATGTCTACGAGACGAGCATCCAGAAGGCGATCAAGTTGGCCGCCAAACGTGCCGACATCGTCAAGCCGTGCGGTCCGCATACCTTGCGTCACTCCTTTGCCACGCGGCTGTTGGAAATGGGAAGCGACATCCGCACGATTCAAGAGCTGCTCGGGCACAAGGATGTCAAGACGACGATGATCTATACCCACGTGGTGGGAACCAGCGGCGTGGTCTCTCCGCTGGATAGCGGCGGCACGGTCAGTATTAAACGCACCGTTGCCGTTGAATCATGAGTTCGGCGGCACGTCCGCAAGGAGTTGAAATGTCAAATCAAGAGAAGTTGCAATATGCCCGTTCCCGTCTTGGGCTTGCCCGAATGATGGGCGATCAGTCCGAAGTTGAAAAATGGCGTGAGCATGTCGCGTTCTGGGAAGCCGCCGAACAAGGCGTGCAGTTGACTGGAAACGGGCGCGGCGAATCTGACGGTGAATCCAGTCCCGCCGTTTCCAGCAACTAACGCTCGCCGTTCTACCGCACTTCTCAAAAGGAGTCACATGGCTACAAGGTATTTCAAACGCGCAAGCGAGCGCGAAGTTTGTACAACGAGTTCAGGCAATCGCAGTAGTGTCCAGCCTGGCACACCTGGCTACCCTTACGACTGGGTAGAGATTGAGCGCAAAGAATTTGTCAAGTTGCGTCGCAAAATTGTAAGCGGTAGAACACAGCTTGCACCCGACGCTGGGGACGTGGCGGTTTCTACAAGCATTATCCGCGCCTCAGCATTATCAACATCCCAAGCCGAACCCACGCCCACCCAGCGCGGGTAAAGCAAACCGTTAGGCACTTCCTTCGAGAGGCAAAGTAGCATGAAATCAGTGTCATTGTTTTCAGGGATAGGCGGTTTTGATTTAGGCTTTCAGCGTGCGGGTATTGAGTGCGTCGCTGTTTGCGAGATAGATAAAAACGCTCAGTCCGTTTTGCTACGCCGTTTTCCCGAAGCAAAATTATTTGATGATGTGCGAAAGGTAGGTAAAGAAACACATGAGCGAAAATCAATTGACATTGTTTGTGGTGGATTCCCCTGTCAGGATGTCAGCATTGCGGGAAAACGGGCGGGCATTGCTGGAGAGCGAAGCGGATTATGGTTCGAGTTTGCACGAGTTATTGATGAACTTGAGCCGCAGTGGGTTGTTATCGAGAATGTCCCTGGTCTTTTATCCAGCAACAAAGGAAAAGATTTTGCCGTCATCGTTCAATGGCTGGCGAAACGCGGGTATGGCGTTGCCTGGCGGGTGCTTGACGCTCAATATTTCGGAGTTCCCCAACGACGCAGACGTGTGTTCATTGTCGCAAGTTTTGGAAACGGAAGCGCCGCCGAAGTATTATTTGAGTCCGAGAGCGGCACATGGGATTATCCGCCGAGCAGAGAAGCGGGGAAAGAAGTTGCCTACTCACTTAGAGCGAACCCTTCGCACAGTGGCGATAAAGGCGACGGCGGAATAAATACAACATTGATACCATCTCGATCAATCGCCCAAAGCCTTACAAGCAGTAACACGCAAAATAACGGTGGCGGTGGAATAACGGATAGATCAACGCCGACGCTTATTGTCATGGCGCATGGTCAAGCAAATGCCGAGATTGTCAGTGACGGCGAGCCGTCACTGACAACAAACCACGAAGCCCCTATCCTTTGGGAAATGTCCCACGCCGATGAAGCAGTCCGCGAAAATGGCGAAGTCGTGCCGACCTTACAGGCACGCATGGGGACGGGCGGTAATCAGGTGCCGATGGTTGGTGTCCGCCGTCTTATGCCGATTGAGTGTGAAAGATTACAAGGCTTTCCCGATGGTTGGACGGATGGGCAAAGCGACAGCGCGAGATATAAGCAATTGGGAAACGCCGTCGCTGTTCCAGTTGTTGAATGGATAGGCAAGCGTATAAAGGCAGTAACGTGCCTAACACCGCGTGAACCCGACGTGTGCAACGTCACGGTTGGCGTAGGTATTGGTGAATAAAAATGTGGTCTTGCGTTCTCGCACACGCGGGTTACGCAAGCCGTTAGCCGCCTTCGGCGCGTTCAAAGGAGTCTGTATGACAAAAATGACGATTGATCTAAAGTTTCCTAAATTAGGAAAAAAATTTTTTTACGAGATTTTGCTAAAAGAAATCCTAGTCAATATGTCGTATTGCCGAATATGCGGAACTGTTTACTATGCCCGCACCGCTGGAATTTGCTACGCTTGCCGCAATGAAACCGAGCCGTTTGAAAGGATTTTCGACCCCTTGACTCCCGTATGATTATAGTGTATACTGAAATCAAAGGAGATACCACCATGAAAACGGCGAAACGATACATGCGTAAATCTGGCGATAGACGGGACTGTTATGAAGTTGGTTGTATTGTTCGCGTAAAATGGCACATCGCCTATCGCGTTTTGAAAGTCAAATACAACGCAGATAAAGACATCACCACTCTGGTTTTAGAGAAAATCCAAAATGGTTAGAGGTGGCGCACGCAAAGGGGCGGGGCGCAAGTCTCGCCCTGCTCCGAAATCAAAAGGTATCTGGTGCGGTCAGATCACCGATGAGCAAAGAGATTTTATTATGCAGTGGCTCTCGCCCGATGAGCGTTTCAGCGTTCTAATGGCGGCGGCTAACACAGCGTCCACCCGACGTGGGGGTGCGGTGGCGATTTTAGGCAAGCGTTCTAAACCCCCACGCCAGTAACGCAAACCGTTGGAAGGACTCTTGCATGGAACAGTCAATCGTTATAAATGTTGACCCTGAAAAAGTAAAAGATTACCATCGTGGCGATATTTGCGATATTGATTTTGGCTATGATGGGAAAGTTGAGCGGCACAAGGTGCGTATTGTTTCAAAATACCGTTTACGCAATGGAGAAACCCGCGTAAAACTTGTGTCCTTCCAACATCGCGTGCACCTGACCGCCGCTGGCGTGGAGTCTGCGGGCGAAGGTAGCAACAGCGGCGGCAGGTAACGCAAACCGTTGAAACTGTCGAATAAGTCCCCTTTCAAAAAATACTTTTGAAAAGTGGGATAGAAATCCCGAAAAGCGTTTGGTTTTTGGTGTTCTCCACAACATTTTGGCAATATTTTGGCTGTTTTTTAGCCTGTTGTGGGAGATTTTTTTGAACATTTTTCGAACCAAGGGTTTTTCGACAGTCTCGTTGGACGCATCACTGAAAGGAGACTATGAACACGCCAGACCCAACCCTATCTGTATTGCGCCAAGCTTTGGCCGCACGGAAGCGCGCGGAGCAGAACGTTCATAACCTGGCGCTGGCAATGTTCAAGCCAGAGACGCGCATCCAGTTCAAGGTCACGCTGGCGAATGAGCAGGAGCGCGAGTATTTCGGCGAGTGCATCGCTGTCTGTGGCATCGCTGGCACGACGCGCCTGCGCGTGAAGAACCTGTCCACGCAGAAGGAACGGGAGATCAGTCTCGGTCAGGTCACTGGATTGGTGAAGGAGGAGTAGCATGGATAACTATGGAATCGGATCTGCAATTCGCGGAGCAGTTTCTGTCTACTTCCAGTGTGCACGAGCCACAGGCAGAACCAAGCTGCTTGTTGAGAGTGTTGCGGATGGCGATATGGTTTGGTTCACAAATAAGAACGAGGCGGAACGAGTGCGTCGCTTATGCCTTGAGCGCCACGTGAAGATTACGTGCATGGTTAATGACCCGCAAAGGCCTTCTACTTGGATGGGAAATAGAGCTCCCAAGGGTAAATTGTTCTTCGATCATACTTGGATCGAAGCCTATTATTTGCGTGTTATCGAACTGGCAGAGCGCGACCTTGATCACATTCAGGAATTGACCAGCGGCCGGAAGAATGAAGAGGAAGTCTATGCCAGCAAAAGAGCATAAACCCTGGCCACCACCTGCGAAGCATGAGCACATCCTCGGAGAGGTGCGTCGCGCCGGCAATGGAGACGCAACTATGACTGTATTATTTCTTTATCATGATGCGGTCGAACGACAGGCCTGGCCACCCGAGGAGCCCATCATTCAGGCACGTCTGCTGGGTGAAGCATCAGAGATCTATTGCACCATCTGTCAGGCCGATGTGGCGAGATGGGATTTCAGCCAGGAGATGATTGACGCGCTGCTCGAGCGTGTACAGAAACCTGTTGTATAATCTAAATTGAAAGGAGGTAGATCGTCGTCAACTGAATATTGTTTGCACTCCTGGTGTAGACCGGGAGAAGTAGTCGGAACAATGCACCCGGCGCCCTTGTGGCGTCGGGTGTTTTTTGTTTCCTAATTCAAGTCAAGAAAAGGAGTTTCTCATGAAAGTAAATCGTTTCTTCCTGTTCGGATTGCTCGCTCTGTTCAGCCTGGTGCTGATGGCTTGCTCCCCCGCAGTACCACTCGCACAGACCACCGTTCCAGCGGACCCGCTCAGCGTGATCTTGGTCATTGCGGTGGGGTTCGCGTCGCTGGCCGGTGTGTCCAGCCTGGTGGCTGTGCTGGTGCAGATCGGCAAGCTGATGAAGTTGGTCAAGGATGACACTGCACATATCTGGGCCGCGAGTCTCAACTTACTTGCATTCTGTGTGCTGATCTATTTCGGTGTGTTCCAGCCACAGCTGGCCCTGTCCATGTTGGATGGATATGCGGCGCAGATTGCTGAAGTTGCATTGTTCGTACTTGGCTTCATGATCCAGATCACTGGCTCGAAGCCTGCATACAATGCGCTCAAGGCGTCTCGCATCCCGCTTCTCAACACAAGCAATTCGAGGAGCTAATGCCGCGACGTGCGCCACGTCCGTGCGCAGCGTATCCATGCCCGAACCTGGTCTATGAAGGGAGTCGGTGTGAGAAGCACCGACTCCCACGTCCGCGTGACACGAGGCCCAGTCCAGGTCAGCGTAAGTATGGACACGCATGGAAGAAGAGACGCGACGCTTATCTCGAAGAGCATCCGTGGTGCGTGGGTGTGAACGGCAGGCACGCAGGTCAACAAGTCAAGGCAGTGATCGTTGATCACATCAAACCGTTGAGACAAGGAGGTCGAGACGATGATACTAATTACCAATCAGTGTGCAGGAGTTGCCATAACTACAAAACTGCTCATGATGGCTCCAAGGGGTAGGGGCATCGGAAAGTTTCTCTG
>CAYGDK010000009.1:7324-25974 GCA_964348645.1 uncultured Candidatus Saccharibacteria bacterium | reverse complement strand
CTCGAAGACGATCAATTTTTTGTGCTTGGTGATAACCGGACACACTCGTCTGACTCGCGCGAATGGGGACCGCTCGACAAGCAGTTTATTATCGGTCGATCGGCGCTTGTCCTTTATCCGCAATCAAGCTTTCGGGCGATTGCGTCACCAACCTATCGTTAAGCAACGCCCGTAACTCCGTTATCGGGCGATAGCTTCCCCCACCTATCGTTAAGCTACGCCCTCTTATCGTTAGGCTTTTTTGTAGTCGAATTGCTTTTGTCGCTGACGTTTTCACGAACCCAATCAAGGATTTCCTCGATGTTTTCACTTTCTTTAGCGGAAATGGCGACGTTGGGGAATTTGCTCAAGTATCGGTAGAACGGCAGCTGTTTGGTTGGGACGAGGTCGATTTTATTAAGTACTAGCAGGATTGGTTTTTCTAGTGCTTTAGCGAAGAAAATTAAATGTAGGTCGCCTCGAGTTGTGCCTTCGCTGGCGTCAAGTAGAACCAAAACAGCATCGGCTTGGGAAATGGCGGCCAGTGTGCGCTTAACGCTAAATGACTCGGGTCCAACTTCGATGCGACCACGCCGGCGAACGCCAGCTGTGTCGGCCAATAAGAATTCTTTACCGTCGATGGTCAGGGTTCCGGTGACGATGTCGCGAGTGGTGCCGGCAACAGGACTAACTACTGCGCGGTCTGTTTGGGTGAGGGCGTTCAGGAGCGTTGATTTACCAACATTTGGTCGGCCAACCAGCGCAATTATCGGGCTGGATTGTGGAGTGGCGATGTTGTGCGGTAGCGCCTTCGCTAAGTCTTCTAGCATATCTCCGATACCCTTACCGCTCGTTGCCGAAACCGGATAGCTCGGCAATTTTAAATATTCGTACGTTGGGAGAGTCTCGAATCTTTTGTGCGAGTCGACTTTGTTGGCTAGGAGCCAAACTGTTTTCTTGGCGCGGAGACGCTTGAGGAACTGCAGATCGGTTGGCGTCATGCCTTCGACGGCATCAAAAACAAAAAGGACGATATCTGCCTCTTCAACAGCCAGCAGCGTCTGCTGGTGAATTTGTTGGTACATTTCGGAATCATCAGCAGCCAGGCCACCGCAGTCGACGAGGTTAAATCGATGTCCTTGCCAGTCAACTTCGCCGTAAATACGATCTCGGGTCGTTGATAGCTCTTTGGCGGTGACAGCTTGCCAGGAACCAGTTAGACGATTAAAAAGCGTCGATTTACCGGCGTTGGTTGGCCCGATCAGCGCGACAAGCGGCATCCCGGTGTTAGCTTCTGTTGTCTTGGTCTCAGTATTCATTATGATGAGGCAGCAATGCTCTATGTCGATGTCATCGTTAAACAGCGATCGAAGGTCGAAGAGCTCACGTACGCTGTGCCTGCGTCAATGGTACCTTATATAAGGAGTGGCAGTCTAGTCTCCGTACCCCTGCGCCGCCGAATTGTCGCCGGAATTGTCGTGTCGCTGCGGCGGTCCGTTAGCCGTGATTTGAAGGAAAAGATTAAGCCGCTAGCGGCGATTGAGCGGGATAAACAATTAAGCACTGCTGAAATCACGGTAGTGCGTCAACTGGCTCAGCACTACGGCGCCAGCCTGGGCGAGGTTGGCTTTCACGCGCTTGATCAGCCTTTTACGCTTAGATCGCGTATAGCGGCAGTTTCCCCGGTGCGCCCCACTTTTTTCCAACTACCAGTTGCGCAGCGGCTTGATACGTACATTAGGTTAATTACGAAGCACGCTGATGCTTCTTTCGTTTGTATCTTTGCCCAAAAATCATTTTTAGAATACTTTTGCGAAAGTGCCAAAAAGAGCGGTCTTGAGGTAGTGGTGGCCGATGAAACCGTTCGGTTCCGTAAGGCGATTGAATCAAAATTGGCGGCCAACGAACGCTACGTGATCGCCACCACCAGTAGCGGCGCGTTTCTGCCGCTGGCCAGTGGCGACGGGCTGATCATCGATCAACCTAGCCATATCGGTCTCAAGCAGCAACAACGTCCGTATATGCGAGTCAAAACCATTGCCCGTATCCGAGCGGCATGCGAGCAGCTGCGTCTGTTTTATGGTGACGACATTCCAGAGACGGCTGATATATTGCGCTTTCAAAAAAAGGAGTGGGTACTCCGTCGGGCCAAAGTCGGTCTTGCATCGCTAACAGTCGCAAGTAGGTTGCGCACCAGCGAGGTTTTGCTCCCAAGCGTCCAAGAACGGATTCGGTCCGTGTCGAGTGCTGGTGGGCGGTGCTTAGTGGTGACACTTGCTCGAGGCTGGGCATCGGCGCTCATATGTCGAGAGTGCGGTCATCTTCTGGATTGTCCAAAGTGTGGTCGAACACTTGCCGTTGATCGTGGTCAACTAATTTGCCGGTACGACAACACGTTGCTCGATTTGCCAATTAAGTGCCCTGAATGCAGGGCGACTACACTGCATGAGGTTGGTGAGGGTGTGGCGCGCATACGAGCCGAAATCGAACGGTTAATTCCTGGAACGATTGTGCACGAACTCAGTAGCGATCAGCCCGTTATGCCGGCTAGCGGCGTGGTAGTGGCGACGGAAAAGTCCCTCGCGTTTCCCGCAGATCAATACGATCTGGTAGTGCTTGCCAGCGTTGATCGAATGCTTGGCGGCGTAGCGTTGAATGATCGCTGGGAGCTAGTGCGGATGGTTAGGACTCTAGGAACTGTTACGAAAGAGCTGCTCGTCCAAACTTTTCTACCTGACGATCCGATTTGGACTACAGCGGTCGGCGATCTCCGATCATTCTTTGAGCACGAACTTGGCGACCGTCGAACTTTAAAGCTGCCGCCATACGGCATGCTGGTGAGCGTTGTTGCTCACGGTACAGACGAAGTGGAGTTGCGTCGCTTGGCAATAGAAGTCCGCGAGCAGATTTCGAGAACGATACCTACAACTGCCGTAGGACCACCGGTCGTTGTGCCAATCGGTCCCAAACGTTTTCGGGCGAACGTTACTTTTACCGCTAAATCAATAAGCACTAAAGAGAAACATCAGCTCGCCAAGTCGCTCCCGTTCGCCTGGTCAATCGACCTAGAGCCCTAAGCTGCAATCGGTGACATCCCGAACCTGATAGCGTACAATAAAGCGGTATGGATCTGCGAATAATCTACGACTCTGTTTTGCGCGAAAAATCTCGCCCCGTCGAGATTTTTGACGATAGCCTTCCTGCACTCGCGGACGAGATGTTTGCTGTGATGAAAAAGCACAATGGTCTGGGTCTGGCGGCGCCGCAAGTCGGCATTTCCGAGCGCGTCATAGTGTTTGGGTATGAACCGACCAGCGCAGAAGATGAGCTGCCACGAATTCCGTTTACCGCACTTGTTAACCCCGTTGTTGCCAAGTTCAGCCAGGAAAAAGAAACTATGGAGGAGGGTTGCTTGTCGCTACCGGGCTTGGAGCTACCAGTAACTCGGAGTGCCGGTGTAACGGTGCAAGCACAAACGCTTAAAGGCGAACCAGTAACAATTAAAGCGAAGGGCTTACTGGCTCGTATTTTGCAACACGAGATCGATCATCTCGATGGAATTCTCTTTACTGATCGCGCCGATGGCTTCGCCAAACTTTCGGATTACCGTTACGCGCGGATTGTGTTTTTTGGGTCAGACAACTTTTCGCTGCCGGTACTCAACTCATTACTTGATGCCAAACTGAACGTTATTGCTGTTGTAACCGAAACCGACAAGCCAGCTGGTCGAGGTCAGGAATTGGTCAGTACACCGATCAAACAGTTCGCGACCGAACACGGTGTGGCAGTTTTTCAGCCAGCGGAAAAATCCGATATCGCTCCAATCTTAGAACAACTCGATCCTGATTTAGTCGTACTGGCGTCGTATGGCAAAATCCTTCCCGCTGCTACATTAGCCGTCCCGATCTACGGCTCACTCAACGTTCACCCATCGCTTTTGCCAATGTATCGCGGGGCGACACCAATACAGACGGCAATTCTTGCAGGCGACGCGGAGACGGGCGTGACGATTATGGCGATGGCACCGCAAGTTGATGCAGGCGGAGTAATTGCCCAGGAGCGTGCAGCTATTCAGCCCAGCGATACTAGCGTTACATTGCGCGAGCGATTGGCTGATCTTGGCGCCAAACTACTTCTCGCTTCGATTCCACCGTACTTGGCTGGTCAATCAAAAATCGTTACTCAGGACGAATCGGCGGTGACGAGTACCTCCAAACTGACAAAGGAAATGGCTGAAATTGATTGGACTAAGCCTTTGGTCGAGATAGACCGACAGATAAGAGCGCTGCAACCATGGCCAGGTGCCTTTACTTGGCTCGAAGGGAAGCGGCTTAAGTTTTTAGAATCTGCTATGGCCAGCTCTAGGCTCGTTATCGGCCGAGTTCAGCTCGAAGGCAAAAACCCGTCTGCTTGGGCTGACTTTGAGCGAGGCTACGCCGACGTCTTGAAGAAAAGTCATTGGTACGGTAAAATTTCATAGATGTTAGTAATCAGACTCCGCCGAATTGGAAAAAAGAACAAACCGACCTACCGGGTCGTTGTTGCTGAGCACACATACCCAATCAACGGCAAATTTATGGCCGATCTCGGCTTTTACAACCCTCACACCAAGGCTATTGGCCTCAAAGTTGAAGACGTTAAGATTTGGCTGTCAAAGGGCGCCAAGCCTTCAAATACTGTTTCGCGCCTTTTGTTGGGCGAAAAAATCAAACACCCATCCATTGTTTTTGAAAAGCGTAATCGCAAACCGAAGTCGGAACCGACTGAGAAGCCAGTTGCTGCACCGGCGGCTGAGACGCCAGTTGCTGAAGAAGTTGTCGATGCATCTCCAGTCGAAGGCAGTGAAGATACCGTGGCGGCTGAGCCCGAAGTCACTGAAGCACCAGCCGACGAAGTAGCCTCCGAAGAAGCTACTAGCGAAACAGCCTAGCACTATTTAGAATTACCTCCACGGAGGTTGTTCTTTTGTATCGAACTTCTCTTAAGCTAATTATTGTTTTGTTTTTGGCGTTTGTTGGTGTGGTCTGGAGCTTGCTTAGAGGATATCGGTACCATGACCGGTACAATCCACGCTGTTACTACTGCTGGGGTTGGACGGTAGCTTACGCCGTTTTCGGTTTGTTTACCTTTTTCCTCGCTGACCATTATCGACAACTCGGTGACTGACCCGGACCCGCATCTGCGGGTTCTGTCATATCTAGGCTATACTGAAAATATGGAGGGGGATGCTTAGCGGATATTTTGTGTGGTGGTACGGTGCCGGAATCATTCAGGCATATACAGCGATTACGGCATTTCTATCATATATAGTTGATATTTTTTCGTTGCCCACGCTTTTAAGAACACTATTTGCCCCCTGGAAGAACGACGTTATGTCGGCGCAGAATGTTTCGCTTGGTGATCAGCTCAAAATCTGGGAAATGAATCTTGCTAGCCGCCTGATCGGATTTTTGGTTCGCACTGTCGTAATCCTGGTTTCGGTTGTGACACTAGCAGTATTGATAGTTGCAGCCGGTCTTGGCTTAGCGCTTTGGGTGGTAACCCCTGCACTTATCGTACTACTGCCGCTGCTTGGTGTCGGAAGGTTGTTTATATGAACTGGGGCGGTGTCCAAGTTGAGCGCGTTCGGTTCTTCGTCCTTTACCGCAGTTTACCGTTTGTAGTGGTTCGGCTCTTGGGCCTAATGACGTTCATACTCGCAATCATCGTTTTATTAGCTTCATTGGCTTTTGCTGTCCCAGGAACGCTGATCGGGTTCGCCTTGATTCTCTTAGGTCCCGCGCTTGGAATCTGCTCATTCCATGTCTATGCGACCAGCATTTGGTCTGACTCGAGTTTGCCGATCAAGCCCAACGACCGTTCGGTACTCAATCATTTTGACTATTCGAGCGTTGCCGCACTATTGGCTTACCATAGAGCAGGAAGTCGTACGGCACTCTGGAACGAGTTACTGAAGAACCAATCGGTTGAGGGGCTGATGTTTCGACTTGGCTTGTCACAAAAGCGCCTGGCTGAGCTTTATTTACATGCCGATGGGACAGCCGAAACGTTTATCCAGTCTGTGATCGAGCGCCATCCGACCAGCACCCAAATAGATGTATTCGAAACTGTGGCAGTTGCTTTGTCTGACCCGCTCGTGACCGACTATTTTAATAAGGCAAAAATATCTCCAGATTCGGTGGCGGCACTGATGGATTTTTACGCCCGACGTTATCGATCAACGTCTGCGGTCCGGTTTTGGGATAAATGGAAGCAAAAAAGTGGTGGTTTTGCCAAGTTATGGGCGACCAGCTACACCAACCTTCTTGACCGCTTTACCCAGGAAGTCGATGTCAGCATCGCCAAATACACGCAGTTCTCACCGCTTTTTGGGCGAGACGCGGTCGTTGATCAGCTGACGCTTGAGCTGAATAAACAGGAGGGGCAAAATGTGCTGTTGGTTGGTGAACCCGGTATCGGTAAGTCGGAAGTCTTTTACGCATTGGCAGCACGGGTGGTTAGCTTCCAAACCAAGACCCGGCTTGACGGTATGCAGGTTCGAATTCTTGACCTGTCCGCACTCCTCTCGGCCGCACCAAAACCCGAACAGCTGGCGCCACTTTTTGAGGCGCTTTTTGCGGATATCGTAAGGGCCGGCAACGTCTTACTATTTATTCCTCGAATAGACCTAATATTGTCGGGGCAAAGTGCGGGCAGCGCCGACGCGGGCAACTTATTGACGCAGTATTTAAGTGATTCACGTATTCATATTATCGGCACAATCACACCAGAATTTCAGGTAACGCTCGTTCGGTCGATCCCAATCCTTGCAGAAAAATTCAGCAAGATAGAAGTCCCGCCGCCTTCCGGCGCCGATTTATTGCGAGTCTTGCTTGTTCACCTACCTTCGGTCGAACATCGTTATCAAGCGTTCTTCCTGTTGTCGTCGCTGACAACGCTTACTAGTTTGGCGGAGCGGTATATTAAAGACGAAACTTCTCCGGCGCGGGAGATCAGACTGATGGAAGAAGTTGCGGCGCACGTACAAGCTGGTGGCCATCTAGTAACGAGCGCTGACGTGACGGCCGTGGTTGAGCAGCGGGCGAACGTACCGCTGCAGGTGGACGAAACTGAACAGGCGACGCTGCTTAATTTGGAGCAGGAGCTTCATCGACGGGTGATCGGTCAGGACCGAGCGATAAAGCTTGTCAGTGACGCGCTGCTTCGGGCTAGGGCTGGTCTGACAAAGGGCACTAAGCCGATTGGCTCGTTCTTGTTTCTTGGTCCGACCGGTGTCGGTAAAACAGAAACAGCCAAGGCACTGGCCGAAATATATTTTGGTTCGTCCGCGAAATTAATTCGACTAGATATGAGCGAATACGCCGACGCCAACGGCTTAGAAAAACTACTCGGTACCGATCCAGTTCGCCAACCAGGCAGTCTGACGGTCGCGATTCAGCAAACTCCTTCAGCGGTTGTGTTATTTGACGAAGTTGAAAAATCGAGCGCCGTTGTTCGAAATGTTATGCTTCAACTTCTCGATGAAGGTCGCTTGACTACCAACTTCGGTAAAGTACTAGATTTCAGTAATTCGATTGTCATCGCGACCAGTAACGCCGGTTCCGATTTTATTAAAGCGCAAGTTGAGCGTCCTAATCCTCCGTCTTCTTTGGAGAGTCAGCTGATCGACCAACTAATTACTGATCGAGTATTTGCCCCGGAATACCTAAACCGCTTTGACGGCGTAGTTGTCTACCTACCCCTAACGCGTGCTGAGATAAAACAAGTTGTTCAGCTGCAGCTAACCTCCTTGGCCAGCTTAGTCAAGCAAGAAAAGGGCGTAATCTTATCTATCGGCGACGCAGTTGTATCGAGTCTGGCAGAAAAGGGCTACGACCCTGTCTTTGGCGCTCGTGCGCTACAACGAGTGATTAAGAACGATCTCGAAACCGCCATCGCCAGAGAGATAATTGCCAAGAAACCGTTACCCGGCAGCACCCTTAAGATTGACTCGCTCTAATTGGCCTTGGTATTTTGGGTCTGAACACGTCAGCGTAAAAACAAAGCGCGGTAGTGCTTTGACAAGATTAAGCGGATCGGTTACAAATTTGCTAAGTGCAGTCGAGAAGGTCGAGCCTGCTTCTGTATTACCGTAGAGAAAGGACCGCATGAAAGAAATAACAGATCAAGAATACGTCGAAAGTATTGTTAAACCTCTGGTAGACAGCCCGGATGAAGTCGTGACCAGCCGAACAGTCGACGAAATGGGCGTCCTGATTCAGCTCACCCTCAACCGAAACGATATGGGTAAGGTGATTGGACGCGATGGCCGCACGGCCAAGTCGATTCGATCGCTTTTGCGAGTGTTTGGCTCAAAATCAAATTCGCGCATCAATCTTAAGATAGTCGAACCCGATGGCGGCGAAGCTCCGATGTCGGATCTTGCCCCGGCGGACCGCGAAGAACGTCCAAGCGAAGAAAAAGCCACTAGCGTTATCTAGATCGGCGATCAAAAAGGAGCAGGTTTTCGCTGCTCCTTTTTGTATGGGATAATTCCCCTATGAAGATCGACGTCTTAACTTTATTCCCGGAAATGATTGAACAGGCGCTATCGCACTCAATTCCCTCTCGAGCGCAGACAAAAGAAAAAGTTACTATTACAGCTCACCAATTACGCTCTTGGGCGATCGACAAGCACGGGAACGTCGACGATACGCCGTATGGTGGCGGGCCAGGGATGATCTTGCGAGTCGACGTTGCTCACGCGGCGCTTGAGGCAGTCGATCACGGTCACCGGGCGCATCGAGTAATGCTTTCGCCTGACGGAGACCAGTTTGACCAAAACATGGCCGAAGAGTTCGCCGCTAAAGACTCGTTAGTATTTTTATGCGGACGTTACGAGGGTTTCGATGCGCGAATCACTAAATACGTTGACCAAAAAGTTTCGATCGGACCGTTTGTAATGAGTGGCGGAGAGCTGCCGACACTGACGATTATCGATACTGTCGTTCGACTCATCCCCGGGGTGTTAGGTAATAGCGCTTCTCTGCAAGAAGAGACCTTTAACGACGATCTGACCGAATATCCGCAATACACCCGACCGAATGAATATAAGGGAAAAGGCGTCCCAGAAGTTCTGTTAACTGGTCATCACGCCGAGATTGCCAAGTGGCGTCTCGACCAGCGCCGCAAGCCAAGCGCCAAGCGTTGACTAAACTGGTTCAAACAGGGTATTATTATCCCTGATATGCGCTCCCTACAGGACGAAATTGCAGAAATGCAGCGAGAGCTTAGTTGCCCAATTTGCAGCCGAACTTTCTCGCTTCGAGATATTCAGCTGAAGGCCTTCCACGATAACGCCAACGTTGAGCTCTCAGTCATCTGTAACCGGGGTCATTTCCCTGTGATTCTGCTAGTCCCAGTCGACTTAAAAGAAGTGGCTAAGGCTGGTCCGATCACAAAAAAGGAACTCAAGCGCGCCTGCACAACGCTTGAGACGCTGCCCGACACATTCGAAACATTTTTAAAATAAACAATGGTTGCAAAAACTCTTATCCTTAACGCCAATACACGCGAAGTGATTGGCAAGAAAGTAAAAAGGCTGCGCGCTCGCGCAGTGCTTCCTGCTGTCGTATACGGTCACGGCGTCGATGGCGGTATTATTTCCGTGGACTTAAAAGAATTCAAAAAAGTTTATTCCGAAGCCGGTACCAGTGCTTTGGTTGATCTAGCTATCGATGACAAAAAACCAATCAAGGTTCTAATTCACGAGCCACAGGCTCACTATCTTAAAAGCGACCCTGTCCACGTTGATTTTTACGCCGTTAAAATGACTGAAAAAATTGAGACCGCTATTCCTATTCACTTTGTTGGTACCTCAGCAGCAGTCGAGGATCTCGAGGGTAACTTTGTGGCCAACCGTGACGAGCTCAATATTAAATGTTTCCCTGGCGACCTTATCCCGGCCGTTGAGGTTGATATTACAATCCTTGCCACATTCGATGACCAAATTCGAGTTAAGGACTTGGCACTACCAGAAACCATTGAAGTAATGGACGACGCCGAAGAAGTTATCTGTCTCGTTTCTGCTCCAATTAGCGAAGAAGAGCTTGAAGCTGAGCTAACCGAAGACGCCACTGCCGAAGAAGCAGCTGTTGCTGAACTTGGTGCTGAGCCTGCCGTTGAGGGTGAGGCTACTGACGGCGCCACGACCGAATCAACTGATTCGAATGAGTCGTAAGCAGCTACTAACCAGTCCCGTCTTATACTTCTTTCTTTCGATTATATTTTACGCCGGGTTCGAGGCGCTTAACGCGACGATCGTATGCCAAAGCGCCAGGACGACCGTCACCACCGGCCTGCTTAGCTTTTTGGGTTTTTGGTCGCTAGTTGCTTGCGCCGTATTAACCTACAGATTAAAGCGCGAAACTGGACGTCATCACTGGCTGTGGCTGGCTATACCCGCACTGATTGTGGTCCTATTCATGTTCGACGCTTATCTTGGTCGCGCCTGTTTTTATAACTAACTACTGAGCCACCTCGGGGGATACACCGTAACTGTGTAATCCCGATCGGTGCATTGGAGCCACCTCGGGGGATTGAACCCCGGACCCTCGGTTTACGATACCGATGCTCTACCGCTGAGCTAAGGTGGCGACCAAACTATTTTACCTGAAACAGTGGGTTACTTTAAGGCTTTGCGGAACGATAAGACAGTGATGGACACGAGGACGACGAATAAGACTCCGGCGGCAATAAATCCTTGGGCGATTGCAGGATCGCCAAAGCCATTCAGAACCAGTGCGCGAATCGCTTCAATTATATAAGTAACTGGATTGTAATCGGTGGCGATAGCGAAAGTTTCAGGCAGGAGCTCGCGCGGTGCAGCCGATGTGGTAACGGACAAGAGCGGGAAGACGAGCAGAAACATCGATTGAACGAGACGAGCGTTCTGTGTCCGCAGTGCAATAATCATGCCGATGCAGCTCCAGGCCATCGCAAAAAGCATTAGGATCGCGAAAATTGTGACAATCCCTAGGAAGCCAGATTCAAAGTTGACGCCCCAGGCAAGTAGCAAGACAAGCATAATCAACCCTTGCATCAACGATTGAAAAGCGACTTCAACGAGTTTCGAAAGAACAATGGCCAGTTTGTTGATTGGCATTATTACAAGCTTTTTAAAGTAGCCTCCGGCAATATCTTGGACAAGTTCGATTCCAGCGTTACCAGCCGAAAAGAAAATGGCAGTGAAGATGGCCACTGGGGCGATAAAATCTTTGTAAGAAACATCGGGGAATCCGGGAACTTTAGCGAACGATTGCAGCGATAGCGAGTTAACTACGAAGAAGAAGATCGGCATAAACAACGATGGGATAAGCGCCATTATCGGTCGCCAGATCAATTTAATATTGCGGATAGATAGGTAGTACCAGTCAGAGAAAAAGTTATTCATTGTTGGTTATCTCCGGGCTCGGATATACGGATCCGAGGCATTATTATTAACTTCCTCATTGGCTAAATTGCTACCGGTGGTTTTTAGGAAAACTTCTTCGAGGTTATTGGCCTTATGTTTTTTCTTCAACTCTTCTGGAGATCCGCTGGTGACAATCTGGCCTTTATCCATTATCGCGATCCGTTCGCAGAGCGCCTCTGCTTCTTCCATGAAGTGGGTCGTAAGGAAGATGGTCATACCCTGCTTATTAAGATCACGGATGTGACCCCAGATTAACTGACGAGCGTGAGGGTCTAATCCTTGAGTTGGTTCATCTAAGAAAAGGATCTTTGGTTTGTGGATGAGCGACAACGCCAGGTCGAAACGACGGCGCATACCGCCGGAATATGTTGACGTAAATTTGTCAGCGACCTTTTCGAGCTCAACCAGTTTGAGGAGTGAGCTAATCTGCGTCTCGATTTCTTCTTTAGGTAAGTGGTACAACCGCCCGTGCAGCTCCATCATTTCTCTGGCAGTCGCCACTTCGTCCAGGCCAACTTCTTGCATGGCAAAGCCAATGCGTTTGTGGACCTCGTCAGAGTTTTCCGTGACTTCAAAGCCGTCGATTTTAACGCTTCCGCTCGTTTTCTTGACGAGATTAACGAGCATGTTCATGGTGGTTGATTTGCCGGCGCCGTTTGGTCCGAGGAAGCCGAAAAATTCACCTTCTTTTACTTCAAAACTAACACCCTGAACGGCGTGAACATCGCCCGGATAAGTTTTTGTTAGTTCGCGAACTTCAATAATGTTTTTGGTTATTGCCATAAGTTTCCTCAGTATGACAATCGAGAGTGCGTCTGTAAAGGGTGCTTTACATGTCGCCGACTGGTTCAAATGGAGGAAATACTAAGAAATCTGCACAAAGCGACATTCTTTTGTGTGGCTCGCCCAATGTAACGCATTGGGGCTCGATGTAGTGTCGGTACATGCGACAGCTCGAGTTGGTAACACCCTCTACCGATTACGAGAAACACTGCGACGACCATCCGGTCTGATGCGGTAATGTCGCGACATTTAGTCACCTCGACTCGGCAAAAGCTCCGCCACCAGGCGGATTTTTGCTATTCGCTCGAGCGGGTGAGGGTATGCTCGCTCAGCTCGCTTCCCAAGACGCTTTCAGCGAACCTGCATTTTCTGAGCGGGTGAGGGGAATCGAACCCCCGTCTCAACCTTGGGAAGGTTATATTCTGCCATTGAACCACACCCGCATTTTTCAGAGTTAGCTTACCTGATGGCGTGTGGTACAGTAAAGATATGGAGGGGCGAAGGGTAGTATTTTTTGAGGTTGAAAAATGGGAAGAAGAGTACTTCCGTGATCATTTGCATGGCTTCGACCTGTCATTCCACGCCCATCGTTTAACACCCAACACAATTTCTGACGCCGAAGCTGCCAATATTCTCGTCTCATTTGTATACTCTGACCTCAAAGCACACACACTAGACAGCCTAAGGGATTTGAAGGGTATCGCCACCATGTCGGTCGGGACCAATCACATCGACCTGGAGACTACCCGAGAGCGAAACATTACCGTCTGTAACGTGCCTGCCTACGGTCCCAATACTGTGGCCGAACACGCTATTGCGTTATTACTCGCCTTGTCGCGCAATATTGTTCCATCCGTTGAGCGGACCAAGGACGGAACGTTTGACTACCGTGGACTAACTGGCTGGGATGTTATGGGCCGGACACTCGGAATAGTCGGTACCGGCAAGATCGGTGCGCATGTGGCGCGAATTGCACACGGACTAGGTATGCGCATTGTTGCCTATGACATGAAGCCAAACACCGAACTAACCGAAAAATATGGTGTTGAGTATATGTCATTGCCTCAGTTGCTCCATGCTAGCGATGTGGTGACTCTGCACTGTCCGCTTGTTGAGCAGAATAAACATCTGTTGGGCAAAGAAGAAATCGGTCAGATGAAGCGCGGGTCGGTCTTGATCAACACCGCCCGGGGCGGATTGGTGGATACCCGTGCCTTACTTGATGCGCTTGAAGACGGCCGCATCTCCCAGGCGGGCATCGATGTACTTGAGGATGAAGAATTGCTTCAGGAAGAGCGCGAGTTCTTCTCGCCGTATTTTCAATTGGCCGATTATCAAACAGCTATGGCCGATCACGCACTGATGCGCCACCCGAACGTAATCGTCACGCCACACAACGCCTTTAATAGTCGCGAGGCACTCGAAAATATCTTATCCACTACTGTAAAGAATATCGAAGGGCTGGCCGAATCTGATCCGGTCAACGTGGTGCACTAATGCTTTTTTTGGGGGCAGACCACGCAGGGTTCGGGCAAAAAGAGTTTGTCGCGCACAAGCTAGCTACGGACGGCATTAGCTTTGAAGACTTCGGCGCTTTCTCCGACCAACCTCGCGACGATTATCCAATCTATGCCTCGCGAGTATCAAAAGCAGTTATAAAAGAGCGTGGCGTTGGCATTTTGTTTTGTGGCTCGGGCGAAGGAATGGCAATCGTTGCTAATCGCCATAAAGGTATTCGCGCGGTGGTAGCCTGGAAGCCAGAAATTGCGGCCGAAGCTCGCGAAGATAACGACGCCAACATTCTATCCATCCCCGCCCGCTTCTTGTCTAATGATGAGACGTGGGAGATCGTCCGTACCTTTTTGTCGACAAGTTTCAGTCACGAAGAGCGACACAAACGTCGTATTCGGCAGATTGATCAGGGACATCACGAATGAAGGCACGCTTACCAATTATTCCTGGTGACTTAACGGTGACCGTCGAGGAATTTTCCAAAAGGCTCGACTTTGCGCGAGAGGTTGCTGACGCTATTCATATTGATGTGGCCGACGGGCGATTTGTGCCGGCGACAACCCTAGAAATAGAAGCGTGGCCAAATATAACGCTTGGCTATGCCGAAGCGCACTTGATGGTTCGTGACCCAATTCCGTATTTGGAGAAGTTAAAAAAAGTTGGTATCACGCGCTCGATTGTTCATATCGAATCATTTTTTGACCCCGAACAACTCGTCAATCATGCTCGTGAAATTGACATGCTACTTGGTTTCGCGATCAATCCAGACACTGACCTTGACCATTTGCGACCGTTTTACGAAATCAGTAACTACATTCAGGTAATGGGTATTGTACCGGGCGCCACTGGGCAGGTAATGCTGACGCAGACACCGGCTTCGGTATCATACTTACGTCGCGTCCCTAATCGCCGACTAATTATTTCGGTCGATGGTGGCGTCCACTCGCAAAACGTTCAGAACTTATTCCGGGTTGGAGCGAATTATTGCGTGGCTTCGTCGGCAATTTACGACGTCGGAGATTGGGCGACAAATTTTCAGAAATTGAACGAGTTGGTTGAGGCAACGCAATGATCAAACAGCTCGAGCTAAAAGCGAACGAAATACGTTCGTCGATAATTGAAATGCTCGTCGAGGCGGGTTCTGGACATTCGGCCGGTCCGCTTGGCATGGCGGATGTTTTTACGGCCTTATATTTTGAGATTCTGCAAATTGATCCTGCCCGGCCCGACTGGCCCGAGCGCGATAGATTAGTACTTTCCTGTGGGCACATCTGTCCGGTTTTGTACGCAACGCTGGCTCATCGAGGGTTCTTTGCTCGGGACGAGCTTTCAACCTTGCGAAAATTGGGCAGTAATTTACAGGGCCACCCGCACTCGATCGGTCTGCCCGGAGTTGAGACGTCCTCTGGTCCGCTTGGGCAAGGCTTAAGCCAGGCGATTGGTATGTCGCTGGCCGCTAATCTGCGCCAGGAGAAGTGGCGAATTTACGCCGTACTCAGTGATGGTGAACATAACGAGGGGCAAACTTGGGAGGCGATTATGCTCGCCGGCGCTCGGCGACTACACAACCTTACTGCCATTGTCGACCGAAACAATATCCAAATCGATGGCTTCACCGAGGACGTTATGTCGCTTGAGCCATTGGCTGATAAGTATCGATCTTTTGGTTGGCACGTTCTGGAGGTAGATGGGCACAATATGTCAGAAATCTTAGCGGCGCTCCGACACGCTCGAGCAGTTTTTGAGAAGCCATCAGTTGTTATTTGTCACACGACGCCCGGCAAAGGAGTAGATTTTATGGAGCAAGATTACAAATGGCACGGAGTGCCACCGGATCGTCGTCAAGCCCAGCGAGCCTTGCGCGAGCTTCGCTCATTGCGCGGCAAAATTGTAGGAGGGCACGAGTAATGTTTTGTAAGGAGAGCGTCAAATGAAGCTGCTACATAATCTTTCTTACGGACCGCTAGTTGAACGAGCAATTCGCGACGGTTTTGGCGATGGAATGGTCGAGTTAGGCAAAAACAATCCGCTTGTAGTTGGACTGACGGCCGATCTAACTGAGAGCACACGCTTGGATCGTTTTGCTCAAAAGCATCCAGATCGATTCTTTCAAGTTGGCGTCGCTGAACAGAATATGATTGGTGTTGCCGCCGGGTTGGCTCATGAGGGCTTCATTCCTTTTGCCGCATCATACGCCGTTTTCTCACCTGGCCGGACTCTCGACCAGATTCGTCTAAGTGTTTGTTACTCGCAAAACAACGTAAAGATCGTTGGTTCGCACGCAGGGTTGTCGGTCGGTCCGGACGGGGCTACTCATCAGGCGCTCGAGGATGTTGCGATCATGCGAACGTTACCGCATATGACCGTTGTTGTACCGTCTGACGCTGTCGAAGCAAAACGGGCAACATTAGCGCTTGCCGCTCATCGGGGGCCAGCTTATCTTCGTCTCGGTCGTGAAAAGGTACCAACCCTAACGACCGACCGGACGCCATTCGAAATTGGTAAGGCCTTAACTCTGACACATGGCAACGACGTCACAGTTATTGCAAATGGGCCAATGGTTTTTCCAGCGGTACAGGCCGCTCATCAACTGGACGGGAAGTTGTCGGTAAGGGTTATAAACCTACACACAGTCAAGCCACTTGATCACGTTGCACTCTTGTCGGCTGCACGCGAGACCGGGGCGATTGTCACAGCTGAAGATCACCAGGTTTATGGAGGACTCGGATCGGCAGTCGCCGAGTTCGTGAGCATCCATCACCCAGTTCCAGTTATTCCTGTCGGGGTCAAAGACATGTTTGGCGAGTCGGGTACGGCGGCCGAATTAATGCAGCGTTTTAATCTAACTACCGCTGCGATTATCGAAGCAATTACGCAAGCAATTAAGGTGCGTGATGCTCGTTAACTTAAAGTCCGTACTGGCACACGCCGATGCCCAGCGTTACGCTGTTGGCGGATTTAATATCACAAGTCTCGAGACTGCACTGGCAATAGCTCGTGCTGCCGAGGCCGAAAAATCACCTGTTATTTTTCAGATTTCCGAAAAGACAGTTGATTATATGGGGATGGATGTTGCGGTGGCGATTGCTCGTACGCTTTCAGAACGAATTTCGGTGCCGGCTGTTGTTCATCTTGATCACGGTAAGAACTTTGAGCTATGCGAACAGGCGCTAGTTTCTGGATTTACATCAATAATGCTAGATGTTTCGAAACTTCCGATTGGCGAGCGCATTCCTTTCGTTAAAGATTTTGTTACCCGCGCTCACCGTAAGGGAGTGACCGTCGAAGTCGAGGAGGACGTAATTGGTGGACGTGAGGATTACGTCCAAGGTGAGAGTGGCCATTATACTAACCCGAAGCGGGCCGCCCTTTTCGTCAAAGAAACTGCTTGCGACTGTTTTGCTGTTTCGATTGGCGAAGCGCACGGCAAACCGCTACCGAATGAAAAACTTGATCTCGAGCTGCTCGGTGAAATAAATAAGTCGGTCAACGTCCCGCTGGTTTTGCACGGCGCCTCCTCAACTCCTGAACCGATCATTCGCCAGGCGATCAGTCTGGGTGTTTGCAAAATTAATATCGATACCGATTTGCGCTTGGCTTTTACCAAGCAGCTTCGCGAAACCTTGAAGCAGGGCGATGTCTACGACCCGCGCGACGAGCTCAACCCAAGTATCGACGAAGTTGAGCAGGTAGTGCGCCAGAAAATGCAGCTGTTTGGCAGTAGCGGCCAAGCTAAGTAAGATGGTATCTGGAGGGAAGATGAAATTAGCAATCAACGGCTTTGGCAGAATCGGTAGGACAGCGGCGCGAATTATCTTAACCAACTACGGTGACCAGATTCAGCTGGTGGCAATCAACGACCTCACTGATCCGGAGACGCTCGCTCACCTTTTTCAGTACGATTCAAACTACCGTCGTTTTCCTCAGAAAGTTCAAGCTAAAAACGGGCAGCTGATGATTGGCGAACAGTCCGTTAAGGTTTTAGCTGAAAAGGATCCGGCAAAGTTGCCATGGGACGAGCTCGGTGTCGATGTTGTGCTTGAATGTACTGGCAGATTTACTGACGGCAAAGATGCTGCCGCCCATATACGTGCCGGCGCTCATCGAGTGATTATTTCCGCACCAGCCGAAAATGCCCCGACGCATGTCATGGGTGTTAATGACGAGTCGGCTCACGAACAGGATGTGATTAATAACGCTTCTTGCACAACCAACTGCATTTCCCCCGTCGCAGCAGTAATGCACGCCCATTTTGGAGTCGCTAAGGCAATGATGACGACAATCCATTCTTATACTCAGGACCAAAACTTGCAGGACGGTCCACACAAAGATTTACGTCGAGCACGAGCAGCCGCGCAAAACATAGTGCCAACATCCACCGGTGCCGCCAAAGCTACTACTGAAGTAATCCCAGAGCTAAAGGGCTTATTCGATGGTTTAGCAATTCGTGTACCAACCCCAGTTGTTTCGTTGTCAGACTTCACATTTTTGCTCAAAAAGAAAACAACCGTTGAAGAAATAAATCACGTTTTAACTGAAGCTGCCGCACAGCACCGCTATAAAAACATCTTGGTCGTAACTGACGAACCGCTTGTTTCAACTGACTTAATCGGTCACCCAGCATCAGCGATCGTTGATTTGTCGCTGACGCAAGTTGTTGACGGCGACTTAGCTAAGGTGGTGGCGTGGTATGACAACGAGTTTGGTTACTCTAACCGCTTAGTTGAGATGGCGATAAAGGTTGGAGGTAAATAATGAGAAGTGGAACATACGACGGCGCGACAATCACGGCGCTTGGGCATGCTGGTTTTCGGGTTGAGTACACCGAGGCGGGCTTTAGTTTCGCGTTTGACCCGTACGATATCGCCGAAGTTGAGCCGGTAGATTTTGTCTTTGTCTCGCACCCGCACTTTGACCATTGCGA
>CAYGDK010000009.1:0-7224 GCA_964348645.1 uncultured Candidatus Saccharibacteria bacterium | reverse complement strand
GGCTCTGTTTCGGAGGCGCATCGCTTCCAAAACCTACTGAAAGATCGGCTGAAGGTTATGGTCCTATCCACTGATAGCTACGAGCAGTCCTGACAGGCACGTGGTTTTTCGCTACAATTTGCACACATGAACCGTGTTTACGCAGATTATGCTGCTGCCACCCCGACTGACCCTCGGGTGATTGAACGTGTCAGCCAGGTATCGGCCGAAAATTTCGGCAATCCATCAAGTCGTCACATGTTTGGTCGCCAAGCCGAAGAATCATTAATGGCGGCGCGCTCTAGCATCGCAAGTTTTATTAGTGCAAATGCAAATGAGATTTACTTTACCGGTTCAGGCACAGAATCAAATAATCTGGCGATCTTAGGAATCGCTCGCGCCAATAAAACACTAGGTAATCATATAATTACAACCGCTATCGAGCACCCAAGTGTAATAAATTCTTGTCGGGCGCTGGAGAAGGACGGATTTGAGATAACGTATCTGCCCGTCGACGAACAAGGGCAAGTTTCGGTTACCGATTTTCAATCAGCAATAACTAGCCAGACGATTTTGGCGACGATTCATCTAGCCAATTCAGAAATAGGAGTAGTCCAGGACATTGGTGCCCTGTCAGAGATTGCTCGTGCGAAGAATGTAATCTTTCACACTGATGCTTGCCAAGCTGCCTCATTACTCAAATTAGACGTTGGCGAACTTGGTGTTGATGCACTAACGTTTAATGGCGGTAAGCTCTATGGGCCTAGGGGTATTGCGGTACTTTTTGTGCGCGAGAACATTTCTATTTTCCCGCTCGTCTACGGCGGTGGGCAGGAGCAATCGCTCCGTAGCGGTACTGAAAACCTTCCTGGTATTGCCGGCCTAGCAATGGCAGTCGAGATTGCGACCCAGCAACGTGATGGAGATGCGGTAAAAGTTGGGGATCTACGCAATTCGTTGCAAGCGGATCTAGAGAATCTTGGCTGCATTGTTAACTGCCGTAACGCCAACAGACTCCCGAATCATCTGTCTGTCATCGTACCAACAAATAAGACTGACCTCGTGCAGGAACTCGACTCTTTGGGAATCGCCGTATCATCCGGATCGGCATGCAGCTCTCGTTCACAAAGTGATTCTCATGTCCTGCAGGCCATTGGGCTGACAAGTACGCAAATCAACACAACGATACGAGTTTCGCTGGGTCGGGGTACGACAACCGAAGAACTGGCGCAGATTCAAAAGGCAGTTGGCCACTTAGTATAACCGCCTCGTTTTCACGAGGCGGTGTGGTAGTGAACTCATCCATACCCGAGTGGAACATCGAACGTGATGAGAACATAGATGAAGAGGGCGATGATTGCTAGGACTAAGACGCAGCCGCAGCCATCACCGGGTGCCTGATTGTTCTTCGCTGCCATACTTTCACCGAGACGCAAGAGTTTGGTAATTATATCTTTACAGAAAGTATCAAACAAGAATCTGAGGAGAGAAAAGTTGTGACCCCGCAATTGAGCGGGGTCGAGTAGGTGGATCTCACTGAAGCGGGGTTTCACAGGTCGCGGACGAAGTGCGCTCTTCGTCGTCGGACTCAACCTTGAGTGGATCCTTGTCGGTTGACCATGGCTGAAGCTCGGGCGGAAGGTTGAGTGCGCACTTACACCCAGGTCCCGCCGGGCACAGCTCAATGAAATGACTGCACATGTACTACCTCCGGAGCGTAAACGATTGAATCGTTAGGCGAATCATAATACTCTTGAAGCAATAACAAAAGACGATCGGAGAACATGTATCAAGCAAAACAATTTATATCGATTAAAGAGTTAAACGGCATCAGCGAGCGAACTATGACGGAGCACTATACGCTCTACGAGGGTTACGTTAAGAAGTGGAACGAGATTATCGACAAGCTTCGGACCGTTGATATGGATTCGGCCAATCAAGCTTATTCGGAATTTCGGGCCTTGTCCGTCGAAATGAGTTTTGCACTATCGGGTATTAAGAATCACGAAGTATACTTTGGCCACCTTGGGGGAAGCGGTACCGAGCCGGTCGGTAAGCTAGCCGCGCAAATAGAGAAGGATTTTGGTTCCTTTGAGCAATTAAAAAAAATTATGACAGCCGCTGGTATGAGTGCCCGTGGTTGGGCGTGGCTGGTCTGGGATCGAGACCTGAACCGTCTACTTGTTATAGTTGGTGACTCTCAAAACACCTACGTTGACTGGAACGCCCTGCCGCTGGTCGCATTAGATGTTTATGAACATGCATACTTTATTGATCACGGGACAAAGCGGGCCGCGTACATTGAAGCCTTCTTTAAGAATCTTGATTGGTCGGTCGTCCAGAAGAATTTTGAGAACGTAATTGAATGATAACGACAAATATTACGAGGAGTTTTCTGAGGCGAAGCCGATGATTATTGGTGCCCACGTTCCCACCAGCGGTGGACTAGATACCGCGCTTAAAGTCGGTCGCGATATCCAAGCCGAGGCGTTACAAATATTTCCTTCGGCCCCACTACAGTGGAAGATCCGTGGCTGGAGCGACGAGGCGTGCGCGGGGTTTCTAGAGGCCTGGCCAAAAGAATTCAAGCAAGTGGTTTTTCACGGCATCTATTTAACTAATTTAGCGGGAGCATCGGCAGAAAATGTGATCAAAACCAAAACTGCGCTGACCGAAACCTTGACGCTCGCCCCAAAAATTGGCGTCGTCGGGACGGTCTTTCATCCCGGGACATACAACGGTGGGATCGAGGCAAACGCCGATCAAATTAAAGATGTGATCAAAACTGTTCTTGAAAATACACCCAAGGAATCAAAATTGATTTACGAGAACTCCGCTGGATCAACCATCGGCGGTAAGCTCGAGGATTTGGCGTGGCTCCTCGAAAACTCGAGCGACCGCGATCGGGTCGGAGTTTGCCTGGACACCTGTCACGCTTTCGCTGCCGGTTACGATATTTCCACCAAACAGGGTTATGAGTCGTACATCGACGAGGTTGATCGCCTGATTGGCTTGGAAAACGTTTACTGCTGGCACCTAAATGATTCAAAGTTTGAGCTTGGCGCTAAGCGTGACCGGCACGAGAACATCGGCGAAGGCAAGCTTGGCGGAGATGTCTTTGGCTTTTTAATCAACGATAAACGATGGCTAGAAACAGCCGGATACTTGGAAGTTCCGGGATTTGAAGATAAAGGTCCAGATCTAAAGAACGTTGAGATACTCAAAGGTATACGAAAGGAAAAAGCGTGAAAAAAGCCGGACTCATAGTATTACTGCTTGCGCTGATAGGTGGCGCAGCGTTTCTGGCAATGCGAAATAATTCTGAGAGCGATACTTCTAGGTATCCTGTTGATGAATCTCAAGTGCCTTCTGCTGCTAAGACCGTGATCGATTCGAAGGAACCCCAGTCAGTAATTGTTACATATTCTGACAAAGGCTTTACTCCAAATGAGGTGATCATTAACGTTGGCGATAGTGTTGTGTTTAAAAACGAAAGTTCGGGTTCATTTTGGCCGGCCAGCGACCCACACCCAGCTCACACAGAGCTTAGCGCATTTGATGCGCGTTCCGCTGTTGCTCCAGGGCAAAGTTACACAATGACCTTCGAGCAATCGGGAAGCTGGGGTTTTCATAATCACCTCAATTCCAGTGAAATGGGCAACGTTATTGTTCGTTAGGGCTGCCGGTGCTTACGATACTTGCTAGATAGCCTGGGAAAAAATCTTGGTGGATCGAATTATTGGCAACGCCGATGCTGCGCAGTGTTCCAGAAAGTGTTTCGACCATTGGTTCTGGTCCCGACACATAAACCTGTGCAGAAGCTATGTTTGGTATCTCATTCGAAATGAAATTTCTATCAACAGTGCCACTATTGCCCGTCCATTCAGCCGTGGGCTGGCTGACGATCGTAACTAGCTTCAGGCTTAATACTGTCCTAGCCTTTTCAAACAAATCTAAGAATATTAAGTCGGCCGGGGATTTGGCGGCATAAAGGAGTATTACATCGCGCTTCTCATTTGTATCGAGTAAGTACTTGACCATACTCCGGAACGGAGTAATCCCTATACCGCCTGCGATGAAAACTAAGGGTGCCCTCTTGTCGTCTGGAAGGTTAAAGTCGCCCTCAACACCGTGAGCCCAGATGTGATCGCCGATTTTTTTGTTTTGTAATGCCGTCTTAAAACTACTTCCCTGATCGGCAAAGCGGGTTGTTAGCTGGATAAGTTTTTCAGTTGGTGATGAGGCGAGCGTAAACCAACGTTTAGTACCGCGACTGTCGGGATTTGGGTGGGGGATTGTCCATTCCAGAAATTGACCAGGCTCAAAGGTGAATTGTGGCACTGCTTCAAAGAAAAATGAACAAATTGAAGGCGAAAGAGTCTCGATCTTGACCAGTGTCATCTGGAATTGATTGTTTGGTTCCATGAACTATTTGTATCACGACGACGATCCTTCGTAACTTAGTTCTGTCGTGTATACTCGCAAAGATGGGCTTTTATCAGAAATCAAAGTACAGCTACCAACCAGGCAGCTCGAACCCGTTTAAGTTATCACGAAGTAAGATTGAGCTGTTTCAACGCTGCCCGAAGTGTTTCTATCTAGACCGTCGTTTTGGCATTGGTCAGCCTCCGCCCGCCCCCTACACACTTAACTCGGCAGTAGATACGTTGCTGAAAAAAGAATTTGACGCCCATCGTGCCGCTGCAACGAGACATCCGTTAATGGAACACTACGGAATCGCTGCTAAACCGTTCGATCATCCGAGCATTAACTCGTGGCGGGAGAATTTTGAAGGAGTCAGAACTCACCATAAACCGACCAATTTTATTGTTTTTGGAGCAGTGGACGACATTTGGCAAAATGAGAACGGGGATTTGCACGTCGTTGACTACAAGGCCACGGCCAAGGACAGCGAAATCACCCTCGATGCCGATTGGCAGATTTCTTATAAGCGCCAGGCTGAGGTTTACCAATGGTTGTTGCGGCAAAATGATTTGACGGTATCTGATACGGCCTACTTCGTTTATGTGAACGGACGCAAAGATCGGCAAGCATTTGATGGCAAGCTGGAGTTTGATGTCCACCTTCTTCCTTACGATGGCGATGCAAGCTGGATCGAGCCGACACTGATTAAGATAAAGGAGGCGCTTGATGGTAATACTTTCCCTGAAAGCTCTCCTGAATGTGAATACTGCACCTACGTCTCATTACGCGAACAAGCACTCGGCTAGTTTTTAGTAGAAGCTCTCTTGTGCGGAAAAGGCTTAAGGTATTCAATGCTGGCATGGAAAACGATCAACAAGCACCAAAGCCCAAGCATAACGACGATCCTGTGGAGGAGACGGTTCACGCTGGCTGCGGCCTACCTTTGCTAGTTGGCCTAGTGGCTTTATTCGCGTTACTCAACCCCTAGTGAGCGTTTCGACTGCCTCTGTCGCTGAAAACCAATTGCAAAGCGGTGAACTTCGTCGCGAATACGGCTAAGTAGCAACAATCCTTTCTGGCCACGTGCGGCCGGTATTGGCATCTTTCTTCCTGGAAAGAATATGCGATCAGGTTTTTTGGCGAGCGAAATAATTCTTCCGGGTTGCGTGGGGGCATCCACTAGTCCTTGAAGAGCAAATTTCAGTTGTTCAGGACCACCATCGACAATAAACAGGTCGGGTGCCGGGCGTGACGTGTCGCTAAATCTTCGCTGAACTACTTCACGAATCATGGCAAAGTCATTTTGCCCGGTCACTGTTTTGATCTTATATCGACGGTATTCGTTTTTGTCTGGCTTTCCGTCAATAAAACAAACAGTTGCCGAAACCGGTTCACTGGTCCCGAGGTTGGAAATGTCGACGGCTTCGATTCGATGCGGAAGTGTTTCAAGCTTGAGCAGCTCTTGTAAATTTATTAGAGCCGCCAGTGATTGATCTGACTTTAGAAGGAAAGTTTCCAGTTTGGCGCGCGCGTTTTTCTCTGCGAGTAATAGCATAGACTTTTTCTCTCCACGTTCAGTAGCCCGCAGCTCGACTGCACGCCCACTACTTTCGCGGATCAATTGCTCAACAGCTTGCGCATCATCGATTGGTTCGCCAACGATTATCAGTCCAGGAATGTCTGAATAGTGTAAATAGAGACTGATGATAAAATTGCGAATAATTTCTGCGTTAGTCTCGTCACCACGCAAGTCGAAACGAAATGCTTTTTGGCCGGTGATTCGGCCTTCTTGAATGCGTAGCGAAGATACAACAGCAGTGTGATTTGTTTTGTATACGCCAATTGCGTCGTAATCATCCATTGTCGTCGAAATAATATTTTGACGAGTTAATACATGCTCAATCGCTTGAATGCGGTCGCGAACTTTTGCGGCGAGTTCGTATTTTTCATCTTTTGCCGCTCGCTCCATGGCAGTGTGCAGATCTTTGAGAATGCTACGGCGCTTGCCCTGCAAGAAATCAACGGCACTCGTTGTGCGGCAGCGGTACGTCTCTTCGTCAACTTCGCCGCTTAGTGGGCAGGCGAACGATCCAAGCTGGCAGCTTAGGCACGCTCGATCCCGATTTGCGCGTAAGGGTCGAGGACTGATATGTATTCCGTATATGCGACGCAAAAACTCTAAAGCATATGTGGCAGACCTGGCGGAAAGATAGGGTCCAAAATACAGTGCTTTGTCGTCAGACTGGCGACGTGTCACGTAAAAACGAGGAATTGGTTCTTGGATAACGACTTTAATATAAGGATAGGCCTTGTCGTCAGTTAACTTGATATTGAAACGAGGCATATGCTGTTTTATTAACGTCGCCTCAAGCATTAGCGCCTCAACCTCCGTATCGACGACGATCGTTTCGACGTTGTTGACGGTTCCCAGCATGACAGTAATCCAGGGTCGGTCGTTATTTTTACCTAGAAAGTAACTACTAACACGACTCCGGAGGTTGATCGCTTTTCCGGCATAGAGAATGGTACCGTTTTCATCCTTAAAGAGGTAAACGCCGGGTTTCTTGGGAAGATTTTGCCAGATATGTTTCTGCGTATCTTTCATTAAGCGCAGTTATGGTAGCAGATTTGCCCTAACCTGTCAGTGGCTAAACAACGGGTTCGAATTATTCGCGCCAGCGTTCTGTCGCTCGCAAGCGGGTGAGGACTGGCGATCAAGAATGCTGAACTTAATCTGTTAAGGCATATTCTTTTTATTGAGATACTTTACTCTAGGGGTAGAGGACTTCATTGCGAAGTCAGCCCCCTACCCCTATGACC